>JAXDCM010000165.1:0-15602 GCA_034677965.1 Syntrophales bacterium
CGGGCTCACCGGGCGCGAGACGGTCATCGATGCGTTCGCGGGTTCAGGCCTCTTTTCCCTGTTTCTCGGGCCGCAGGCCGCTGCACTGACGGGGATCGAAGGGGATCGGGAGGCCGTTCGCTGCGCCAGGATCAATCTGAATCGCGAAAGGATTCCGCAGGCCGGATTTTTACACGGGGATGTGAACGTTCTCCTTCGGAATGAATTCTTGGACCGCCGTCGCACCGCGAACGTCATCCTGTTCGATCCGCCGCGGGAGGGCTGCAGCAACGGAGCCTTGGACGCGGCGGCCTCCCTTCATCCGCATCGGATCGTCTACGTCTCCTGCAATCCCGCAACGCAGGCGCGGGATGTCCGGTTTCTCGCCGGTTGCGGTTACGTCCTCAGAAAGCTCCAGCCGCTGGATATGTTTCCCCAGACCGCCCATGTCGAGGTCGTCGCGCTTCTGATACCGGCGGGATCCGGCGGAACCGCGGTTGATTCATCAGACGCGTGCGGGGAGACCGCTATTCCGGATTCCGATTTCCGGGTTCCATGATGGATTCGATTCTTCGCCGGTGAAACCAGGGCGGAGCGTTTCGCTGTTCAGCTCTGTGGAAAAGGGACGTTCAGCTCGCGGCCGAGGGCGATGAAATCCCGGACCACCGGCTCGGGGATCGGGATGCCCCGGGCGAGACGTTCGGCCCTTTTTTCGAATTCGATCTCGCCGGGGATGTAAATGCGCCGGACTCCATCGGCCCTTTCCGAAGTTCGGATCTCCTGAATGGCCCTGTCCACGGCCTCCGTAAATTCGCTCAGGTCCATGAAGCTTTCGACGCAGACGGCGGCAAAGACGCTCCCGACATCCGCCGGGTCGACCATGTTGTCCGCCAGAAAGCCGGGAAAGTGGGTCCCGTAATTGGAGCCGGTCAACACGCCGCAGAGCAGGTCGACCGCCAGCATGATTCCGTATCCCTTGTATCCCCCGATCGGAGCGAGAAGCCCTCTCAACGCGGCGTGCGGATCCGTGGTGGGATTGCCCCGTTCGTCGAATGCCCATCCCGGCTCGAGGGGCTTGTCCTCCTTGGCGTGAAGAATGATTCGGCCGCGGGCCACTACGGTCGTCGCCAGATCCAGGACCACCGGAAGCTCCCGACCCGCGGGAACGGCGACCGCGAAAGGATTGGTGCCGAACATCGCCGTCCGCCCGCCCGACGGGGCCGCGGCGGCCGGGGCGTTGGTGGAACTGAACCCGATCATGCCCTGCGGGAGGGCCATCATCGCCCAGTATGCGGCCATCCCGTAATGGTTGGAGTGCGTCACCGCCGTGAAGGCGACGCCGGTCCGCCGGGCCTTTTCGATGGCCATCCGCATCGCCTTTGCCGCGCCGATCTGGCCGATGCTGTTGTGGCAGTCGATCAAAGCGGTGGAGGCTCTTTCCCGCAGAACCGTGAAACGGCTTTCCGAGTTCACGACCCCCCTGCGGATTCTTTCCGCGTATACGCACAGCACGCGGGTGATCCCGTGCGTGTCCACCCCCCGCAGGTTTGCCTCGATCAGCGAGTCGGTCAGCAGGAGGGCATCCTCCTCGCCGACCCCGAGTTTCCGGAAGATCTGCTGCGTCCAGGCGCGCAGTGGGTCCGGGGAAAACAGAATCCCTCCGTCGATACCCGCCATGGGTTTTCTCCTTATCGTCCCTTCCGTCTCCACAAAAGAAACGAAAAGGCTTCGATTCATTCAGATCGATTCGTCGGCGCTCATGAAAGACCATTTGCCCGGGCGGATCGGCTACGGACATACCCCATTTGCATTGCGTTGGCAAGCGCCGAAAGGATTCTGTTGCAGCATCAGATCGTATGTGTTAGGGCAAAGTTCGTTTCCGAAGCCGGTCGGTGTTTCATTCCGAAACCGGCCCCAATCGTGTCCGTGACCTCACGGACCTCCCTGACGCAGAAAGGAGTGGAGACATGTTCAAGACGGCCATTACGGAGATGTTCGGGATCCGCTACCCCATTCTCTGCGGGGCCATGATGTGGATCTGCAAGCCCGGGCTCTGCGCCGCCGTGTCCAATGCGGGCGGCATGGGCAACCTGACCGCGGGAAACTACGAGTCGGAAGAGGCCTTTCGGGAGGCGATTCGTGAAACCCGGAGGCTGACGGATCGGCCCTTCATGGTGAACATTACGCTATTGCCGTCCGTCCGGATCACGCCGGAGCATCACAAGATCTACTGCCGTGTCTGCGCCGAGGAGCGGGTGAGCGGGATCGAATTCTCCGGAACGCCGGTCGACAAGGCCTGCGGTATGCAGACGGTAGAGATGCTGAAAAAAGCCGATGTCAAACTTTTCCATAAGGTCGGCGCGGTCCGTCACGCGCTCCACGCAGAAAAGGCGGGTTATGACGGCATCTACGCAGCCGGGATCGAGGAGGGGGGCCATCCGCTGAACGACGATGTGACGACCATGGTTCTGACGCCCCGGATTGTGGAGTCGGTGAAAATCCCGGTCGTGACCGTGGGGGGGATTGCCGACGGCCGTTCATTCGCAGCGGCCCTGATCCTGGGGGCGCAGGGGGTGATGATGGCAAGCCGCTTCGTGGCCACGAAGGAATGCGAGGTCCATGAAAATGTCAAGCAGGAACTGCTCCGGAGGCACGAATACGAGACGGTGATCTTCGGGAAGTCGATCGGTCTGCAGGGGCGTGCGCTCAAAAACCGTGTTCTCGAGGAGGTTCTCGCCATCGAGGCTCGGGGCGGCGGACTGGAGGAACTGATCCCGCTTCTGGCCGGGCCGAGGATCCGGGAGGCCTGGGAAAAGGGAGATGTGGATTACGCCCCGCTGATGGTCGGCCAGTCGATCGGACTGATCCGGGACATTCCAACCTGCCGGGAACTGATCGAACGGATGGCTGCGGAGGCGGGTGAACATCTGAAGAGGGCGTGCCGCCTGACCGGCTCGATCTGAGAAGTAATGTTACGGATCTCGGAGGACGATTCATGGGAAAGGAGCCGGGCTGCCTTTCCCGGCGCGGGGTTGCAACGAGTTTTACCGGAGGTGACGGGTCATGGCGATCGACAGCCATGCGCATCTGGAAATGAGGGAATACGACGGCGACCGGGAAGCGGTTCTCGCGCGGGCGGAGGCCGCCGGTGTGACGGCGATCATCACCGTCGGAACGACGATTCCCGACTGCGAAAAGGCGGTTTCGCTGGCCGCTCTTTACCCCATCGTTCATGCGGCGGTCGGCATCCATCCCCATGAGGTGAAGGAGATCGGCGCCGGAACCTATAACGCCCTCCGGCGAATCGCACGGGAGGAGAAGGTGGTGGCCATCGGAGAGATCGGCCTTGATTTCTTTCATGAATTCTCTCCGCGGGAGACGCAACTGCGACATTTTGCCGAACAGCTTGACCTTGCCGAAGAGCTGGGCCTGCCGGTGATCATTCATGACCGCGAGGCCCATGCGCAAACGGTCTCCATTCTGAAGGCACGCAGGAACCGTCTGCAGGGAGTCCTTCACTGCTTTTCCGGGGACGCGGCCATGGCCCGGGAATGTCTGGACGGGGGATTTTACCTCTCCGTGGCCGGTCCGGTGACTTACCGGAAAGCGGAACAGCTCCGCAGGGTGGCTTGCCGGATTCCGGCCGAGCGGCTCCTCATCGAGACGGACGCCCCCTACCTTTCCCCGCAGCCCTGGCGCGGGAAGCGCAACGAGCCGGCCTACGTCGTGGAAACGGCGCGCTGCCTGGCTCAAATCCGAGGGGAGTCCGTCGATGAGTTGAAGCGGTTTACGGAAGAGAACGCCCGCCGGCTTTTTCGCCTCGGACCCTCGAAATCGGGGCCGGGAAAATCGACTTGATTTTTACGGGGGAGGGATGTAAGGAACAGACGCAAGGGGTGCCGCACAGGCTGAGAGAATACCCTTTGAACCTGACCTGGGTAATGCCAGCGTAGGGAATGGCAGGAGTTCTGTTGTTCATATTTCTATTTCGGAGCCATATCCCGTGCGGGTATGGTTTTTTTGTTTTGGGGCGGCCGTCGGATGGCGGTGCGGTGGATGGATCATGGGCAAGGTGATTTTTATCGTATCCGGCGGCGCGGTTCTCGCGCCCGTGTTTTTCCGGCGGCAGGCGGCGAAGAAGAGGCCAGCGGCGATCATCTGCGCGGACGGCGGCGCACGCCGGCTCGATGAGCTGGGGAGGATCCCCGACCTGATCGTGGGCGACATGGATTCCCTGGATTCCGAAGCGCAGCGCCGCTACGAGGCGAAAGGGTGCCGGATCGTCCGTCATGCCCGCCGGAAGGATGAAACGGATACGGAGCTTGCTCTCCGAGAGGCATTCCGGATGGGCGCGACCGAGATTTGGATCTGGGGCGCCCTCGGTCACCGCGTGGATCATACGCTGGCAAACATCTCGCTGTTGTTCCAGGGCAGGGAGAAGGGGATCGGGGTCAAGCTGATCGACCGGTGGTGCGATCTGTTTCTGGCTGAAAAAAGGTGGATTCTCGAAGGCGAAGCCGGCCAGACCGTCTCCCTGTTCCCCTTTGCAGGGCCGGTGACAGGGATTACACTGACGGGATTTGAGTATCCGTTGAAGGCGGCTACGATGGAAGTCGGCAGACCCTACGGGATCAGCAACCGCCTGACCTCGAAGAGAGGGATCATCGAAATGGATTCGGGGCTTCTTCTCGTGGTGAGGTATTTTCGACCGGGGGTTTTCCCGGGGGAGGGGGAAGAATGAAGCCGGTCCGGATATTGACGATCGCCGGTTCCGATTCCGGCGGCGGGGCGGGCATCCAGGCGGATCTGAAAACGATTACGGTTCTCAGCGGGTTCGGAATGAGCGTCATCACCGCGCTGACGGCCCAGAACACGCTCGGGGTGCACGGTATCCATGATGTCCCGCCGGCATTTGTGGCTGCGCAGTTTGATGCGGTTGCGGCCGACATCGGGGTCGATGCGGCGAAGACGGGGATGCTGGCCACGTCCGAGGTGATCCTTGTCGTCGCCGGGAAGATTCGCGATTACGGAATCGAAAGGCTTGTCGTTGACCCGGTGATGGTGGCGAAGGGGGGGGCGTCGCTGATCCGGGAAGAGGCCAAAAAAACCATGATTGCGGAGCTCATTCCGCTGGCCTTTGTCCTCACGCCGAATCTCCCTGAGGCCGAAGTTCTCTCGGGAATGACGATCTCGACCCTTGACGATATGAAGGCGGCGGCACGGGTCATCCGGAACCTGGGGGCCGAAAATGTCGTCCTGAAAGGGGGACACCTCGCCGGGGATGCCGTGGATCTGCTGTATGACGGCATACATTTCCGGACATTCAGCTCGCCGCGGATCGAAACGTCGGACACGCATGGAACGGGCTGCACTTACTCTGCGGCGATCGCCACCCTGTTGGGCCGCGGGATGGACGTCGCCGGGGCCGTCGAAGAGGCCAAGCGTTACATCACCGCGGCGATTCGGCAAGCCTGGCGGATCGGCGGCGGCCACGGGCCGACAAACCATCTCGCGCCGCTTTTCAAGACCGACGGCATTTCGATGAGGTAAACGGCTGCGGGGGACTTGAGGCACGGCTGCCGGCTGGATGCCGGGGGAAAGATTCGAAACCTGTTCCGACGAGGATCCGGCGGTTTATGGAAGCGGAAAAGCGGGAAAACGGACACGGTCGGTGAGGCGTGCCGATGAGGGAAAAAACAAGCCTGAACGGGATCAACCTCTTTTTCCTCTGGTTCGGCGCAGCCGTTTCCGTCGCTGAAATCCTGACGGGGGGATACCTGGCGGAACTGGGAGCGGCGAAAGGGATCTCCGCGATTCTGCTCGGTCATCTTGCGGGAACTCTTCTGCTGGTGCTGGCCGGTTTGATCGGTTTCCGGGAGAGGGTCCCCGCGATCATGTCCACGAGGATCTCCTTCGGAAAGCAGGGTTCCTACCTGATCTCGATCGTCAACATCCTCCAGCTCGTCGGCTGGACGGCGATCATGGTGATCGAGGGAGGAACGGCGATGAATGCCATCGCCGTTTCCCTGTGGCGTTTCGATCACCCGCAGTGGATGTCCTGTCTGGTCGGTCTGCTGGTCGGCCTCTGGGTCTTCTGGGGGGTGAAGGGATTCAAGCGGATCAACACCTTTGCTGCCGGATTTCTGCTGCTCCTCACGATCCTGATGAGTTGGGTCGTTTTCATGCAACCGTCGGCCGCAGCGACCTCGGTGAGCACAAAAGGGGCCTTCGGGATGGGATTCGAACTCTCGATCATCATGCCGCTGAGCTGGTTCCCGCTGATTTCCGATTACACCTCCCTCGCGAAAACCAAGAGGGGCGCCCTGATGGCCCCGTTCTTCGGTTATTTTATCGGGAGCTGCTGGATGTATTTGATCGGGATGGCCGGCGGCCTTTTGTCCGGATCGCCCGATCCGACGAAAATCATGCTTGCCGCCAATATGGGATTGACGGCGCTGGCCGTTCTCGGGCTCTCGACCGTGACGACCACCTTTCTCGACGTCTATTCGGCGGGGATTTCGCTGATCAATATTTTCCCCAGGATCAATGACCGAATCGCGGCGGTGGGTTTTACCGTGATCGGGACGGCTATCGCGCTGGTCTTTCCGATCGAACGATACACGGATTTCCTCTACCTGCTCGGTTCGGTTTTCTCTCCCCTCATCGCGATCCTTCTCAGCGATTACTTCATTCTGAAAAGCGATTGCCGCGATTGCCGGGCGGACGGCCTTGCCACCGTTTCGCTCATCGCGGGCATTGCCTTTTACTACCTGGTCAAAACCTGGGAATTGCCGATCGGATCCACGCTCACCACCATCGTTTTCACCACGGCGCTTCACTGTGGCCTGCGGAGGTGGATTCGGTGATGTCCCTGTCTAACGATTGAGGAAATCTTGAGGATGCAGAACCGGGCGGATCGAAGAAGGGATCAGGCCGCCGATCTTGTCCGCCGGCTGCGGGATGCCGGCTACGAGACCTTCTGGGTGGGCGGATGCGTTCGCGATATTCTACGGGGCGAAACCCCAACGGACTACGATATCGTTACGGCGGCCCGGCCCGAAAAGGTCCGGGAACTCTTTTCGAAAACCATTCCCATCGGCGATCGTTTCGGCGTTTGCCTTGTCGTCGTGGAGGGGACGGCTTATGAAGTGGCCACGTTTCGCACAGAGGCGGATTACAATGACGGCCGCCGCCCCTCCCGCATCACGTACGCGACGGCGGCGGAGGATGTCCGGCGAAGGGATTTCACGATCAACGGCCTGCTGATGGACCCGGTGACCGGACGCATTGTCGATCATGTCGAAGGGCGGCGCGACATCGAAGACGGGATCATTCGTGCGATCGGCGATCCGGCGAAGCGTTTCGCGGAGGATCACCTCCGGATGCTCCGGGCGGTTCGCTTCGCATCGACGCTCGATTTCACGATTGAGCCGTCCACCTTTGCGGGGATCCGCGATCATGCGGCCGGCATCCGAAAGATCAGCGCCGAAAGAATCCGTGACGAGCTGTCGGGGCTGCTGACCGGCCAGGCGGTCCGCCGCGGCATGGAGCTTCTATTGGAGAGCGGTTTGCTGGCGGAAATTTTGCCGGAGGTTCACATCCTTCGGGGGGTCATTCAACCCCCGGTCTTTCACCCTGAAGGGGATGTCTGGGAACATACGCTGCGGATGCTTTCGCTGCTTCCCAGGCGGGATGGGGTGGCCGACCCGCGTCTGGCGTGGGCCGCTTTGCTCCATGATGTCGGAAAAGGGGTTACCCGTTTCGAGGACGAAAGCGGGACCCATTTTTACGGCCATGTTCAGCAGGGGGAGCGGATCTCGTCCGCTATCCTTCGGCGGCTCCGTTTTTCCCGGGAGGAGATGGAGGCGATCCTGGCACTCGTTCGAGGGCACATGCTCTTCATGAATGTAAAGAAGATGAGGCCGAACCGCCTGAAACGATTCCTGCGGGTGCCTGATTTCGCTCTCCATCTGGAGCTCCACCGGCTCGATTGTCTTGCGAGTCACGGATTGCTGGACCATTATGAGTTCTGCAGGCAGAAGCGGATGGAGTTTCCGTCGGAGACGCTCCGGCCGCAGCGTCTGCTCACCGGCAGGGATCTGATCGGCATGGGCTTTTCGCCGGGACCGGTGTTCAAAGAGATTCTGAGGGCCGTCGAGGATGCGCAACTGGACGGTCGGATCATCGATACCGACGGGGCCCGTGATCTTGTGTACCGGCATTGGGGTCGCCTGAAATGTCAAAACGGAGAGACTTGATCGGGAATCGGGGCGCGGATCGTTTCAGTGCCCGTCCCGTGGATGACTTCCCACTTGTTGCATTCGTAAAAACGGATCTGCTCGCTGTTTTCAGGGTATCGGCCGCAGTTGAAATAGCGCCAGAAAAACGACCCGTAGCTTCGGCACCGATTCCGCTCCATGTCCAGCATCGGGCAGTGTCTCATCGTGCAGCAGCGGGTGCAACCATTGCATGCCCCGTCCTGTTCGTGCCAGGAGTCCCGAACCCGGACGCGCGACCGGTCCGGACCGATCATCGGAGGCGCCGTCAGCGGGATGGCGAACATGCTGCGGTACGCCGGATTGTGGATCCATTCTTTGAGCAGCCTCCAAGCGCTGACGGTGACTGGAAAGCTATAACGATGGTACTTTAAAAAATGAAAATCATTGAAAAAATACCAGGAATAGAGGGGACCCAGAAGGTAGGTGAGCAAATTGCCTGAAATCGCACCTCCCAGCGCGAACAGGATAAAGACAATCCTGGCCGCAGCCCATTTGGCCTTCTGAAACATCCCTCGCCCCCTTTTCGAAAACTGGATGAACTATAGTCAAGACGCATGGGTATGTCAAACAAAACCCGTCATGCCGATCCCGGAGAGAGCGCTTGCTTTTTCTGCACGGATTGATGAAAGTGTCCCGCAAAAATGACGCTGTACGGACGACGATGATGTGGAAATACAGGATGGAGAGGAAGCGCTGCAGGGGGTCTCTGCTACTGGGTGGAATTCTCCTGATCCTTGTGGTCGGGGGATGCAGCCGTTTGACCGTTCATCCCGATATCAAGCCGACCGCCCCGTCGGTGCCGTTTGCGGGAAAGCAGACGCTTTCCCGGCTCGCTTATAGCATTCAGGCCGGTGCGTTTGCGCGGGTGGAAAATGCCGCACATCTCACCCGGTCTCTTCAGCAGAAGGGTCTCGATGCCACCTATTTTGTTGCCTATCAGGGTTTATATAAGGTCCGTTTTGGAAATTTTCCAAGCCGGGAACAGGCCCGGGAACGGGCCGAGGATCTCAGGGCAGGAGGCATCATCGAAGAGTTCTATATTGTCGCACCCGAGGAGTACACGGCTGCACAGTGGGATGGACGCGGCGAGGCTTACCTCCGGGAGGAACTGGTCCGGACCGCCCGGAGCTTTATCGGCGTTCCATACCTCTGGGGAGGAAGCTCGGTTGAAACCGGTTTCGACTGCAGCGGATTGACGATGACCGTCTATCATTTGAACGGACTCGATCTTCCCCGGACATCGCGGGATCAGTTCACGGCGGGGATCCCCGTGGATCCCTCGGCGCCGGGGAGAGGGGATATCCTTTTCTTCGCGGACGGGGGTGCCGAGATTTCCCATGTCGGTATCTATGCCGGTGATGGTTGGTTCATCCATGCCCCGGGTCGGGGGAAGCGGATTCGCGCGGATTCCCTCGCCGTGGACCCTTTCAAGCGCACCTTTGCAGGGGCCCGATCCTACCTGTAGCGTCAATTATCGGTTGACAAGCGGACCGATTTCCATAAGATGGGGCCCGCCGAACGGCGGCGGAACATGGCGAGGGCTTATTTGCTCCGCTAAGGTGATTCGTCGCACGTTCCGCCGGCTCACGTATCGAGCCGGGAGATGCCAATGATGAAAGGAGATCCATGAACAGCGAAAATTTATTGGTCACGGGAGGGTGCGGTTTTATCGGGAGCAACTTCATCCGCCATCTCCTTGCGGATGGGCGGTTCCAGGGGCGGATCATCAACACGGACTGCCTAACCTATGCCGGAAACCCCGACAACCTCAAAGGCGTCAAAGAAGCACATCCGGAACGTTATTTTTTCGAGAAAGCGGATATCTGCGACATGGATGCGCTCAGGGGCATTTTTGACCGCCATCGGATCGATGCCGTCTGTCATTTCGCGGCGGAGTCTCATGTGGACCGTTCCATCAAAAAGCCGGACAGCTTTGTACAGACCAACATCATCGGAACGTTCAACCTCCTTGAAGCGGCGAGGGGCGGCGGCAGCCGCTTCCGTATTTTCCACCACATCAGCACCGACGAGGTGTACGGAAGTCTTGGCCGGGAGGGGTATTTCACCGAGGAAACGCCTTACCGTCCGAACAGTCCCTATTCCGCGTCCAAGGCATCCTCCGATCATCTTGTCCGGGCCTACCATGAAACCTACGGCCTGCCGACCACGATCTCCAACTGTTCGAACAATTACGGCCCCTATCAGTTCCCTGAAAAGTTGATTCCGCTGATCGTCCTCAACGCGCGGGACGGGAAACCTCTTCCGGTATACGGAGACGGAAGGAATGTCCGGGACTGGCTTTATGTCACCGACCATTGCGAGGCGATCCGGACGATCATGGAAAAAGGGGCACGCGGAGAAACGTACAACATCGGCGGCCATGCGGAGATGGAGAACATCACCATCGTGGAGATGATCTGCGACCTCGTGGACGAAATCGAGCCTGCGGGAGCGCCCCGACGGCGTCTGATCACGTTCGTGAAGGATCGGCCCGGTCACGACCGTCGATACGCGATCGATTTTTCCAAGTTGAGCGGGGAGCTGGGCTGGAAACCCGCTGAATCCTTTGCATCCGGTCTGCGGAAGACCGTGCTCTGGTATCTTGAACACAAAGAATGGAGCGAGCGGGTACGGAGCGGCACCTATCAGTCCTGGATCCGGGAGCAGTATGGCGAAGGGTAGAGAAGGGGTCTGATTTTCGGCTTGTGGTCAAAATCGAAATTTGCTAAAAATGCAGAGAATGGAGGCATCCATGGGCTTGAATTTTGAAAAAGAAGGGCATGTCGCGAAGGTGGGCCTGAACCGCCCGAAGGAAAAAAATGCGCTGGATCCCCAGATTCTGATGGATTTGCATGAGGCCTGGAAAAATGTCAACGCGGATGATCAAATCCGCGTCGTGATCCTCCATTCCTGCCTTCCGGATATTTTCTGCTCCGGGATGGACCTCCGGACGGCGATTCCGATCCTGACCAAGATGCGTGAGCCGGAAACCGATGCGGAACGGTGGCTTTCCCGGGTGGGACCGCATGTGGCGGAGGCGATGCTGAAACCGAACATCGTCAAAAAGCCGGTCATTGCCGCCGTGAACGGTTACTGCCTCACCGGGGGATTTGAGATGATCATGGGGGCGGACCTGCGTATCGCATCGGAGGATGCCGTTTTTCAGATGCGCGAGGCGAGCCTGGGCATCATGCCGACCGGCGGATCGAACGTCTATCTGCCAAGGATCCTGACGCCTTGCCGGGCGATGGAGATTCTGTTGACGGCCGGAAATTTCAAGGCCCAGACCCTGCTGGAATGGGGATTCCTCAATCGCGTCGTTCCGGTGGGCGACTTGATGGCGGCGGCTATGGAATTGTCGGAGAGGATCGCCGGAAACGGGCCGCTCGCCGTTCAAGGGATCATCCGCTGTTTCCGGGAAAGCATGGATATGGGTTACAGCGCCGCGTTCCAGAAGGAATTGGAGATCGGGCTCCCCATCTTCGCCAGCGCCGACGCCCGAGAGGGGATTCGCGCGCAAAAGGAGAAGCGGAAACCGAATTTCCCGGGAACCTACACCTGAATTGAAAATGGAATGGAAAGGAGAAACAGTGATGTCCAAAACGGAAGATGCATTGAGGGAGGCCTTCGCCGGCGAATCCCAGGCCAACCGGAAGTATCTGGCCTTTGCCGCCAAGGCGGACCAGGAGGGGTTTCCCCAGGCCGCACGGCTGTTCAGGGCGGCGGCGGATGCGGAAACGATCCACGCGCACAGCCATTTGCGAGCGCTGAAGGGGGTCCGTTCCACACGGGAAAATCTCGAAGAGGCCATGGCCGGCGAGACTCATGAATTCAGGTCCATGTATCCCGGAATGATCGAATCGGCCCGGGCTGAGGGAAACAAGGAGGCGGAACGCTCGTTCCATTTCGCCAATGAGGTGGAAAAGGTCCACGCCGCGCTTTATCAAAAGTTATTGAAGAGTCTGGGAGAAAGCGGAGAGATTTACCCCTACTATGTATGCCCTGTCTGCGGATACACCGCAGAGAGGGAGGCTCCCGAGACCTGCCCGGTCTGCGGGGCGAAGGGAAAAATGTTCCGGAAGATTGAATAGGCGGCGGCGACCCCGTTTCCGGAAACGATCCGCCGTCCTGAGGAAACCAAATCACCGGGGCTGTTCTGAAACAGGAAAAGTTGTTACGTCCAGAACACCGGGCGCAGCTATGAAAAGGAGATATCCATGGAACCACGTTTGAATGCACTGGAAATCGCGTTGAAGAATGAGATGAACGAGCACCATTTCTACCTGAAAAATGCCGAAAGAACCTCGAATCCGGTCGGAAAGGCCATGTTCGCGCAGATTGCAGGCGAGGAGCTGGAACACCATGAACGCCTGAAACAGCTGGCCGAAAACTGGAAGAAGGATCGGAAATGGCCGGAAACCGTCCCGTTGAAAGTTGCGGACACCGCGGTTCGTTCCGTATTCGGAAAGGCGGCTCGGGGCGGGGAGACTCAGGGCGGGGACGCCGATGATCTGGCGGCCGTCCGCAAGGCGATCGATTTTGAGGCCAAGGGGGCGCAGTTTTATGCAGAGCTCCGAGACAAATCGACCGATCCGAAGGAGAAGGCGTTCTTCGGGCTGCTCTCCGGCATCGAACAGGAGCATTACGCCTCCCTGAAGGACACGGAGGAGTATTTTATCGATCCGGGCGCCTGGTATCGAAAACATGAGAGCACGAGTCTGGACGGGGTATAGCGACTGCAGGTGTTCGGACAAAGGAAAACGGGCCGGTTCAACGCCGGCCCGTGTTTTTTGCATTCGGCAGGACATCTACAGAGCCGCACGATGACGGAAGGATGCATGATCCACAACCTTTTCGGATGCGCTGCCGAGATCTTCAGGACAACCTCTCCGGCTTTCCGTCCCTCAGGGACTCCTCGATCGACTCCAGCCGAAGACTCAGATCGTTCCAGCGGTAGTAGAGATCTTCGAGCTGTGCGTCGGCTGCCCTGACCTCCTGGTTGAGAATCCTGATCCGTTCCGGATCTTTGTAGGTGTCCGGTTCGCAAAGGATGCCTTCGGCCTCTTTTTTTTTCGTCTCAAACAGGCCGATTTGCTGCTCGGTTTTTTCCAGATCGCGTCTCAGCGAGGCCGTCGCCCGGGAGATCCGGTTTCGTTCCTCGGCTTCCCGCCTTTTTTCTTCCTTGCTCTTGCGGCTCCGTTCCTCTTGAGACTTCGGCTCCGGAGCGTTTCCCTGCCCCGCAGCGGACTGTGTCGCCGTGATGGGCTGAGGGGACCCGGCAGCGGTTTTTGTCAAAGGCGCAACTGCCGCCGGCGCAGACGGCGAGATCTGCTCTTCTCGTCGCTTTTCGATGAAGTAGGAGTAGTTGCCGCGATATTCACGGCAGACGCCGTTCCGGAGTTCGAAAACCCGGCTGACGAGGCAGTCCAGGAAGTAGCGGTCATGCGAAACGATCAGGATCGTGCCCTGGTAGCGGAGAAGTGCATTCTGAAAAATCTCTCTGGTCTTGATGTCGAGGTGATTCGTGGGTTCGTCGAGGATCAGCAGGTTTGTGTCGGTCAGAAGGATTTTCAACAGAGCCAGCCGGGACTTCTCGCCCCCGGAGAGGATCGAAATCTCTTTGTGAATGTCGTCCCCGGAGAAGAGGAAGGCGCCCAGCAGATTCCGCCGCTCCTGGTCGTTGCTCCGCGTCCCGGCGGCGTTGACCTCATCCCAGATCGTTCGCCGATAATCCAGGTTCTGTGCGCTCTCCTGCGAGAAAAAAGCCATCTTCACGTTCAATCCCGTGGAGACTTCGCCGGCCGTCTGCGTTTCAACGCCGCTGAGGATCCGTGAAAGGGTGGATTTTCCCGCTCCGTTCACGCCGACGACAGCCGCCTTTTCGCCCCGGTAGAGCGTGAAATTCACGTCATGGAAAACGCTGAGATCCCCGTAGGATTTTGCCAGACGGCGCACCGAAAGGACCTCCTTTCCACTGCGGGGACTTTCCGGGAAGCGTATTTTCACGGCCCGGCCGTTTCCCTCCTCCCGGAGCATTTCGAACTTCTCCAACTGCTTCACACGGCTTTGAACCTGGCTGGCCTTGGTGGCCTTGTAGCGGAACCTTTCGATAAACCCCTTGATCCGCTTGATCTCAGCTCTCTGCAGCTCCATCTCTTTCCGGAGGGCCTCGCGGCGGCGCTCCTTCTCGGCGAGGTAATGCGAGTAGTTTCCCTTGTAAAGCGTGATCTGCCGGTTCGCCAGTTCGGCAATCACGCTGACGATCTTGTCGAGGAAGACACGGTCGTGGGCGATCGTGACGATCGTCCCGGGGTAGTCCTTCAGCCAGCTCTCCAGCCATTCGAGGCTTTCCGTGTCGAGGTGATTGGTCGGCTCGTCGAGGAGCATGATGTCCGGCCGGGAGAGGAGAATGACGGAAAGCATGATCCGCATCTTCCAACCGCCGGAGAACTCCGCGCAGTTCTTCGTGAAGTCGCTCTGGCGAAATCCGAAACCGGCGAGCATCTGCTTGGCCTGTGACTCGAAGGCATAGCCGTCCCTTGCCTGGAATCGGGCGAGGGCGGTTTCGTAATCCTTCAGCATTTTTTCGTGTTCGGCATCATCGGCGCAAGAGGTTGACAGGGACTCCTCGCAGCGCCTGAGTTGCCTCTCCAGTACGGCGATGCCGCTTTTCCGCCGCAGGTAATCCAGAAGCGGCAGAGGGTCCAGCTCGACCAAATCCTGGGGAAGGTAGCCGATCGAGACCCGCTTGCGGTCGGGGATTTCGATGGTCCCTCCATCCAGGTCGACGGTTCCGAGGATGGCCCTCAGCATCGTCGTCTTGCCGGTCCCGTTGTCGCCGACCAGACCGATGCGTCCGCGGTCTGTGATCGTCCAGTTGATCCTGTCAAAGATCTTTCGGTCGGAGAAGGAAAGGCTGATGTCCCTCAGGTAGATCAAGATCGGCAAAACCTCATGAAAGGGTCCTCTTTTCCGGGCGCATCGATTGCTATTCCGTCCCGATTTGGCACTTCTGCGTTTTCCAACGCTGGTGGATCCAGAACCACTGGTCGGGGTACTCCCGGACGACCTCTTCGACGATTCGGGTAAATCCCTGGGTGTTCTCCCGCAGATCCCTCTCGTAATCCCCGGTTCGGGAGACCTCCACGACGGGTTTCAGGATCAGCTTGTATTTGCCGGACTTCTGCCTTGCCATGAAGGCCGGGATGATCGGCGCACCGGAACGCAGGGCCATAACCGCCAACCCGACCCCCGAGCAGGCCGGACGGCCGAAGAAATCGACAAAAACCCCTTCCCGGACGGATACATTTTGGTCGCTCAGGATTCCGATGATGTGGTTCTCTT
>JAXDCM010000166.1:0-3272 GCA_034677965.1 Syntrophales bacterium
CGCCAACCCGATCGAAAAGGCCAAGGCGGGCTCCATCGGGATTCCTCTGACGGATACGGATGCGAAGGTGATCGATCTCAAGACCGGCGCCGATCTGGCCATGGGCGAGGAGGGGGAACTGGTGCTCCGGGGGCCCCAGATCATGAAGGAATACTGGGGGAAGCCCGAGGCCACCGAGACGGCCATGGCCGGAGGCTGGTTTCATACGGGCGATGTGGTCCGCATGGACGAGGAGGGGTACTTCTTCATCGTAGACCGGGTCAAGGACATGATCAACAGCGGCGGCTACAAGGTCTGGCCCAGGGAGGTGGAGGAGATCCTCTATACCCATCCCAAGATTCGCATGGCCATGGTCTTCGGGGTTCCTGACGACTACTACGGCGAGACCGTGAAAGCCTGTATTGTTCCGAAGGATGAGGCAAAGGAAAGCATCACCCGAGAGGAGATCGCAGCCTTTTGCAAGAAAAAGATGGCCTCCTACAAGGCGCCGAAGCAGATCGAATTCCGTGACATTCTGCCCATCAGCGCCCAGGGCAAGATGCTGCGGAGGGTCATGAAAGATGAAACGAAATGCTGAACTGTCGGAGGTTGTTTTTTATTCTGAATCACCCGTCCCGGCGATGACGGGACACAAAATCGAAAGGAGGAGGAAATGATGGAAAAGCGCATGCGGAAATATGGGGTGGCGGTCATGATATGGGCCTTTTCGGCGGCGGTGCTGGCGGCGCCTCTTCTGCAGGAAGCGGCAGCCCAGGAGAAATACCCTTCCCGGGCGATCGAGTACATCGTCCCCTGGGGCCCCGGCGGAGGCGCGGACCAGCTTGCTCGGAAATCGGGCGTTCTGATGGAGAAGCTGCTCGGCGTTCCTTTCCCGGTGGTCGATGTTCCGGGAGCCACCGGCGGCACGGGAATCGCCAAGCTGCTGGCCGCGCCCGCGGACGGTCACTCCATCGCCGTCTATATCGCCGATTCCCACGCCGTTCTCGCGACCTCAACGGCCGGCTGGAAGATCACCGACATCATGCCGGTGGCGCGCCTGATCCTCGGTCCCTCCTTTCTGTTCGTGGCGGAAAACAGCCGCTTCAAATCCTGGGCCGATTTTGAGAAGGAGGCCAAGGCAAAGCCCGGAACCCTGAAAGTGGCGACCCTCGGTTTCGGAAGCGTCGACGACATCACGCTGACCTATCTGGAGAGCAAGGGGGTCAAGGTGATCCAGGTACCCTACTCCAAGCCCAGCGAACGGTATGTCTCCGTTCTGGGAACCCATGTGGACGCGCTTTACGAACAGGCCGGGGACGTACGGCAATACATTACAAGCAAGCAGATCAAACCCATCGTCATGTTCGGCCCCCAGCGTTTTGCGGCCTTCAAGGATGTTCCCTGCTCCAAGGAGCTCGGT
Source organism: Syntrophales bacterium (assembly GCA_034677965.1). Classification (GTDB taxonomy): domain Bacteria; phylum Desulfobacterota; class Syntrophia; order Syntrophales; family UBA5619; genus UBA5619. Next base: position 1,400 of record JAXDCM010000166.1, read on the forward strand.
TACGATGTCGGCCTCCCCCAGTTCCGGGCCATCATCGCCAAAGCGGGGACGGATCCGAACCGGATCAAGGTCCTCTCCGACGCCTTCGGAAAGGTGGCGGCGACGCCTGAGTACAAGGCCTTCCTCGAGGAACAGTACGCCACGCCGGACAGCTACATGAACCATGAGGAGTGCACCAAGTTCATCCATGCCGAGCTCGACATGATGAACAGGACCTGGGGTGCAAAGAAGAAATAGCGTTGCTCTATCGGGTCTGTCTCCCGGCACCGGCCGGGAGACAGACATTCCTTATGGAGGTTCTTGCGGATCATGGCCATGGATAAAATCAAGCGGATTGTTCCCTATGCCGTTGTTCTTGCGATCAGCGCGTATTTCTATGTTCTGGCCGACCGATTTGTTTTTACCGCCCGGACAGGGAATCTCGGACCGGACTTCTGGCCGAAACTGCTCCTGGGTCTGACAATGCTGGTTTGTCTGTACGAAATTGCCAAGGTGGCCCTGTTTCATAAAGGGAAGGAATTGGAGGATGATGCCGCGGAGGAACAGGCGGAGGCGCCGAAGCGGTATCACGGTCTCCTGATCCTCGGGACCCTGTTGACCATCGCCTATGTGTACTTCGTGAGCATCGCCGGATTCATCCTCTGCACTTTTGGGTATCTTGCGCTGTTTATGATCATCGGACGCTACCGCAAGGTCTGGGTGATCGCGGCCAACAGCGTCATTGGGACCGTGCTGCTCGTCTATATCTTCATGAAGGTGGTTTATGTCTCCCTTCCGCTGGGGCAGGGGCCGTTCCAGCAATTCTCGCTGTTCCTGCTGAAAACGCTCGGCATCAAGTAACGCAAGGAGTCATTATGATGGATATTCTCAGTCATCTCGGAGCCGGGTTCCTCAGTTGTCTGCAGCCGGTCAACCTCATTTTCCTTGTCGTGGGAATCGTCACGGGTCTTTTGGTTGGCGTGCTCCCCGGATTGACGCTGGTCATGGGCGTCGTGCTGGCCCTTCCGTTCACGTACGCGATGGACGTGACGCCGGCCATTGTCCTGCTGACGGCCATGTATGTTTCCGGTACCTATGGGGGCGCCCCCACCTCCATCCTCTTTCGGATTCCGGGAGAGCCCATCCACGTCCCCCTCCTGTGGGACGGCTATGCCATGGCCCGACAGGGGCAGGCGGCCAAGGCATTGGGCTGGACCATATGCGCGGCGCTGGTCGGAGGGCTCTTCTCCGCGGTCGTCATGGTGACCCTGTCGGAACCGGTGGCCAAGTTCGCGCTGACCTTCTCCACGCCGGAATATTTCGCCGTCGTCCTCTTCGGGCTGACGAGCGTCGTCTCCCTCGGGGGCGGCTCCCTGACGAACGCCTTCATCAGCCTTTTTTTCGGCCTGCTCATCGCGACCGTGGGGGTGGATGCGACGTACGGCACGCCGCGGTTCGCCTTCGGTTCACCCATCCTGACGGACGGCATCGAATTTTTGACCGTCATGGTGGGCGCCTATGGGGTGGGCGAGGTTCTGAAGCGCCTGGGCGAAGGCTTCACGACGGTTCCGGTGGAAACCTTGGGCGCCATGAAGACCCGGATGCCCTCCCTCAGAGAAATCTCGCGGATATCGGCGACATTTATGAGAAGTTCCGTGATCGGCACGATCATCGGCATCATCCCAGGCGCCGGGGCCACCATCGCCTCGTTTGTCACCTATGGCGTGGAGTCCCAGTACGGAAAGCGGAAAAAGGAGATGGGGTCGGGAATTCCGGAAGGGATCGTGGCCCCCCAGGCCGCGGCCACCGGCTCCGTCGGCGGCGCGCTGATTCCGCTGCTGACGCTGGGCGTTCCCGGGAGCGGCGCCACCGCGGTGATCCTCGGGGCCTTTCT
>JAXDCM010000167.1:0-13377 GCA_034677965.1 Syntrophales bacterium
CGGGAATGGGGAGTTACGGGGAGACGCTACGTTTTGTGTTGCGGGGTCGGAAACAACGGCGGTGACGGTTTCGTCGTGGCACGACATATCCTTTCGGGAGGTGGGATCCCCCGGGTCTTTCTGTTCGGAAACCCCGATCGTCTCCGAGGGGCGGCAAAGACCCATTTCGCAATCCTCTCGAGGCTTTCGGTCGAGGTAAAAACCATTTCCGATGCACAAACGTTCCGTCAGGCGGTGATCCACGCGGACGGCGTCGTTGACGCGCTGTTCGGGACGGGTCTCGACCGCGAGGTGGACGGTGTCTACCGTAAGGCGATCGATCTGATCAACGCGAGCGGCCGACCGGTTCTCAGTCTGGACATTCCCTCCGGCATCCACGGCGACACGGGCGAAATTCTCGGGACGTCGGTCCGGGCGGACCATACGGTTGCCTTCGGCCTTCCTAAAATCGGCAACATGCTTTACCCGGGCTTTGAACTCTGCGGCCGGCTCCATGTATCGCACATCTCCTTTCCCCCCTCCCTGTACGACGACAAGGCGATCCCGGTCGAAACGAACGGATTCATCCCGCTTCCGCATCGGGAACCGACGGCCCATAAGGGTTCCATCGGGGATGTGCTTTTCATTGCCGGCGCTGCCGGTTATTTCGGTGCGCCCTATTTCGCGGCCATGTCCTTGCTGAAGGCGGGCGGAGGATATGCCCGTCTTGCCGCTCCCTCGTCCATGATTCCCTACCTCGCGACGCGCGGAAGTGAAATCGTTTTTGTCCCGCTGGCGGAGACCACGGAGGGAAGCCTTTCCCTGAAGAACAGGGATCCGCTCCTCTCAGCCGCCCGGCGGGTGGACATGGTCGTGATCGGTCCCGGCCTTTCCCTGGCGGAAGAGACGCAGGGACTCATCCGGGAACTGGCCGCCGGGATCGAAAAGCCGCTTCTGGTCGACGGAGACGGCATCACCGCGTTGGCGGATCGGCCGGAGATCGTCAGGGGTCGCCGTGCACCGACGATTCTGACCCCCCATCCGGGGGAGATGTCACGCCTCACGAATCAATCCGTTTCCGAAATCGAAAAGGAGAGAATTCCGGTCCTCCGGAAAGCCTGTTCGGATCTGAAGGCATGGATCGTATTGAAAGGCGCTCATTCACTGATCGGGACACCGGGTGGGCGGGTCTTCATCAACCTGAGCGGAAACCCGGGGATGGCTACGGCGGGGGCCGGGGATGTCCTCACGGGGACCATTGCTGCCATGAGCGGCCTGGGGTTGAGCCTTGAGGAGGCGGTGCGCAAGGGGGTCTTCCTCCACGGCCTTGCCGGAGACCTGGCCGCTGCCGACAAGGGAGAGGACGGGATCACGGCCCAGGATATCCTCAATTACCTCCCCTATGCGCTGAAAGAGGATCGGGAAGGTCTCGACGAAGAGATTTCCGGCCGGTATGAGATTCCGGTCATTTCCTGAATTCGGATCAGGCGGTCCGGTTCAAAACAATGTTGCGCTGCTCATAAAGAAAGGCAGGGGCCATTCCACCCCTGCCTTTGGATTTTGTTCCATCCCTTCTTTTTGCCGGATGTCAGGCAATGAGGGCCCGTGAAAGGGCGCCGATCACGACGAACATAACAATGGCCGCGATAATGACGGCAATTGTATACCCGGTCGATTTTTCTTTCGGGGATTTCATGAGAACCGGCAACCCGATGTAGAGGAGATAGAGCCCGTACAACCCCAGGATCCCGAGGACCCCCAGGGCAGGGATGAGGGCAAAAACACCGGCCAGCCATCCTGGGACAGAGGAGTACATGGCCAGCTTGAAGGCCTGGCCAAGATTCTTTTCCCCGGAAAAAGTGGGGGCAAGGGCATCGATGATCATGGCCAGGATATAGACCGCGGCAAGGGCAAGACCATAGTGTACGACGGCAGAAGCAAGGCCCCTGGCGATCGATACCCTGAATGTTCCTCCCACGGGCAGGCTCACTCCGACCAGCGACAGGCCTATGAAAGAGGCAACCGGCCCGATGGCCGCCAGGATAAAAATATAGTTCCGGTACAATTCGGCGATCGATGTCGCCTCCGCCGCGATGGTCTGCCATTCCTCTTTGGGTTTGAGCAAAATATTCTTTATGCGTTCTGAGATATTCATATTCCTCCCTCCTTCAAGATTCGCCCACCAGATCCGAGAAAAGCATCCCTTTTGGTTCCGCAAAGTATACGATAAGCGCCGGGGTGTGTCCATAGCCCCAACTCACGCCGATCCGCTCGCCGGCAAGCTCAGGTCGACGCTCCGGCGAGTTGGAAGGCGCGCTGGGTGAGTTCGGCCGGAAGGAGCTCTCGTCTCATCTGTTCCGTCAGCGTGCCGACTCCCAGATACTGTCCGGAGGCAACCACCACAGGCTCCAGGAAACCATCGCGGTCCACCGCAGTTGCACCGCCGGATGCCGAGAAGAGCATCCGGGATGAAGGATTTCCCCGAACATTTTCTCCCCGGCCGAAAACCCAGAGGCGTTCTCCGACCCGAACATCCCGATAGAAGGTATAGTTTGCTTTTACCGTGACACCGCCGCTTGCGGCGAGCAGAAAACCGCCCCAGCCGATAATCTCATCGAGAAGGGCCAGCAGCGGAAGCGGATGAAGAAACCCGTCCCGCTGAAACCGGTAGAAGGCCTCTCCGCTGTCGCCGGCGCATCCCACCGGGGAGACGACGATTTTTTGCCGATCAGGCAGATCGACGGCGTAGAATCGACGTTCGAGGCCGGGCTCCCGGCGCGCGAACCCGCAGACAAAGCAATTCCGGTAGGAAGGCAGGGGGATCATCCGGTTTTCCAAATCGCCGGCATGGGCGGGCAGATAGGACCGGAAAATCTGCCCTATGGACGAATCAGCGTGTGCAAACTGAAAAACCGCCGACAGATAGGGGGGCGATTGAAGATCCTTGACCACCACGCCCTCGGCCTTGTCTTTCTTTGAGGTCAGCTCGGTCTGAAGCGTATCGCCCAGACGGACGCTTGCGCCGCCCATGCGGTAATCGATCGAGAAGGGGTATGGCCCAAAGGGGCCGTCGCTTCCCTTCCGGAGCAAAAAAGCGAGATCGGCCATGGCGCCCATGGCAATGCCCCCATGCGGGATCCCCACCCACCCTTGGGTTTTGTCATCCATCGTAAGGACCGACCGGATGCTTTGTCCGTCCCTCACAGGGCCGTTGATTCCGAACAGAAACGTCCTTACGAAGTCATCCCGGGTGCACGCCGGAAGGCTTTCTCTTGCATGAGACGCATGCGGAGTCACGATTTCCTCCAGATCCGCTGTTTCCCTCCCGGGGCATCAGGCGGGCGCCCGTTTCCTTCTGCCGGCGCGGCTCTATCGGAGCAGATCACGGAGCCCTTTCGCAATTTCGTCCTGTCCGACCAGGGTTCGTTTTCCCGTCGGACCGATAATGACGCAGCTCGGCGTCGCATTGACCTTGTCCTCTTTCAGGTAATGGGAAAATACTTTGAAGTGCGGCGCCGTATCCAACGGCCGGACATCCAACCCCTTGGTTTTCAGAAAAGCCTCCAGCGGTCCCTGGCCTTTGATCTTCTTTTCCGCGGCTTCGAAGAGCGCTTTCCGGGCAGCGATCGCCTGCCGGAATTCTTTCTTTGCATTCAGGGCCGCGAGAAAGAAACCGGCGTAGAGAACCGTTTCCTGGTGAACCGGTGTATCGATGAAAAGAATCCGTGCGAGGTTCTTGTCGACACATTCGGCGACGAGGGTCATGACCTCCGCCTCCTCGGCCGCGCAGGGGCCACAGAAATAATCCGTGTAGAGGCGCACCTCGACGGGGCCGCTGCCGAAGGCGGAGATGACGGGCTCCGCCGCATATGCCGGCGTCGTGGAGCCGGAGAAGAAAAGAAGGAAGAACAGGAATCCTGCGGCGACGGTGAGAGCGGCCCACCTCTTTCGGTTTCGCTCGAAATTCAAGGCAAAGGCCAGAAGGACCGTGGCACCGAAGCCGAGGCAATACGGGCAGTAGATGCCGGCCCGGACCTGGTAGCCGATCAGGAAGATCTCCCCGCCCGTGCCGAAAGCCAGCAGAAGGAAACACAGGAAGGTTTTCCGGAACCATGCCAGAAGCAGAACCACGGCCATGTAGAAGATGCCGAGGTATTTGAGGTCGATCGCCAGGATATCGCCCTTCAGATAGCTGCATGAACCCAGGCAGACGACGGCGTATGCGACGGTGACGGCCATACCGGTCAGTGCAAGCAGGACGGTCAGAAAACGCCTCTTCCGGGACAGAAACTTCTTCATCAAATACGGGTCTTTCTTTCAGGACCGGAGACGTCGGCTTTTTAGCCTGATCCGGCCGTCGGGGTCAAGAATTTTCAGTGTTTCCCTCTTCTTCCGGGCCGGCTGTCAGTGCCGGAAACATCCGTTTTCATAGATCACGACTCCTTTGCCTGTTGCGAGGTGTGCGGTGACCGTTTTATCCTCCGTGTTTACCAGATCCCAGTGGAGGGCCGACTCGTTGAAGCCCAGCTTTTTTTTCAGGGCGCTGTTCAGCGCGGCGGGATCGCCCGCAAAGGTATCGGCATAGGAGGCGCCGACGGCGATGTGACAGCTTCCGTGTTCCCCGCCGAAATTTTCGTCGAAAAGGGTGTCGGCCATGAAGCGGTCGATCCGCGAAAAGCGCCGGTCGGTCAGCGCAAATTCGCCGATCCGTTTCGCTCCCCGGTCCATTCCAAGCTGTCGGACGGCAAACGCCTCGCCCTTCTCGGCGCGAATCTCGACGGCCTTTCCCCGGACAAAGGTCAATCTCACCCCCTCGACATAGTTGCCGCTCCGGTAGGAGGGGAGGTTTGCATAAAAGGTTCCTTCGCTGCCGCGCCAGTTCGGAGAGACGAACAGTTCAAAACTTGGAATGTTGTGGCCTGAGATTCCCGCCCATTTCCGCTGCATCCCCGGCGTGATCCGAAGATCGATATGGGCGGATTCAACATGGAAAAACGACACATCCAGGCTCTCCAACCATCTTTTGAGGGCATTGGCATTGCGTCTGATCTCCTCCCATTTTTCGGCCGGGTCCTCCCGATCCAGGTAGCAGGCCCGTATGATCTGCTCCGTGTAGGTTTCCGGTGTCGTTCGGGCCTGTCGGGCCAGCTCCTCCGTCGGCAGCGTGCAGAGGGTCCAGCCGAAGAATCCCTCCCGCTCCCGCCGCTCCAGGATATCGCGGAGAGGCTTGCGTGCGACCAGAGCCTTTCCGATTCGGGCCGGGTCGATCTCCTTCAGATGGGTTAGGGAATCGGGCGCATGGAGATAGATCCTTCCATGGATGTTCCCGTAGAGCTCTTTTTCGCCCGGTGGTTGGAAAACGAGTTGACGTTCGACGGCTTTTCGGAAGAAGGAGCGTTCCATACCGGTCGTGAGACCCATTCGTTGAACGGGGTTCATTCCGTCTTCGATAATCCGGTCGTAGAGGATCTCCGCCAGCCGCAGGGCGGATCGGTCGTACTGAAGCAGGATCACGTTTCCTTTCCGAAAACGCCCCCGCCGGGCCGTATGCAGCCCCCAGAGAAGCACGTCCGCGTATCGTTCCAGATGTTGTTCATTCAGCATACGGATGTTCCAGTCATTTCTTGCCGCTCAGGATCTTCTCCATCTTCGGGATGTCCGCGCCGAAAACCACCTGTCCGTCCATCAGGAAGAGGGGTGTTCCTCTGACCCCGACACGGTTGCCGATTTCCCGGTGGGCCTTGAGCAGTTCCTCCACCGCGGCCGTTTTGCAGGGGGTGAATTTCATGTTGTCGAATTTTCCGGCCATGGCTTCTTCGTAGGCATTGGCACGGTTTTCGGAGCAGAAAATCTGTCGAACCTTTGCCTCGGCATTGCGGTGCATGGCCAACGGGAAGAAAAAGACATGCCGGGTGACATCTTTTCTTCCCGAAAGAAAGAGGGATGCCTTGCGGCAGTATGTGCAGTCCGGGTCCGTGATTTCGATCACCTGATGGGGGCCGTCGCCGATCCGGACGGCATTTTCCAGCGGGACCCTTTTCAATCCCTGTTCCAGGATTTCCTCTTCGCGTTCTTCCGTCAAGTTCCTTCCCTCCCGGGTGATCATCGGTCCGTACAGGAGGCATTCGGGACCCGGGGCATAATAGAGAATTCGGCTTCCCGATACCACTTCGTAAAGACCCGGAACGCCGGCGGGGCGGATAGAGTCTGCATGGATTTTGGGAAAGCTTGTCCGGAAAGTTTCTTCCGGCGAGGCGGCCGCCCCGGATTCAGCCGACGAAAGGATCGATACAATCACGCAAATCGCTGTAATGAATTTTAGAAATGTCATCATCGCCTGTCGGAAAGTTTTTTTGGCTTTTATGCGCACAGGCCGATACAAAATTCAACGAAAATTTACCGAAATCCCCGGTCTCGGCATGGCTTCTTTCCCGTGTCGGATATCCGGCCGGATTTTCGTTGGAAATAAATCCGATTTGAATCTGATTTTGACATCGTGTCCAAAATGTGCAACTATCCGCTCACATCGTTTCATCTGGAGTGTTGCCGGAGATTCCACAAGGCCGGCGGCGAAAAATTGGATTCGCCGGGTTGTTGCTTCAAACGTGTCCGGAAAAGCACGAGGGGGGAGATCCATGGAAATTGCCATCAAGAAAGAAGGGGGCGCCGCCGTCGTTTCCGTCAAGGGACGGATCGATGCGCTGACCGCGGGTGAGTTTGAGAAGAGTTTGGCCGAGTTGATGGAGGGCGGGAATTGCATACAGGTGATCGATTTCAAGGGCCTTGAGTATATCAGCAGTGCCGGTCTGCGGAGCATTTTGTCCACGGCGAAGCAACTCAAGGCAAAGGATGGGAAAATGATCTTCACCGGCCTTCAGGGTCCGGTGAAGGACGTTTTCAAGATTTCCGGTTTTGGTTCGATCTTCAAGATTTTCGATACGGAGGAGGAAGCCCTCCGTCAGGTCTAAATGACACAGATCCCCGCCCATATCCGAGTTCCGGCCTGCACGGGGTCTCTTCACACGCTACAGGCATTTGTGGTTTCCTGTCTGGCATCGCAGGGCATCGGAGCGGCAAGGCTTCGCGAAATCGAGCTGGCGATGGAGGAGATCCTCGTGAACATCTTTCGCTATGCCTATCCGGACGGGGGCGGCGAAGTGGAGGTGGCTTGTCGGCTCGAAAACGGAGGGCGGGTTCTGATCGAAGTCACCGACCGGGGAATTCCATTCGATCCTTTTTCTCAGCGGGACCCGGATCTGAAGGCGGGTATCGAGGAAAGAAAGGTCGGCGGATTGGGGGTGTTCTTTGTGAAGCAGTTGGTTCCCATGGCCCGTTACCGGCGGGAAGGCGAAAGGAACATCCTGACGATTCCGATCGATTTCAAATCGTCCCCTGGTTAAGGGCTACAGCCGTCTCTCGATGATATATTCTGAAATCGTCAGCAGCGCGGTTTTTGCCTCCGATTCGGCAAATGGGGTCAGAAAACCCCTGGCCTCGTCAATGCAGTTCCTGGCTTTTCCCAACGCATAAGAGATGCCGTCATAACGGTTGATGATGGCAATGATTTCGTCGGTTGCCTCGCCATCCTTTTTTTCGATTTCCGTCCGGATGAAAGCCTTTTCCTCCGGCGTGCTTTTTCGCAGAGTGCGGATCAGCGGGAGCGTCAACTTCCCCTCTCTAAGGTCCTGTCCGATCGCCTTGCCGAATTCCTCCTCCTTGGCCACATAGTCGAGCGTGTCGTCCGTGATCTGAAAGGCGGTGCCGAGCCTCATCCCGAAACGGGTCAGCGCCTCGATCTGACCGTCCGAGGTGTTTCCGAGGATTCCCCCGATGGCGCATGCGGCCGAGATGAGAATCGACGTTTTCTTCTCGACGATCGAGAGGTATTCTTTTTCGGTGATACTGCTGTCGCCCGCCTTCATCAACTGGAAGACCTCTCCCTCGGACATCGTGTTGGTCGTTGTGGAGAGAAGCTTGAGAATGGCGGGGGTTCCGTCGTCGGTCATCAGTTTGAAGGATTTGGAATACAGGAAATCCCCCACCAGAACGCTGGCTGCATTTCCCCAGACCCGGTTTGCCGAAGCCTTTCCTCTCCGGGTTTCCGCCCGGTCGATCACATCGTCATGGAGGAGGCTTGCCGTGTGGATGAATTCGATGATGGCCGACATCGGATAGCGGCGTTCTCCATGGTAGCCGCACAATTCCGCGGAGGCCAGCAGCAGCAGAGGTCGGAAACGTTTGCCGCCGCTGCCGATCAGGTGGTTGATGATCTCCGGGATGAGACGGACCTCCGAACGGAGATACATCTCCATCTGTTCCTCGACCCGTTTGAGGTCGTTCTCATAGTACTGGAATACGTCCTGTATCTGCATGGCTTTCCTCCCTGCTTGCGGGATCCGATTTCCAGGCTGTGCAGGCTTTGATCCTTACGTTTCGTCTTATAACGGATGCCTCCGGAAATGTCAAACCGGCCCGCTCCTCCGGGTCGTCTTTGTGCAACGCCGGAGTCCGATTTTCAGATTGCGCAAACCGGTTTATATTCGGATTTGACGAAAGCCGAGATCCGTACTATGAACGGTCCGCCATGATCACGCCCTTTTGCCTTTGACCGGCGGATGTCACGGGCATTTGAATTGTCATGGCTTTGATTCAAGGCAGAGGATCATGTCTGGGTGATGACAATGGGAGGAAAGAATGGCATGAACGATAAAACAGAGGCGGCGGTGGCCTGTTTCCGGGAGGGGTTCAATTGTTCACAGGCCGTTCTTTCCGCCTGGCGCGAAGAGTTCAACCTGGAGAAGGAGACGGCCCTTCGGGCGGCGGCCGCTTTCGGGGCGGGAATGGGCCGTCTTGGGGAGGTCTGCGGGGCCGTGACCGGCGCACTGATCGTGATCGGTTTGAGACACGGCCGCACATGTGCGGAGGATAAGGAGACGAAGGAAAAGAATTACGCCATGGTCCGTGATTTTGCCGGCCGTTTCCGTTCACGCAACGGTTCGCTCCTCTGCAGGGAACTTCTGGGATGCGATCTGACGACGGCGGAAGGAATGGAGGAGGCGAAACGGAAAGGGCTCTTCACCGAACGATGCCCCCGCTTCGTCCGCGCCGCCGTGGAGATCCTGGAGGAGATTCTCGGCAGTCCTGAAAAAAGAGTGGAAGGAGATCCGCGCCCGTGACCGGAATCGCCCTCGGGATCGTCCTGGCGTCCGCCTTTCTGCATGCCGGGTGGAACTTCCTGCTCAAAAAAAGCGATCGGAAGATCGTTTTTATCTGGTGGTTTCAGCTGGCGGCCCTCATCCTTTTTTCCCCGATGTTTCTATATTACTGCGGGGATGCCCCGATTCCTCTTGCGGGATGGCTCTGCATCGTCGCGACCGGCCTCATCCACGCGGGCTATTTCTGGTTCATGGGGGGCGCCTATCAGCGGGGCGACCTCTCGCTGGTCTACCCGCTGGCCCGGGGATCCGGCCCCCTTTTCGTACCCATCCTCGCCGTGATCCTCCTCCACGAGGAGATTGCTCCGCTCGGCGGTCTCGGGATCGGCCTCATCATCGCCGGAATCTATTGCGCCAATCTGCGATCCTTTGAGAACGGGGCCTTCCTGGAGCCTTTGCGCGCCCTCCGCGGCGGAGCGTCTCTGTGGGCGCTTTCCACGGGCCTGATGATCGCCGGCTACACCCTGGTGGACAAGGTCGGCGTGGGGCTGGTCTACCCGCCGGTCTACATCTACATCATGGTTTCCATCACCTGGCTCGCGCTGACGCCCTGGATCCTGATTCGGGAGCGAGGCCGGATTCTTCCGGAATGGAGGAGGCACGCCGGCACCATTTTTATTGTCGGCTTCTTCAGCATCTTCACCTACCTGATGATCCTTTTTGCCCTCACGATGAGCAAGGTCAGTTATGTGGCGGCCGTCCGCGAGGTGAGCATCGTCCTGTCGGCCTATTTCGGCGTCTTTTATCTGGGAGAGAAACACGGAAGGCAAAAACTGTTTGGCGCCCTGCTGATCACGCTGGGGGTCATCGCGATCGGCCTGAGCCGGTAAGGCATTCCCCGTTCATCGTCAAATGGTGCGCCGCATCGTCTTCATCGTGGAGGTGAAGATCTTCACCATCCTGGAACTCCTGCGGTCCATCAAATAGATCAGATCGTAATCCAGGCAGAGATCTTCCTCGATATCGGCCATATGGAATTTGCCTTCCTGAACTTCGCGCTGGATGCTGAAAAGATGGAAGAATGCGCCGCCCATTCCCAATTGGACCATATGAAGGATGGCCGGCGGGTTTTCACAATCGATGATATTGGTGATTTTCAGATTTCTTGCGGCGAATTGCCGGATCAAATAATCCCTGGTTGCCGAACCGGGTTCAGGTAAAATGACCGGATAATCCACCAGTTTTTCCAGTCTGATCCGTTGGCCCATATCTTCCTTGGATATAAACATCAGCTTCTTTTTCAGGATGGGAATGGAAACAATATTGTCCGGATAGGGCAGTCTCCCGATGACGGCCAGTTGGTATTCGTAATCGACGACCTTGTCGAGCACCTCCTTGGACAGGCCGGTGTATATCTGGACTTTCACATGACTGTGTTTTTCCCGAATGGCCAAAAGCACGCCGGGCAGAACGTGATCCGAGATGTAAGGCGTCGAGCCGATGATCATGTTTTGAGTTTCGAAATTCTCCAGTTCCATTTTCAGTTCATGGAGCAGGGAAAAGATTTTTTCCGCATGGCCGAAGACGATTTTGCCCTCTTCCGTCAGCTCGAACATTTTTTTGCTTCTTTTGATGAGAGGGACTCCGAAGCGCTTCTCCAGAAGTTTGACCTGCATGCTGAGGGTCGGTTGGGAAACGTTCAAATTTTTTGCGCCGAGCGTGAAGCTTTTGGCCTGGGCCACCTCGAAAAAGGCTTTCAGATGGTTTACATTCATGATTCATTTTCCTTCGATTTTTGAATGAATCTCGCTCCAGAAACCGTCTGTCTGCATCTTTTCCGGGAACGGAGACGATGAGATGACATGGCATCAAAAGGCACTCTTGAACATTTGTTCACCGGGGCCTGTCCTGAATCACGAGGCCTTATTAGCTTGAATGGATTTGGATTGTCAACCCATTTGATGATGCGGGAGGCGATTCGACGGGCTAAAAATCAGTGATCTGAAAATGCCTTTAGATGCATTGGCACAATGAAAAGAGGGTTTCTACAGAAAAAACAGAAGGGTATTGGCAAGTTCTGCACTATAAACCGCTTTTATAAATCCGTTTCCGATCACGGTTTCACGGCCACGCGGACCGTTTTGCCGGATTCTGCGATTTTCAACCCCGTATTGATTTCATCCAGCGACACCCTTTCGCCCACGATTTTCTCAAATGGAAAAAGCTTCCGAGCCATCTGTAAAAAATCAACCCCTTTCTGCAGGTGGATCGTATCGTAGTTGTGGATTCCTTTGATCGTGAGTCGTTTGAACACGATATCCGAAGCGTCGCAGTTGAAATTGGCGCCTGCGAAGGCGTTGCCGATTTCAACGAGACGACCTCCGGTGCGCAGACATTTCAGCCCCAGCGGCAGCAGCGGTGGGAAGCCGGCCAGCTCCATGACGACATCCGCTCCGAATCCGCCCGTCAGATCCTTCACCATGCCGATCACCTCATCGTCGGAACGGTCCTTTGAGTTGATCGTATCGGTGGTGCCGAACTGTTTTACGAAGTCCAGCCGGTGCTCCATCACGTCGGTCATGATAATCCGGCGGCAGCCGCAATGTTTGGCCAGCGCAGCCGCGTAGACGCCGAGCGCGCCGGCCCCCTGGATCAGTACGTTTTCGAAGGGTTCGATCTCGACGGCGTCCCAGCCGGCCACCACCGTCGCCAGTGCGCAGTTTGCCGGCGCGATCTCCTCGTCGGTCAGCTCATCCGGAACACGGATCACGCATGTGCCCGGCGTGATGTAGCAGTACTCGGCAAACCCGCCGACGAAATGGGGCCAATCAGCGCAGCTGTCGTGGCCGTACTTTTTCAGATGGCTGCACTTCATCATCAAGCCCTTTTCCCGGCAGTAATAACATTTTCCGCAGTTGTCCATGATGGTCCAGGTGATGCGATCCCCCACCCTCAAGGGGCGATTCCCCGAATCCATGGTGACGCCCGCGCCGAGTTCGACAATCCGGCCGACAATTTCGTGACCCAGGATGATCGGAACCGGCGATTTTCGCCGGCCCGTCCAGGTGTGAAGATCCGAGCCGCAGATGGTGCAGCAGGTAATCCTGACCAGGATGCACCCGGGAAGGACTTCCGGGAGCGGATAGTCCCAAATTTCCAGCTCTTTCTTGGCCTCCGTCATGACGGCGGCCCTTCCTGTTCGCGAACTCATACTGATCTTCCCTGTCCTTGGCGATGGGTCGGTCACCCAAAAAAGATTAGGAATTTCTGCCTATGGTGTACCCCTCTACAGCATTCACTCGCCGGCAAGCCCGCTCTGCTTTCACCAGGACAACCGATCATCCGAAAAGCGCCTTGGGAAGCCAAAGCGCGATTTGCGGGAAGAGGTAGACCATCGCAACACCCAGGATCTGCAGACCCATGAACGGCAACATACCCTTATAGATGTCGAAAAGTTGCCACTCCGGCATGATCCCCTTGATATAGTAGGCCGACAAAGCCACCGGCGGGGAGAGCCAGCAGGTCTGCAGGGTCACGGCCAGGAGGATGCAGAACCAGATCATATCGATGTTTAACTGCATGATAACCGGCATGAAGATCGGGATAATGATGACCACGATCGGAATCCACTCCAACGGCCAACCCAAGACGAAACAGGTGATCAAAATGCCCATGAGAAAAACCCAGTTGGGCAAGTCCCAGGAGAGGAGGGTCTTGGCGATGAACGTGGGAGTCCCCAGTGTGGAAAAGACGACCCCCATGAACGTGGAGGCGGCCAAGAGGATCATCACCATGCTCGTCGTTTCGGCCGTGCGGAACACGGCTTCCTTCAGAACGGCAAAGGTCAGCTTCCCGTTCAGCTTTGTCACAATGATGGCCCCGAGGCACCCGAGGGCCGCTCCTTCCGTAGGGGTGGCGATACCCGTGATGATCGTCCCCAGCGTGGCCAGGATGAGGACCGTCGGCGGGATAAGCCCAAAGAAAAACTCACGGACCTTGAAGCTTGTCGGCACATCCAGTTCCTCGTCGGAAAGCGGCGGTCCCAGTTTCGGGTTGACCCATACCCGGACGATGCAATAGATGACATAAAAGACCGCAAGCATGATCCCGGGCAGGATTGCCGCGGTAAACAAACGGGCGACGGAGACCTGCATCACGGGCCCCATGACGACCAGCATGATGCTGGGGGGGATGAGGATCCCCAGCGTTCCTCCGGCGGTGATGGCGCCGGCGCTCAGCCCTG
>JAXDCM010000168.1:0-3584 GCA_034677965.1 Syntrophales bacterium
GCGCCTTTCATCGTATCCAAGGCGGTGATCCCCTCCATGATCAAAAAGGGTCATGGAAAGATCATCAACCTCTGTTCGATGATGAGCGAACTCGGGCGGGAGACCGTTTCGGCCTATGCCGCCGCGAAAGGCGGACTCAAGATGCTCACGCGGAACATCTGCTCTGAATACGGCGCGCAGAACATCCAGTGCAACGGGATCGGGCCGGGGTATATCGCCACGCCCCAGACCGCCCCGCTGCGCGTGGATGGACATCCTTTCAACAGCTTCATCATTTCCAAGACGCCGGCGGGTCGCTGGGGAACGACGGAGGATCTCATGGGCCCCTCCGTCTTCCTGGCCTCGGACGCGTCGAATTTCGTGAACGGACACATCCTCTATGTCGACGGCGGCATTCTGGCCTATATCGGCAAGCAGCCGTCGTAAAATTCAGCGTCAATTGGCAGCGGGACAGCCTAAACCTATCAACGAAAGGAGGGGGAAAATGAAAAAGCGTTTGTGGGTGATCTCTTGTTTGGTGATGTTGGGGGTCTTCATCGGTTTCTCGGCAACGGGATTCGCCGCCACGGCGAAATACAACTGGAAACTGGCCTCGGTTCTGCCCGATTCGCACCCGGTCCATAAGGCCCTCGTCTACTTTGCCGAGCAGGTTGGTGAAAAGACCAAGGGCGAGGTCAAGATCACGGTCTTTCCGGCGGGTCAGTTGGGGCAGGAAAAAGATTATATCGAAGGGGTCAAGGTGGGGGCCATTGAGATCACGAAGGTCTCCTCCGCGCCGCTCGGACAGTTCGCCCCAAGCCTGCAGGTGGTCAGTCTTCCGTTCATCTGGCGCAACGACGCCCACCAGCACGCGGTACTCGACGGCCCTGTCGGGGCGAGGCTGATGAAGGATCTCGAGAAAAACGGATTCAAGGGGCTCGCCTTCTTTGACGCCGGATTCCGCAACGTGACCACGCAGGCGGGACCGGTGAAGGTCCCGTCGGATCTGAAAGGACAGAAGATCCGGGTCATGCAGAGCAAACCGCTGATCGACACGATCAACGCATTCGGCGCCACGGCGGTGCCGATGGGACAATCGGAGGTCTATGTCGCCCTGCAGCAGAAGGTCATCGATGGCTGGGAGAACAACGAACCGACGGTCCTGACCTTCAACATGCAGGAGGTTTGCAAATACTTCACCTATACGCGCCACACCTCCATTCCGGACATCCTGGTGATGAGCAAGCAGGTGTTCGATTCGGCTCCGAAAAATATCCAGACGGCGATCCTGGACGCGGCGGCCCAATCGATACCCTACCAGCGGAAGATCTGGGCGTCGTATATCGACGATGCCGTCAAACAGCTCAAGGCCAAGGGAATGGTCTTCAACGAGGTGAACGACATTCGGGAGTTTCAGGCCCTCGCCAAACCGATTTACAAGCAGTTCGAACCGGTGGTCGGCGCGGACCTCATCGACGCGATCGTGAAGCAAAAATAACGGTTTGCTTCCTTTGCCCCTTACTGCGGTCACGGGTCGTGGAGGCCCGTGACCGAATCTTCCCCGAAGGAGGGAGTGAAACGTGTCCGGACCGCTTATCGTCCGCTGGCTTGACCGTGCGGAAAGGCTGATCACCGCCGTCACGGCCGTCATCCTGATCATCCTTTCGGCATTGATCTGCTGGCAGGTCTTCTCGAGGTATGTTCTGAATTTCAGCCCGTTCTGGATCGAGGAGATTTCCGTGATTTCACTGATGTGGATCGGATTGCTGGGCGCCGCCGCCTGCGTCTGGACCGAGTCCCACATGAGTCTGGAGTTGGTGGTGTCGAGACTGCCCGAAGAGATCCGGATCTGGCTGAAGGCGGCGACGGATCTCCTCATCGCGGTGTTTGCCCTTTTTTTGCTGGAGCGCGGCATTTTTCTGGTCCAGAAGACGATGAGTGGAACCCTCTCTTCGCTGCCGCTCGCCGTGGGGTACACCTATCTGGTCCTTCCCATCGCCGGGGGGCTGATGGTCGTTTTTGCGCTGATCAGGGCGATCGGCGGCGTGGCCCGTTACTATGCCGCCGGGGGAGGAGCCCGGAATGGTTGAAAGCATCCTGCTGCTCGGCTCCTTTCTTGTGCTGATCCTGCTGGGCGTTCCGATCGCGTTCAGCCTGGGGATTGCCGCATTGCTTACGGCCCAATACACCGGCCTGGGGACGGCAATGATCGTCCAACGTGTCGGGTCCGGCATGCAATCCTTTCCGCTGCTGGCCATTCCGTTGTTCATCCTGGCGGGCGCCATCATGGCCAAGGGCGGGATCGCCCGGCGGATCGTCGATTTCGCCTACATCATCGTCGGCCCGTTTCCGGGGGGGCTGGCGATGGTCAACTGCATCGACTCGATGTTTTTCGGCGGCGTGTCGGGGTCTGCCGTGGCCGACATCTCCTCGACGGGCCCGATCATGATCCCGATGATGGTCCAGAAGGGATACGACCGGGAATTTGCTACCGCTCTTACCGTGGCCTCGTCCGTCCAGGGGATCATCATCCCGCCGAGCCACAACATGGTCATCTACGCAATGGTGGCCGGGGGGGTCTCCATCGGGAAGCTGTTTCTGGCCGGCTACCTTCCCGGTATCCTGATGGGAACGCTGCTGGCGATCACCTGTTACCTGCTGGCCTTGAGGCGCGGTTATCCCCGCGAAAAGCGTCCGCCGCTCAGGAGGTCGCTGGTCATCGCCAGGGACGGTCTGCTGAGCATCTTTGCGGCGGTAATCATCGTCGGCGGGATCGCCTTCGGCATCTTCACCGCCACGGAGGCCTCCGCGGTCGCCGTGTTCTATGCGGCCTTTCTGGGGCTGGTCGTCTACCGCGAACTGAAGATCGTCGATCTGTGGCCGATCTTCGTCGATTCGGTCAAAACCACGGCGATCGTGATGCTGCTGATCGGTTGCGCGTCCGGATTTGCCTGGATGATGACCTTCCTGCGCATCCCCACGCTGGTGACCCAGTTCTTTTTGTCGATCAGCGACAATCCGTTCGTCGTTCTGCTTCTGATCAACATTCTGCTGATATTTCTCGGGACGATCATGGACGTCGCGCCGCTGATCGTGATCGTCACGCCGGTCCTGTTGCCGGTGGTCCAGACCGTCGGCATGAACCCGGTGACCTTCGGGATCGTGCTGATGGTGAACATGGCGATCGGGTTGACCACTCCCCCGGTCGGCGCCGGGCTCTTTGTCGGCTGCACGGTCGGAAAGACCACGATGGAGAAATGCACGCGGTCGATGCTGCTGTTGTGGCCGGCGATGCTGATCGTGCTGCTGCTGACCACCTATATCCCCTGGCTGACCACCGCCCTGCCGAACTGGCTGATGCCCTGAGGCGCTTCCGCGGGATTTTATCCGATGCATGCGTCCGGGATCCGATTCTCAATAGGGGTAAAAAACATTCGATCGCGTTACAATTCCGCTGCCAAAGGTGTTACAACCATAAAGTAAGCAGGAGGAAAGGGATGATGAAATACACTGTAGGCGATTATTGCTTTGACCTGAAGAGAACCTTTCCGGACTCGATTTTCAAAACGATTACCGAGATACGGGTCAACAGCCCCGAGGTCATT
>JAXDCM010000169.1:0-3291 GCA_034677965.1 Syntrophales bacterium
CGAGGACATCCTCGATGCTTTCAAAGAGGATCGCCCCCTGTTTGATCAGCCGATGTGTCCCACGCGATCCGGCCGATCCGATCTCGCCCGGAACGGCAAACACCGAGCGTCCCTGTTCGGCGGCGATGCGGGCAGTGATCAGCGATCCGCTCTTCTCTCCGGCTTCGACAACGACCACGCCCAGCGAGATTCCGCTGATGATGCGGTTTCTCGACGGAAAATTCGGGGCATTCGGGGGCGTTGCGAACGGAAATTCCGTCACGATCGCCCCGTTTGCAGCGACGTCCCGTGCCAGATCCTCGTTCTCCGGCGGATAGATCATGTCGAGTCCGCAACCCAGAACGGCAACGGTCCTTCCTTTCCCTGCGAGCGCTCCCCTGTGCGCGGCGGAATCGATGCCCCGGGCAAGACCGCTGACGACGGTCACCCCCCGAAGGGCAAGTTCACGGCATATTTTTTCAGTGGTGTACTTGCCGTACATAGAGGCGAGACGCGATCCCACGACCGCCACGCAGATCTCCTCCGGATGAAGAGACCCCTTCACGTAAAGAAGGGGAGGGTAATCATAGATGTTCAGCAGACGCCTCGGGTATGCAGCATCTTCGCAGGTGATGATATCCACACCCAGCCTGTCGGCCTGATCGATCTCCTTCCCGGCCTTGTCCCAGTCGGAAAAAGACTTGATATTATGAGCCGTTTTCGGGCCGATTCCCGGAACCACCTGTAGCGTTTGGATCGAGGCTGAAAAAACACCCTTGGGTGTGGAAAATGCCTCAAGCAGTGTTCGGAAGCCCACGCAACCGACCTCTTCAACGGTCCGTAGTGCGATCCAATATTTCAACGATTCACGATCCATGGTTCGAGTATGCCCTATTTCCCGTGCTGACCCGGAAACAATTCCGGCCGGCTTGCCTAAAAAACGTGCGTAGATATATCGGATATGAATGGGGTGTCAAGTCTTTTGATGCTGAAAATGATTGCGTTTTAAAGTATTTTGGGCTAAAAGAACGTCCGTACGTATCTGCTTCGGAGCATCCATGGGAATCCGTCTTTTTACCGCTTATATACTCCTGCTGATCCATCTGTCCGCTGTAACCGCCTTCTGTCAGAATATTCAGGCAGCCTTTCTCGTACCCTTGGACGATACGGAATCCCTCGATTCGATCCTGACGGTGAGTCCCCGGGAAATCAACCTCGGAGCGCTTGGTCCGGGAGACGAGGCGAAAGGGACCTCTTACCTGAAGAATGTGGGGACAGGGATACCGGAGTGGTTTGCGACAGGGCCGCAAGATTGGACGCTGTCGGAACCACAGCACCTTTCCGGCAGGATCGGTCAGGTGCAGCAGCCTCTGAGAATCCATCTGACCTATCTCAAGGAGACAGGCACCTCTTTGAATCGAACTTGCTCATTAATGCTCCGTCTGGAGGCGGGGGATCACAAAACGGTTCTTCGCCGAGAGGCCCCCGTCGGAGATTTGCGGGAAGAGATCCGTATTCATTATGACGGCGGAACGGCGTCCTTGTACTTCCATGTGAATCTGATGGAAATGCCGGCGGCCCCTTTGCTGGACCTGGAGCCTTTGCGGATGGATTTCGGAAAGATCGGTCCGGGAAAGCAGATTACGAAAAAAATTCTCCTGAAGAATCGCGGCCGGGAATCTCTGAAATGGAGGTCGGGCATTGCCGGAGGCAGGGGGATGCCGTCAACCGCATCAACCCCGGTCGGAAGATTCGTTTCCTTCAAAATCGAGCCTTCCACCACGGGCGTCTATTCCAGCGGTGTACCCGCTGTGGAAGGCATGGAACTGACGGGAAACTGGGAGGAGGAGGGAGGCTATCCGTCAGGTCAGGGCGAACAGTGTACCCTGCGCTATCGCTTTAGCGGAACCGGGATCAGCATCCTCTTCTGGAAATCTCCGGACGGCGGCTCCTTCAGCGTGTTTCTCGACGAGCAGTTTGTCAGCCTCGTCGATGGATTTGCCGAACGCCGCGAAAGGGCGGAAGCTCTGATTTTCGAGGAACAGCCCGAAGGTTTCCACACCCTCGCCATTGTAAACGGTGAAGGGAGGGCCATTCTGGAAGGATTGCGGGTTTTCGGGAATCCGATTCGAAAAGGACCGCGTGGTTGGATCAGTGTCTTTCCAGACAGCGGTTTCACGACCCGGGAAACGGATTACATCAATGTGTCCGTGAACACAGCCCTGTTGACTCCGGGTATCTACGGGGACCGTGTTTTTTTCCTGACCAATGGAGGTGATGCCGACATAGAGATTTTTCTGGAAGTAACAACGGAAAAGACGCCAAGATTTATGGATGTTCACCGTTATATGAGCGGTACGGATTACCTCTACACGACACATCTTCAGGATGAAGCTGCAAAGCTGCAATTGACCGGATACCGATATGCCGGAATCGCTTTTCGTCTGTTTGCCCCCGGAACGCCCGGGACAACCCAATTTTACTGCTGGTTTAATCCTTCGAAGAGAGATCATTATTACTCCTATGATCCGCAGGGAGGCAAACCGCTTCCCGGTTATCAGCTCGAAGGCTCCATCGGCAATATTGCCACATCGCGGCTGTCCGGAACAAAAGAGCTGTATCGGTGGTTCAGTCCGGCCACAGGCGGCCATTTCTACACCACGGATATGACTGGCGAAGGGGCCGCCAGAAGGGGTTATCGTTTCGACGGCATTGCCGGTTTTGTCCGATAATCCAGGGGGAAATATGTCGGGCAATCGGTTCTTGACAAACAAAGCCAAAGGGTTTATAAGCCAGCCTCTTTTTGAAAAGACTGAATACAGTGCGTCGCGAGGATAAGCGCCTGTAGCTCAGCTGGATAGAGCAACGGACTTCTAATCCGTGGGTCGAGAGTTCGAATCCCTCCAGGCGCACCAGGCAAGGATGGTGGGTGTAGCTCAATTGGTTAGAGTGCCGGGTTGTGGCCCCGGAGGCTGAGGGTTCAAGTCCCTTCACTCACCCCAGTAATTACGACGTGTGCCGGGTCATGGACAAAAGATGCGCCCGTAGCTCAGCCAGGATAGAGTCGCAGACTTCGAATCTGTTGGTCGTAGGTTCGAATCCTACCGGGCGCGCCAGTTTTGGAGCAAGATACAAAACGACCACATGTGGGCCCTTAGCTCAGCTGGTAGAGCAACTGACTCTTAATCAGTAGGTTGTCGGTTCGATCCCGACAGGGCTCACCAAATATCAAGGGGTTACGAAAGTAGCCCCTTTTTTCATGTCTCCATGTAGCTCCAGTGTAGCCACTTTTCAAATAAAAAGGCGGATGCT
>JAXDCM010000170.1:0-4936 GCA_034677965.1 Syntrophales bacterium
TAGGCGGTTTTGTAACCTCCTGGATTCTCCGGGTTGCCTGCTCCGCCTCCGCAGCCCCTGTTGAAGGGCAGAAAATAGGTGCTGCGGCCGGAAAGCCGCGTGGCCATGTAAACCTCGTCGGTGTCCACAGCGAAATGCACCAGCGTGCGCCTCTTGAACTGAAAGATCGGGTCCGCCGGGTCGCGGTCGTTCTTGTATTGGGTGATCGCATGCCGCCAGGTCTGGGCGGTCATGGGGTTTTTAAGCTCCAGCGTGGATATGGGGATGCCGTTCAGGGCCAGAGTGACATCGAGGGTATTGCCGTGCTTGGCTGAATAGCGAAGCTGGCGGGTCACCGTGAGCCGGTTGGCCGCATAGAGTTTCTGAGTATCCGGGTTCATTCCGCTCGCCGGAGCGAAGTAGGCCGCGCGGAACAGCTTGCCAAAGCACTTGAACCCGTGCCGAAGGACGGAGAGGCAACCTTCATGGTCGGAGTTGAGCGCCCGGCAGAGATCGTCCAGCAGCGTGTCTTGGGCCTTCTCCTTCTGGAGATTGACGAGGTATTCCCATTCCTCGGGCTGTGTCGTCTGGATGAAGGCGATCACATCGGCAGGAAAGAGGGCGCGCACCGTGTCGAACGTTTCCCGGTTGCCCTTCTCGTAACCGCCTGCGGTGATCAGGTTATGCTCGATGGCGGTCTCAAATGCATGTTCGGTGTGCTGACCCGGCATCAGGAAACCTCCTTGTGCACGTCGATCTTGCCCGTGACGGCGGCAGAAATTAGGGCGGTGCGGTAATCCATGAGCTGTTCAATCGACCCTTTGATCTTTCTTGTCAGGTCGTTGAGCCGCTTCCACATGCCATCGAGATAGGCCACTATCTCGGCCTGCTCATCGACCGGCGGGACAGGCACGATAAGGTTGGCGTACTTCTCAGCGCTCACGTTTTGGATCGTGGCTTGAATGAACGATGAACCGAGCCACCACCAGTACTGTAGGGAATTGGTGAAATAGTTGACGAAGCGTGGCATCACGCGGACCGGGTTGAACCTGGCTCGAATCAGGTAACCGGCGTATGCAGCGCAGCCCCAGGACGGATCGTAGTAGAAGCTCTTCCCGACTGTGGCACCGCTGCGGGCAAGCAGGAGATCGCCTTCTTTAAGGAGGTACGCACGAGCGACATCTTCAGGAAGGGACTTGAAGGTGTCCTCCCGCAATCGGCCGTTCTCATCTACATCGGTAATTCGGATGTATCGCGGGAGAGCTGGATCATCCAGTTCGGCGGATTCATTGGCCCCGTACTTGAGCGGTTCGGAAACGAGGAATCGCAGTCGCTTTGCTTCCCAATGTGCCGGAATCTCTCGCAGCCACTCGATGCCGGAGTCTTTCATCGGGGCGTTGGGCTCGAGGCCCTTGGTAACGGCGTGGCTGATCAGGGCGGATCGTTTCTCTTTGAGTAACTCGATCTGCCGCCGCTTCTTTTCGATCAACGCATCGATCCGCGCCGTCTCCCCATCCAAAAAAGCCGCGATGGAAATTTGCTCGTTTGTCGTTGGAATCGGATGACGGAAGTCCCTGATAAAAGTGTCGGGCACTCGTTTTTGACCACCCGCACCGTACATGTAGGAGGCTCCAATTTTCCGGAAAGCATGGCTGATTGTAAGGTAGAATAGATAGTTGCGATCCATGGACGAGGATGGCCGGAGGACATGAAGCTCCGTGGTGCCGAAGCCAATGCCATTCTCCAGGCCGTCAGCAATGGAGCCCTTTCCATTCTCAAAGCAAGGCGTAATCTTGGCGACAACAACATCGCCGTCCCGGAAGTAGGTGTATCCGTTGGCCACATCCTCAAGTGCATGAGCCTGTTCGAGCCGGAGACCGCCATATTCGCCGACAGCCTCCATCGGCACGAAGGATACAGAAGTATCCTCGGGTATTCCGCGAAGCTCTGACTTCACAGGGTTAATCTTTACCTGGAAGCGCAGACGGGTGACAGACCACATGGAAGGCACATCCCCCAACCACTCCACCCCGGATGGCTTGTACGCCGGGTAGGTCACTCGTTTGTGTTGAGTTGCCGGCCGGTTCATGCCTTGTCCCCTTTGCCGGGATCTTTTCCCCCGTCCTTTTTCCGGCTTTTCGAGGGCTTATTTTTCTTCGCAGGCAATTCCCGGCGCCGCGTCTCCAGTATCTTCGCGGACGCCCTCAAATCCTCCACGTACCTGGCCTCGGCCTGGGCTTCCGCGGCGAGCCGCCGCCGTTCGGCAAAGGCGTCGTATTGACCTTCCGCCCATTCGATGGCCGCCTCGCGGCTCACCGTTCCGGGGCCGATGAGCACGTGCAATTCGGTGTCGCGCAAGAATTTGTCGAGGAATGCCTCCCAGTCGCTCATCCGGATGTCCTGCCGCCGCTGGGCGCGGAACTCGGCCTGGTCCAGGAACATGACGGTGATGCGGTTGAGGGTATCGATCTCCTTGGCGTCGAGATAATTCTTGGCCGTTCCCACGTCGCGCTTGAGCACGCGGCCGCCTTTCCACGAGGTCAGCCCCATGTTGGCCTTGCCTGCGTCCGCTCGCCGCCGCACAATCTCGGCCGCCGTCATGCCGGTGGCCGCATAGTGCATCTTGTTCTGCATGGAGGCAAAAAAGACCTGCGTCTCCTCCTCGCCCTCGCGGTAGTCGCAGGCCAGCGCAAAGATTTCCCGAATGCGCTGGTAGACGCGGGCTTCGCTGGCGCGAATCTCGCGGATGCGGGCCAGCAATTCATCGAAATAGTCCACCAGCCCGCTGCCGTCCTTCAGGCGTTTGTCGTCGAGGGTGAAGCCCTTGACGATGTATTCGCGCAGGCGGGCTGTGGCCCACTGACGGAACCGGGTGGCTACGCCGGACTTGATGCGATAACCAACCGATATAATGGCATCCAAATTATAGAAGCTGGTCTTGTATTCTTTGCCATCCGCGGCAGTTGTAAAGAATTTCTTTATAACTGAATCTTCAAGCAACTCCCCTTCAGAAAAGATGTTCTTCAGATGTTGTCCGATATTCTGCTTAGTGGTTTGAAACAGTTCGGCCATGCGCTGCTGGGTCAACCAGGCGGTCTCGCCCTCCAGCAGCACCCGGATTCGGCTTCCACCGTCCTCTGCCTGATAAATAACTACTTCCCCATTCGGGCGGGGTACATCTTTTCCGCTCATTTGGCTTCCTCCAATTGTCTCGACACCGTAGAGACAATCTCCGATTGTCCACACATCCTTCATCACTCCGCATTCAGCATTTCAAAGATTTCCTTCTCGATCTTCTTGAGATCGGCCTCAATCATTTCAAGCGGTCTTGGCGGCTGGTACTTGTAGAAGTAGCGGTTGATGTTGATCTCATAGCCGACCTTGGTTTTGGAATCATCCACCCAAGCATCGGACACATGGGGCAGGACTTCCCGCTTCATGTACTCGCCCACGTCTTCTTTGAGCGGGACGTTCTCGTAGTCGCGCAGCTCGGGATCGGGTTCGGGGATGCCCTTGGCGTCGGTGCAGATGTCCGCCGTGTCGTCCCGTTCTGCCAGGGCCATGAGGATGGCCTTGAACAGGGCGGCTGGGACCTTGATGCCCGCCTTTTTGAACGCCGCCTGGACCATTTCCGAGAAGAGGTCGCGGTTCTTGACGACGCCCTTCCCGGAAAGCTGACGCAGGGAGGACGGGATGGCTTCCTGAAGTTTACGGCCTTCTTCAATTTCGGATTGAGCGGCCTTCGTATCCTTTCGCTTCTTGCTTGAAGCGAGGTTGACGAAAGGCCCGGCCTCGCGCAGGCGGACCAGGCGGTCGTCGGTTACGGCAAAGTTGAGCCGCAGGGGACGTTCAACAGTGATACGGCGGTAGCCGAAGTCCTCGTTATCGAAAATGCGAACGTGATCCGCATCTGTTAAATTCCCGTAGAGCCGGGTAATCTCGTCTCGCTGGTCATCACAGACATCGTTTCGTTTATTGCCAAGGGATTTACGCATCTTCTTGAAGAACTTCGTTCCATCTACCAATTGAATCTTGCCCCTGCGGCCCGGATTCTTCCGGTTGGTGACGATCCAGAGGTAGGTGTAGATGCCCGTATTGTAGAAGAGCTGGTCCGGCAGGGTGACAATGGCCTCCAGCCAATCGTTCTCGATGATCCAGCGGCGGATTTCACTTTCTCCCGACCCGGCCGCGCCGGTGAACAGCGGTGAACCGTTAAAGACGATCCCAAGACGGGTGCCTCCTTCATTCGGGTCCTTCATCTTGCTGATCATGTGCATGATGAAGAGGAGGGAGCCGTCATTGATGCGAGGCAGTCCCGCGCCGAAACGTCCGCCAAAGCCCTGTTCTTCATGTTCGCGTGTGATAAAGTCGGCTTCCGGCTTCCACTCCACACCGAAGGGCGGATTGGCCAGCATGTAATCGAACTTGTGGCGAGGAAACCGGTCATCGGTGAAGCTGTCGCCAAAGGCGATATGTTCGATATCCTGGCCCTTGATCATCATATCCGACCCGCAGATGGCGTAGGCCTGGGCGTTGTAATCCTGGCCGAAAACCTCCAGACGGGCGTCTGGATTAAGCTCGCGCACATAGTCCTCCGCTACGGACAACATGCCGCCTGTCCCGCAGGCCGGGTCATAGAGAGTCTTTACGATTCCTTTGGTAGTGAGGATGTCACCATCCGGCATAAATAAGAGGTTCACCATCAGGCGAATGACCTCGCGTGGGGTGAAGTGATCGCCGGCCTCCTCGTTCGATGCCTCATTGAATCTCCGGATCAACTCCTCGAAGATGTAACCCATCTCGATGTTCGAGACGGCGTGCGGGTGAAGGTCGATATCGCAGAACTTGGACACGACCAGATAGAGCCGGTCGGCCTTGTCGAGTTTGGCGATGTGTTCCTCAAATCCGAAGTGCTCGATAATCTCTCGGGCGCGCGTGGAAAACCCTTTGATGTAGT
>JAXDCM010000171.1:0-3380 GCA_034677965.1 Syntrophales bacterium
GCAAAAGGCAAGCCCAGCTACCGGGTGGTCGTGGCGGATTCCGAATCCCCGAGAGATGGAAAGTTTTTGGAAATTTTGGGGAATTATGATCCGAACCAGAACCCTGCCGCGGTAGTCCTGAAAGAGGAGCGCGTCCGACAGTGGCTTGCGAAGGGTGCAAAACCGACGTTGACGGTGTCCCAGTTGCTGGAAAAGAAGGGAATCAGGGTTTAGCTTTTTTTACGGACTGTGGAGGTCGTGATCATGAAAGAGTTGATTAAATTCATGGCTCAAGCCTTGGTAGACCACCCTGATAAGGTCGAGGTGACAGAGGTCATCGGGGAGCAGACTTCCGTGTTGGAGCTCAGGGTTGCCAAGGAAGATCTCGGAAAAGTGATCGGCAAGCAGGGAAGAACCGCCAAAGCGATGAGGACGATCTTGAGCGCCGCGTCCACCAAGATCCGTAAACGGTCCGTTCTTGAAATCATCGAATAGTATCTGTGAAAAGTTCATTGAAATAGGGAGGATTGTCCGCTCCCACGGCCTGGGAGGCCGCGTAAAAATCCGGTCGTATCTTGAGAAACCGGAAGTGCTGCAGGACCTTTCCGAACTGTTGGTCGGCCGCGGAGTTTCGGAGGCCCGTTGGTTTCCGGTTGCGGCGATTCGGACCGGCCAGGGTTTTTTTACATTGAAACTGGGCGGGATCGACGACAGGGATGCCGCTGCCGGGATTTGCGGATCTTCGGTCTGGATGCCCGTTGAACGAATGCAGAAACTCCCGGAAGGCGAGTATTACTGGAATGAAATCGTCGGACTTCAGGTCGTCACCGAAGAGGGCCGCGACCTGGGACGGATCGAAGCGGTGTTCCCGACGGGGAGCAACGATGTGTATGTGTGTCGGGAAGGCAAGCGGGAAATCCTGCTGCCCGCCATCGAAGAGGTCGTCCTGAGGATCGATAAAGATCGGGGCGTGATGGTGGTCCGGTTGCTGAAAGGGCTGATTGGCTCATGATCCGGTTCGATATTCTGACCGTCTTTCCGGAGATGTTCGCCTCTCCGCTGGGTTGCAGCCTTCTGAAAAAGGCCGCGGACCGCGGCTTGATTTCGGTCCATTTGCACGACATCCGCGACCATGCCCGGGACAAACATCGCATGACCGACGACGCCCCTTACGGCGGAGGCGGCGGGATGGTCATGAAGGTTGAACCGATCGACCGGACCTTGCAGACCGTTCCGCGGATCGGCGCCGAAACGCCGATCATTCTGATGACCCCCCAGGGGGAGCGTTTTTGCCAGAAAATGGCGGAAGAGCTGGCGGGGCACCCGCAACTCATTCTGGTTTGCGGCCATTACGAGGGGGTCGACGAACGGGTCCGGGTTCACCTGGTCAACCGGGAGATCTCCATCGGCGATTACGTGCTGACCGGGGGCGAGCTGTCGGCCATGGTGATTGTGGACGCGGTTTCCCGGCTGGTGCCGGGGGTTTTGGGAAACAGGGAATCCGCCTCGATGGATTCCTTCTCGATGGGCCTTCTGGAATATCCGCATTACACAAGACCGTCCGAGTACAGGGGCTGGGGAGTTCCCGAAGTGCTCGTCAACGGAAATCACCGGGAGATTGAGGCTTGGAGAAGAAGGGCGGCGATCTTGCGGACGCGGGAAAAGAGAGCAGACCTGCTTCGGGAGGATCTGCTGACGGCGGAAGAAAAAAAATGGCTTGAAGAGTCGGCCGAATGAATATATGGGAAGAACATAAAAAGAGTGAAGACGATTGGAAGGAGTCCGGGATCATGAATGTCATGGAAATGCTGGAAAAAGAACAGATGCGGGGAGACATCCCCGATTTCAATACGGGAGACACCGTCAAGGTGTTTGTCCGGATCGTTGAGGGCCAGAAGCAGCGGATCCAGGCCTTTGAAGGGGTCGTGATCCGCAGGAGAAGAGGGGACGTCCGATCCAGCTTCACCGTTCGGAAGATCTCCTACGGGGTCGGGGTCGAGAAGACCTTCCCGCTCCACTCCCCTTCGATCGACCGGATCGAGGTCATTACCCGGGGCCGGGTGAGACGTTCCCGGCTGTACTACCTGCGGGGCCTGAGAGGCAAACAGGCCAGGATCAAAGAGGCCGGAAAAATTTAAGCCCTGTGGCCGGAGGAGCGACTGTCGGCGGCAGGGGGTCGGGCATGAAGGCGGTCCGGTCCATGAACGTCTTTGAAAGCAAAGCCCGCGAAGACGGTTATCGGGCCGTGGCCGGGGTTGACGAGGCGGGCCGGGGACCTTTGGCCGGACCGGTTGTGGCCGCTGCGGTGATCCTGCCGCCCGGGTATGAACATCCCGGCATCAACGATTCAAAGAAGCTCTCTTCCCGACAGAGGGAGAGGCTTTACGCGATCATTCAACACGATGCGGTTTCCATCGGCGTCGGCCTTTCCGAAGCGCCGCTGATCGATCGCGTCAACATCCTCCAGGCCACACTGCTGGCCATGAGGGAAGCAGTTCTCGAGCTTTTTCCCCCTCCCGATTTTCTGCTGATCGACGGTCTGAACCGCATCGATCTGGCCACCCCCCAGGAAGCGATCATCCGCGGCGACTCACAAAGTATTTCGATCGCCGCCGCGTCCATCATCGCGAAGGTATCGCGGGACCGTCTGATGGAGATGTACCACCGCCAGTTTCCGCAGTACAATTTTCTGCGGAACAAGGGGTATGGAACGAAAGAGCACCGGGCGGCGATAGTAAAATTCGGCCGCTGCAAGATCCATCGCCGCTCTTTCCGGATCCCTGAACTGGATGACCTGACCGTAATCGGAGCACTGGACATCTGAATCCTGCGGAGGCGCCGCCATGACGTTCAGGAGGATACGCACGGGAAAACAGGGGGAAGATCTGGCCGCAGCCCACCTCGCGGAAAACGGCTACCGGATTTTGGAACGCAACTACCGGTCCGTTTTCGGAGAGATCGACATCGTGGCCGAGGAGGGGGATACGCTGGTCTTTGTAGAGGTCAAAAGCCGGCGCTCCGAGGCATACGGCGACCCGCAACTGGCCGTCGGTTCGAAGAAGCAGAGGAAGATCTCCCGGGTCGCGATGAGTTATCTTTCGGAAAAAGGCTGGAACCGCCGACCGGCGAGGTTCGACATCGTCGCGGTCAAACTGCGCCCC
The DNA here is from genome assembly GCA_034677965.1 of Syntrophales bacterium. Classification (GTDB taxonomy): domain Bacteria; phylum Desulfobacterota; class Syntrophia; order Syntrophales; family UBA5619; genus UBA5619. Next base: position 3,141 of record JAXDCM010000171.1, read on the forward strand.
TCGGGGAACCTCATTGAACTCATCCGGAACGCCTTCGAACTGGCGTCCGGCTGAATCGGCCGGATCCGCCGGCTTTTCCATCAAAAGGAATTCAGCAGGCACACGGCGACGAGCAGCGACAGCAACAGAACAAGGATCTGCGCGGCATAAAGACCGAATGTATGCCGGTGGTAAAATTCGTTTGCCTTTTGAATGCGCTTCAACCCCCCCAACAGCCGTCGGATGATCACAAGATTCGGA
>JAXDCM010000172.1:0-6978 GCA_034677965.1 Syntrophales bacterium
ACTAAGAAGCCGGATTTTGTGGTTGTTTTCATCGGCCCCTCTGTGAAGCTCGTTTCCAAGAACAGGGGTGGGTTTACTGCTGAAAATCAGAAGATACTCGACGAGTATGCAAACACAATTTCAAAAATGGCAAAGGATGGCATCAAATTCGAAATATGCCTCATTGCCGCAAAAGGGTTTGGCGTAGAACCCTCCACGATATTGCCAGAGATTAAACAAGTGGGCAATGGCTGGATCTCCCTAATCGGATATCAGGCCGGGGGCTTCTCGTTAGTTCCTATCTTGTGAGTGCCACGACATTGTTATCGTTTTTTGTGCCATGAAATAGTGAAAACTCATATGAGTTTTGGCGCAGCTCATGGTCAAATTCTTCCCGGATTTTATCCGGGAAGCGTTTCAGCTTCTGCTCTTTGACGCGGATCGCCTTATGGGTCATCTACTATCACAGGGGGAGATGGCAAGCGGATGCCGAGTGGAAAGCGAGCTGGATGGAGCTCGCTTCCAAGGCAAACAGGTTGCAGAAATAGCGGCGATACTGTTCCGGTGAGGATGCGGATACGGATATGCAGGAGACGTTTTTCATCACGAAGCCTTGGAAATGGACATGTCAGAGAAATAAAGTCATATGCAGCACGTTGACTTTATCGCGGATAACAGCATCGGACACGGTGGACAAAGAAAAAGTGGAGGTGGCTAAATGTGGAAAGAATTGATGGTAATGCCTCATGTGGTGTTCGGTGTATTCGGAATCCTCTTCGCCGTCTGGGTTGCCGTGGAAGCGGCAAACAGCAGCGAGGCGAATCAGCGCCGCCTGAAACTGGCTAGTATCGGAACATCGATTTTCCTCTGGCTGGCCTATCTGGCGGGGGGATGGTGGTACGTTGTTTATTACGGCGCCGCCGCCAGCAATAGCGATAAGTCGATTATCCTGGCCGGGCCATGGAAATGGTCCCATTCTTTTTTCATGGAAGCCAAGGAACATATTTTCTTCATGCTGATCCTGCTGAGTATCCTGCTTCCCATCATCACTTTCCGCAATCAGGTTTTCAAAGACAAGAAGATCAGAAATCTGACCATTGTGATCGCATTAACGATAGTTGCTCTTGGATTGGGAATGGAGGGTTTCGGTGCAATGATCAGCAAAGGTGTCAAAATGAGCCTGATGGGAGGGAAGTGACATGGGAAAACGATCTGAGAATCAAGCATTGGATAAGTTGTCTATTGGTTTCGGGATATCGTTTTTGATCGCGAGCATTTTTAACGGCCTGCTGCTCATTGCCAAGGAATCCTATACCCCTTTGATGAACTGGATGAAATCCCTCTCCGGCCATCACTGGATTACCCACGGGATTTTTGTCATCGGCCTGTTTATCGTTCTGGGATATATCTTCTCCGGAGGCGACATGTACAGGAAAGTCGATGCGGATAAAACCTCCGGTCTGGTCATTGCCGGAACGGCGCTGGGAGGGATGATTATCGTGGGATTCTTCTTCAAACATCTGCTCGAATAGACTGCCCCCTGCAAAGATATGGAGACAGGGCATATTATCCGGTTGATCTTCAAATGTATTTCGAGGTGGTAATATTGGGGCGGAGCTGAGTCCCTGTCGCACGGATCGAAATGAAAACAAGAACATCTGAGGAAGGAGAAATGCGCCATGAAAAAGTCGGCGAAAATCATGGCCATGAGTATTTTCTGTATGGTCTGCGTGGTTATCGTAACTGTGGGAAATGTCTTTGGTGAAGCGTGCGGTGCCGGTTTGAAATCCGTCAAGACGGAAGGGGCGAAAACCTTGCTGGATCCGGTGAAAATCGACGGAGACAAATACAAGGTGCTCTTGGAAAACGAAAAAGTTCGTGTCCTTGAATATCGGGATGTGCCGGGAGCCAAGACTACCATGCATTACCATCCTGACTTCGTTGTATGTTCCCTCAGTTCGTTTAGCCGGAGGTTGATCCTGGGGAGCGGCAAGATAATGGAGCGCGAGTTCAAGATTGGTGAAGTGCTGTGGAATCCGGCTCATGAACATATTGGAGAGAATACAGGCACGACCGACACGCATGTCATAATTGTCGAATTAAAGGGAAATACGCCTCCCGGGAACAAGTAGTCCGGGATTGCATGCACAGTTGGAAATAAACGCTGCCTGAAAACGCTACAGCGAAAATCTGACTCCGATCGGAGACGAGATCAAACCGGCATTGTCGACGGAAAAAGGAATTCCGGACCGATCTGATTAAAAAAATCAACCACAAGGAGGATAAAACGTGGCGAGTATATTATTTTCACCTTTCAAACTCAGGGGTATTGAATTCAAGAACCGGATCTTCATGCCGCCCATGGACATGTTCTGCAGCGATGACGGGTTCCCGTCCGACTGGCATTTCGTCCATTACGGGACCCGTGCTATGGGGGGTGCCGCGCTGCTGATCCAGGAAGCGACGGCGGTGTCGCCGGAAGGCAGGATCTCCCCCGGGTGCCTCGGCATCTGGTCCGACGGGCATGCGGATGCATTCAAACGGATCACCGCCTTTATCAGGAACCAGGGTGCGGTACCGGGGGTGCAGCTTGCCCATGCGGGGCGCAAGGCGTCCGTCGCGCTCCCGTCTTTCGGGGACAGGCCACTGACGGAAGAAGAAGGGGCATGGCAGATCATCGGGCCCTCGCCCATCCCCTTCACGAATGGATATCCCGTGCCGAAAGAGCTGAGCGCGGGAGAAATGGACAAGGTCGTAGCCCAGTTTGCGGCGGCGGCAAAAAGAGCCCTGTCCGCGGGTTTTGAAGTGGTGGAGATCCACATGGCGCACGGTTATCTCTGCCACCAGTTCCTTTCCCCGCTCTCCAACAAGCGCACCGACGAGTACGGCGGCAGCCTTGAAAACCGAGCCCGGTTCCCCCTGCGGGTGGCAAGCGCCATTCGCGACGCCTGGCCGGACAATCTGCCCGTATTTGTGCGCGTGTCGGCGACCGACTGGGTGGAGGGCGGCTGGGACCTGCCTCAGACCGTGCAACTGGCCCGCATGCTCAAAGGAATCGGGATAGACCTGATCGACTGTTCGACGGGGGGGCTCGTTGCCGATGCAAGAATTCCCGCGGGGCCGGGCTTCCAGACGGCGTTCGCGGCGACGGTGCGGAAGGAGGCGGAAATCCCCACGGCCGCGGTCGGCCTGATCATGAATTCCTACCAAGCTGAGCAGATCGTCAGGACGGGAATTGCCGATGCCGTGCTGATCGGCCGCGAACTGTTGAGGAACCCCTATTGGCCCCTGCAGGCAGCTAGGGAACTTGGTTTCGACATGAAGTGGCAGACTCAATATCTGCGGGGCAAGCCCCAGAAGTAAAAGCAAAAGGTTGTACTAGAAGAGTAGGAACCTGGGAAAATTAAAAGAGCAGGGTCGTCAAACCCGACGGACGCGTCCTACTCCTGGAGCACGTGCGGATTGACATGCCCGTCGTGGGCCGGCTCATGGACCTGTTGAATCCTCTGGTCGTCAGGATCGTGGGTGCCAACATCAACAGGCGCACGGTCGAAAACTTGAGAGCCGAAGGATTCGTGATCGAAGAGATAGAGGACCTGGGGTCCATGAAGATGGTCAAGATCAAGATGATGATCGCCCGCCCGGGCAAGGCGAGGGTTGATGCAGGAGGGGGGACATGATCAGCTACGGATTCACGAAGGAATTGGGCTTGCCATTTGAGAAAGTCCGGGAAGCCGTCGCCGAAGAGTTGAAGAAGGAAGGATTCGGGATTCTCACGGAGATCGACCTCCAGGAGAAGTTCAGGGAGAAGCTCGGTGTCGAGTTCAAGAGATATGTGATCCTTGGGGCCTGCAGCCCTCCGAACGCGTTCAAGTCCGTTCAGGCAGAGGAGAACATCGGACTGATGCTGCCTTGCAACGTGATTGTCTATGAGCGGGGCGGCAGGACGGTCTTGTCGGTCGTCAGGCCGACGGTGGCTATGCAGATGATCGACAACGCGGAGTTGAAGTCCGTTGCCGAACTCGTCGAGAAAAAACTGAAAAATGTATTCGATGCGGTTCCATAGGAGGCGACCATGCAGATGTTACGCTTTCCGGTTCCATTGTTCCTTATCGCCGGCCTCACGGCCTGTACCGCGGATTATCCCTACGGCCCGGGGGGCGGCTGGGGACACATGATGTACCAAGGTTATGGAGGAGGGTTTATGTGGATCCTGTTTCTCGTCGTGATCGGCATCCTGGCTTACATCGTAATCCAGAACGTCAAGAAAAAAGGAGGCGCGGAGGCACCGGGGGAGACCCCCCTCGACATCCTGAAGAAGCGCTATGTGAGGGGCGAAATCACAAAGGAGGAGTTCGACCGAATGAAAAGGGAGCTGTCCGAGTAGACGGCTGACAGAGGAAGGGAAACAGTCTTGAGAAAGGAGGACGGTATGAAAAAAAGCGTGATCTTGGTCGGAATTGTGCTGCTGGCGCTGCTTTTTGCCTGGCCGGCAATGTCCCAACCGCGATGGGGCTATGGGCCGGGATATGACAATGAGAACAGCTACGGCGGGCCATGGATGGGCCGGGGCTGGGGACCGGGTTATCGAATGGGCCCCGGAGGGATGATGGGGTATGGAGTGTATGCCTACGTGCCCCAGAAACTGCCGATTCCAAAAAACAAGGAGTGGGTCGGAAAACTGCAGGAGATCCTGGTGTTGGAGCGACTTTCCTACGAACAGTACGCAGCGGACGCAGACAAATACAACACGTACATGCCTTACCGGATGGTCATTCCACAGGAGCAGGACCATGTAATGACGATTGAGCGGCTCTTTGCAGCCTACGGTTTCCCGGCAGGCGGGAAGCCCGCAGCGGTACAGGATACAAAGAGTCTGGAAGAGGCTTATCAGCTGTGCGTGAAAATGGAACGTGACCTGATCCCGCGATACGAATGGCTGATCCGGAATGCGGAAGACCGTGATACGGCCGGTATCCTGAATGAGCTATTGATCCAGACGCGCTACCACCTTGCCATGTTCGAGCATGCTCTACAGGTTGGTGGTCGGCATGGAGGTGGGCCTTGGGGTTGGCGAGGTCGCGGCCCTGGCATGATGTGGAATTGGTAAAGAATTACACTACCGGGACCCTTCATCATTTCTGCCAGATGAAAAATAGGCGATGAGGTTAGACAAAGGCAGGGTCAGAAATGGCCCTGCCTTTGTTTTTAAAACTTTCTTATACCTGATTCCAAAGCGTTATCATTACCTTTGAAGTGTCATTTGATCTGTGGACTTGTAGGTGTTATCGTTGATCAGGCAGAACTTGATTTGACAGTGTCTGTCAAGTCAAGTATCGGTCGGGACACATCATGTCGGCGGCCTTGTTCTTCTCAATGCTGCTGAACGCATCCTCATTTTTTCATGGAACAGGTTCCGCACCGCGGCATAAAGTGAATGGCATTGCTCATTGTACACACCTTGTTCATTACTGAATCAATGAATGTTTCCCGTCCATCTCTTCCAGAACCCTGTTGAATGTCCGCCGCGCCTGCGCATCGTTCAGGATGTCCACATGAGATGCATTGAAACCGTAAACTTTGCGAGACACGGACTGTATTCTATGCTCCAGTTGGCTCTGCAGGGTGATTGTGCCGTCGCTGCTGTCGCCCGTTTTATAACCGAAGAAAAGATGGAAGGGAATTTGCTTCACGGCCGATCCCTGGTAGAGCCTTTCAAGAAACGGACTACCTGGAGCCACATCACGCCAGGCGGCCAACACGGCCGGAGCATTTTCGACTGCTTTTTTTGCCGTTTGCACGCCCCCATAGGGGGAGTTAAAGGAAATAAATCCTCTCAGATAAGCCGGTGCTTTATCAGAGCATAATTCGTTCAGTGCTGAAAGGGCTACCAGACCACCCATGCTGTGGGCGACAACAATCGCCCGCTTCAGACGGAAATTTGTATCCTCCTCCAAAACACTCAGGATGCCGGCCAGGAGCGATCCCAGTTTTTGCAGGGGCATCCCGGACGGATAAAAGTAGAAGAGCGGTTGATAGCGATTTCTGTCGAGGCCTTCAACGAGATATTTGAAATCCCGCGGCGTACCCGCCACCCCGTGGACAAAGACGACGAGCGTCTTGTTGGGATCGAACTGTTCCAGGGCAAAAACAAAGCGCTGTGTGTGGGCGAAAAGTATTTTGGGGTCGTACATGCCGATTTCCCCGTATTGAGGATCGAAAAACGCATCGTCAAGTGAAGGGTAGATGTAATCCTGCTGTCTTACCCGAACTTTGACGGGAAGGTCCGTCGCCATTGCATTTTTCACATCGAGCGTGAAGGCGGGACCGTGGAACGTCAGGCCGTCCTTGACCTCTTCTTTTTGTATGTTTATGGGCGAACCGGCCGTCTTCGCGATCATTTCGTACGCATCGAAGTAGCCGCTTCCATCCAGGTCCGCAAAAAAATAGAGGTCGTAATTCCCTTCCGGCAGGTAGGCCTGATAATAGAGGACAGGCATTTGAAGTATCCTTTCCGCCACGATTTCCCGACTCTTGAACCTGTCCGTTACGGCCACAACCAGCACCGGCCCCTCATATTTCGTTTTCTGATGGATAGGACCCACAAGCATGAAGGTGTCCCCCGGCTGCAGATCTCTCAACAGTTTGGCCGTCGGCTCTATGCTGAATTCCTTCTTTTGCGTGCGCTCCGCTTTCCAGAAATCGAAGTATTTTCCGGCATGTGAACACCCGGAACACAACAGGGCAAACATTGTGATCAGGGCTGCTTTCGATAAGGCCCGTGACGGATTTGTTCTGCAAGCCTTGGACATACGTCACCTCTTCTGCAGGATGCCGGTCATTTAACGCCTGCCGCGGCCGCCGCCCTGGTTTCCTTCTTGGGAACCAGCGCCGCCAGCCGCGAAAGGGAAATTTCAACGGCCGGCAGCACAAACTGCCTCGTCAACCGGTCCATCCGGGTTTCCCGGTCTGGATCCAGGGACCGCGCACAACAGCGCT
>JAXDCM010000173.1:0-20940 GCA_034677965.1 Syntrophales bacterium
TGCTCCACCATGACCTTCGATGCGCCGTAGGGGTTGATCGGCCGGAGCGGCGCCCGTTCGTCGACGGGGATCGTCTCGGGGATGCCGTACACGGCGGCCGTCGAGGAGTAGAGGAACCGCGCCGTGCCGGTCTCGCGCATCGCCTCCAGAAGGTTCAGCGTGTGGACGACGTTGTTTCGGTAGTAGGCGAGGGGTTCCCGGACCGATTCCTCCACCTGAATCGAGGCGGCGAAATGCATAACCGCCTCCGGGCGAAAGTCGCGGAGCGCCTCTCCAATCGCCGGCCGGTCGGCCAGATCGCCCCGCAGCAGCCGGCCGCTCAGGACCGCCCATTCGTGGCCGGTGGAAAGGTTGTCGTAGATGAGGAGCTCGTGCCCCTCCTCCCCGAGGGCCTTGACCACATGACTGCCGATATATCCCGCGCCGCCGGTCACAAAAATCCGCATGGCTTCTCCTGGATGCAAGGGGGAGGCAATCGCCTTTCTTGCGTTTGCCTCGAACACGACTATCGGGGCATCGGGACCCTCTTTTCGGAGTGTTCCGATCCGCCCTCTGTGACGGGTTCCTACCCCATCCGTCTGAAAAAAACAAGCGCGGGATGGTCGTCCTTCGGCGCGTCCGCATCCGGACGGAATCGGTGCGGCGCCTTCAAGTTGTTTGATTTTTTCACGGTTTTTAATTTCTTGACAGAACGTTTTTCACCTCTCTATAATGCCACGCTTTTCAGCAGGATGTACCGGAGAGATGTCCGAGCGGCTGAAGGAGCACGACTGGAAATCGTGTGTACGCCCCCAAAGGTGTACCGCGGGTTCAAATCCCGCTCTCTCCGCCAGAAATCAGGGGATCCGATCGGTGATTTTGGCGTTTTGCCCGCAGAAAGCCAAAGGATCGGGCCGGTTCTCCGACAGGAAAGATGGCCGGGCCCCGTGCGACGGCGGCCTGTGAACCCCGTCAGGTCCGGAAGGAAGCAGCGGCAGCAGTCACCGGCGTGTGCCGCGGGTCAGCCCGGCTGTCTGTTTTTCCTCATCTCCCAGGAGCTCCCGTGGAATACCGAGTTCTCGCGCGAAAATGCAGGCCCCAGGTCTTTGAAGACGTCCTGGGGCAGGATCATGTCGTCCGGACGCTGCAGAACGCGATCACCCAGCAGCGCATCGCCCACGCCTTTCTGTTCAGCGGGCCGCGCGGGGTCGGGAAAACCTCGGTCGCCCGGATCCTTGCGAAGGCGCTGAACTGTGAATCGGGCCCGGCGCTGGTCCCGTGCAACCGGTGTGTCCATTGCGTCGAAATCACGAACGGAAATGCGATCGACGTTCGTGAGATCGACGGCGCCTCCAATCGGGGAATCGACGAGATTCGGGAGCTGCGTGAAAACGTCAAGTTTGTCCCGGCCTCCTGCCGCTACAAGATCTACATCATCGACGAGGTGCACATGCTGACGCGGGAGGCCTTCAACGCCCTTCTCAAGACGCTGGAGGAGCCCCCCGCCCATGTGATCTTCATCTTCGCGACGACGGAAACCCAGAAGGTTCCCGCAACGATCCTCTCCCGTTGCCAGTGTTTCGATTTCCGGCGGATCTCACTCAAACAGATCACTCAAAACCTGAAAAACATTGCCGTATCGGACGGCATACGGGTCAGTGACGGCGCCCTGTCCTGGATCGCCGAGGCGGGAGACGGCAGCCTCCGGGACGCCCAGAGCATCTTTGACCAGGTGATCTCCTATGCGGGCGACGAAATCGCGGATTCGGCGGTGGAGGAGATCCTCGGCCGGTCGGACCGGCGTTTCCTCTTCTCTCTGTCCGAGGCGGTTCTTGCCCGGGACGCCGGCCGCTGCCTGAAAATCATCGATGAAGCCTACTATGCCGGGCTCGACATGCGCTACTTCTTCCAGACGCTGCTCGGCCATTTCCGGAACCTTCTGTTCACCGGGATCGCCGGGGGGAAAGGGGATCTGGTCGAGCTCCCCGCGGAGGAGGCCGACAAGCTGAAAGAGCAGGCGGACGGACAGTCGACGGATACGCTTCAACGCTACCTGGAGATCCTGATGTCCGAGGAGGAAAATGTTCGCCGGAGTCAGAACCCAAGGTTGAACCTGGAGGCGGTTCTCTGTCGGATGGCTATTCTGGAGCCGCTGATCCCGATCGAATCGGTCATCACCCGTATGGAAAGTTTGGAGAGGCGTTTGGGCGGGAACCCGACATCGGGGACTGCGGGTCCGGATACGAAGGGATCGGTCGGTTCGAGAGGGAAACAGCGGTTCGAAAGGGGGGATGCGGCGAAGAAAGCGGGGGAGGCGGCCGCAGTCACTCCGGCGGAGGAGAAGCAGGCTCCCTATCGGACCGGTCCGGGAACGGGAGATGGCGGGACCCCGGACAAGGGCTGGCAGGGGTACCGGGAATTCGTCAAGCGTCACGATCCGGCCCTGTCCGCCAAAATCGATTCGGGGATCTGTCTGGCCTGTGAAGAGGGTCGTCTCCGAATCGGTTTTGAGAAGGGCTACCTCTTTTTCGATGACGTTATGGGACGGAAGGCGGCGCTTGCCGAGCACTGCCGCAAGTTTTTCGGGCGGGAGACCACCCTGGAATTCGAGACCGTCGCTCCCGCGAACGGGGGAGCGGCGCCGTCCGTCAACGGAAACGGCAACGGCCGTTCTGAAAAGAACCACCGCATTCAGGAGATCCGACGGGAGGCCCTTTCCCACCCGCTTGTCCGAAAAATCCTCGACATTTTTCCCGGCGCGGAGGTTCGGGATGTGAGGGTGCGCGAGACGCCGGCGCCGGAGCGTGTCCCGACATATCTTTCCGGGCCCCGGCCGGACGGGGAGGAGATGTCCGCGGATGAGCCGCCGGAAGAGTAGAAGCCGGCTCAAAAAAAGGAAACACAGCGGACGGGCGTCTTTCAACGGCCCGTGCGGCGTTTCGGGATCATAACCAAGGAGGTCGTATCGGTGCAGAATTTCGGAAATATCATGAAACAGGCCAAAAAGATGCAGGAGCGGATGGCGCAACTGCAGGATGAGCTGGCATCAAAGACGGTGGATGCCACCGCGGGCGGCGGAATGGTCTCGGTCACCGTCAACGGAAAATTCGAACTCCTCTCGATCAAAATCGAAAAAGAGGTCGTAAATCCGGAAGATGTTGACATGCTTCAGGACCTGGTGGTCGCGGCGGTGAACGAGGGGATCCGCAAGGCCCAGGAGATGGCCGCATCCGAAATGGGGAAGATCACGGGCGGGCTCCAGATTCCCGGCCTGATGTAGGGGGCGCCATGTCCGGGTACGCCCTTTCCATACAGCGTCTGATCAGGGAGTTTTCGCGTTTTCCCGGCATTGGGGAAAAGACGGCGGCGCGGCTGGCGAACCACGTTCTCCGGAGCTCCGTGGAGGATGCGCGCCGGTTGGCCGAAAGCATCCTCGACGTCAAGCAGAAGATTCGCCTCTGTTCCGTCTGCTTCAACCTTGCCGAGGGGGAGCTCTGCGGCGTTTGCGCAGACGAGTCGAGAAACCGGGGGATCATCTGCGTCGTCGAGGAGCCCGACTCGCTCATCGCGCTGGAGGCGTGCGGCGGGTATCGGGGCGTCTACCACGTTCTCCACGGCGCGCTGGCCCCTTTGGAAGGCATCGGTCCGGAACAGCTCCGCATCCGGGAACTTCTCGATCGGATTGCCGGCAACCCGGTCGAAGAGGTGATCGTGGCCACCAATCCGAGCGTCCAGGGGGAGACCACCGCGCTGTTGCTCTCGAAGCTTCTGAAGGAAAGGGGCGTCACGGTTACGCGAATCGCCCTGGGGGTTCCGATGGGCGGCGATCTCAAGTATACGGACCGGATGACGCTGGCCAGATGCATCGAATTTCGCCGGGGGGTTTGACGGGATTCGATCCCTCTCGGGCAAATAGTGTTTGACAACCCGGATCGAATGCGGTAGAAGGTGCCACGTTTTTAAAAGGCTAATCGCTGATTAAAGCCAATCATTACGGGAGATTCGACGCATGTTAGAAATCAGATGGCACGGAAGAGGCGGTCAGGGAGCGGTTACATCGGTGGAACTGTTCGCCCTGTCCGCTATTGGAGAGGGAAAATTTGCGCAGGGGTTCCCGAGCTTTGGGACGGAGAGGCGCGGGGCGCCGGTCACCGGATTCAACCGTGTCGACGACAAACAGATCAAAATCCGATCCGGCATCTACCATCCGGATGTGGTCGTCGTTCTGGACCCGAGCCTGGTTTCCCTGGTGGACGTCGCCGAGGGATTGAAGCCCGACGGAATCCTTCTCGTCAACAGCACAAAATCCCTGGAGGAGCTGAAGAAAGATATCCGTTTCGGGGGAAAGATCGCGACCGTGGATGCCACGGGAATTGCCTGGAAGGAACTGGGCGTGCCGATTACCAACACGACGATGCTGGGGGCGGTGGTGAAGGTCACGGGCGCGGTGAAGATCGAGTCCATAGAAGGCCCGGTCCAGGGGCGGTTCGGCCGGATTGCGGCGAAAAACCTGGCGGCCGCAAAGCGGGCCTACGACGAAGTCAAATTCATCAATTAGGATCAAATCATACTTGAGGTATCACGATGACTGAAAAAAGATGGCCAGAAACCTGGCAAGAGGTGAATCCCGGATGTATGGTTTTCCGGCCGGGAAGCGCCGTGGAATACCACACGGGAAGCTGGCGGGCGAAGAGGCCGATCTGGGAGAATTCCAAGTGCATCAAGTGCGGCGTCTGTTACATGTTCTGCCCCGAGGGCTGCATCACCGAGGACAAAGACGGATTTTTTGAGGCGAACCTCGATTACTGCAAAGGGTGCGGCATCTGCGCCCATGAATGCTGGCCGAAGGCGATCGTCATGGTCAATGAGGAGGATTGAGAATGGGTAAACGAATCGGTATGGAAATCGCTATCGCCGCGGCCGAGGCGGCGGCCTTGTGCAGACCTGACGTCATTGCGGCCTATCCCATCACCCCCAACACGCATGTGCCGGAACATCTGTCGGACATTGTAGCCGAGGGAAGACTGGATGCGGAATTTATCTGTGTGGAATCCGAACATTCCGCCATCAGCGCCTGCTGCGGCGCCTCCGGCGCCGGCGCGCGTGCATTCACCGCCACGAGCTCCCAGGGTCTGCTGTTCATGCAGGAGGTTCTCCCCATCGTTCCTTCGATGAGGCTTCCGGTGATCATGGTGATCGGGAACCGTGCCGTTTCCGGTCCGATCAACGTCTGGAACGACCACAGCGATATCATGTATCAGCGCGATACCGGATGGGTTTCGCTTTTTGCCGCCAACGGCCAGGAAACGGTCGACATGGTGATCCAGGCCTTCAAGATCGGCGAGCATCGGGAGGTGATGCTTCCCGTCAACATCAATATCGACGGTTTCCAGCTCACCCACGTCGTGGAGCCGATCTGGATGCCCGATCAGGAGGAGGTGGATCGTTTTCTGCCGCCGTACAAGCCTTTCGCCCAGTTGCATCCGGACCAGCCGATGAGCATGGGTTCGCTGGGGGCGCCCGAGATTTACACCGAGGCGGTGCGCGCCAAGAACGAAGCGATGCTGCAATCCAAGAAGGTCATTCTCGATGTCTGGAAGGAGTGGGAGAAACAGTTCGGACGCAAGTATGAGCCGATCGAGTCCTACAAGACGGAAGGAGCGGAAACCCTCATCGTAACAATGGGGTCCATGGGCGAGACCGCGGAAATTGCCGTGGATGAACTTCGCAAAGACGGGATGCCCGTGGGGTTGCTGAAGATCAAGCTGTGGCGGCCCTTCCCCTTCGAGGAATTCCGGAAAGCGGTCAAAGGCGCGAAAGCCTTGGCCATCATGGACCGGGCGCTCTCCTGCGGCGGTCCGGGGGGTCCGGTGTTTGCCGAGATCCGGTCTGCGCTGTACGATGAGCCCAAGAAGCCCAAGACGCTGAATTTCATTATCGGCCTGGGCGGCCGCGACGTGACGGTGGAAGATTTTGTCAAGATGGCAAAGAAGACGGCCTCAACCAAGAAGGTAAAGCCGGAAAATGCCTATGAAATTTATGGAGCAAGGGAATGAGCACTGCAACGGTAAATCCCAATAAGGTGTTTGAAAATTATGAGCTTTATGTTCCGAAGCTGATCGAGAAAAAGGAGTACTTCGGCCCCGGTCACCGCGCCTGCCAGGGTTGCGGGGAGGCGCTGGCGATCCGCATGATGTGCAAGGCGCTCGGCAAGGACACGGTCGTTGCCAATGCGACGGGCTGCATGGAGGTCATCTCCTGCGTCTATCCGACGACCTCCTGGAGTCTGCCCTGGATCCACGTGGCGTTCCCGAATTCCGCCTCGGTCGGCTCCGGCGTCTCCGCGGCCCTCAAGGCCCTGCGCCGCAAGGGACGAATTGCCGATCGCGACGTCAAGACGGTGGCCATCGGCGGCGACGGCGGGACGGTGGACATCGGATTCCAGGCCCTCTCCGGGGCGATGGAGCGGGGACACGACATGCTGTATGTCTGCTTCGACAACGAGGCGTATATGAATACCGGCATCCAGCGCTCGGGCGCCACGCCTTTCGGTTCATCCACGACCACGGCCCCCGCCGGCAAGGCGAGCATCGGGAACAAGACCTGGAAGAAGAATGTGGCCGAGATCATGGTGGAGCACGGCCTGCCCTATGTCGCGACCGCCTGCCACAGCTATCCGATCGATTTCATGAACAAGGTGAAGAAGGCGCGCAGCATCAAGGGCCCCTCCTACATCCACTGCCTGTCCGTGTGTCCCACGGGCTGGCGCTCCGCCTCCGAAACCTGCATCAAGATGGGTCGGCTGGCCGTGGAGACGGGGGTCTTCCCGCTGTATGAAGTCGAATACGGAAAATACCGGATGACGGTGGATCCGCCGGAGAAGCTTCGTCCCGTATCGGATTACCTCAAGCCGCAGGGGCGATTCCGCCATCTCACGCCGGATCAAGTCCAGGGGATCCAGGAGCGCGTGCTCATGGAATACAACAAACTGATGAACAAAGTGAACCACTCGAAGTCTTGGAACGAGTTGAAAGCCCTCTAAGCGCTTCAGGAAACGGTTACAACAGACTATCGAAAAGGGGTAGCACTCGATGGAAGACAAAGTCAAAGAGATCATCAAAAGGTACGGGTCCGATAAGAGTTTTATCGTCCCCATCCTTCAGGATGTCCAGAGGGAGTTCAATTACCTTCCCAAGGACGCCCTGTCTGCGGTCAGTTCCAACCTCAACGTGCCGATCAGCCGTGTTTACGAAGTGGCGACCTTTTACAAGGCCTTCAGCCTCAAACCCAAGGGACGACATCAGTTGACGCTCTGCATGGGAACGGCCTGCCACGTCCGCGGCGCCGACCTGATCGCCCGCAACATCTCGGATATCCTGGGCATCAAGGACGGAGACACGACACCCGATCTCGAATTTTCCTTCGAAACGGTCGGCTGTCTCGGAGCCTGCGCGCTGGGGCCCATTCTGGTGGTGAACGGTGAATACAACGGTCACATGAACATCGCCAAATCGACAAAGATTCTCAAGAAATTAGGGAAGAAGGGTGCGACTGATGATGAGCAAGATTAAATCCTTCGACGAATTGAAAAACGTGCAGAAGAGGTTCAAGGCGGGCCGCGATCCGAAGAAGCCCTCGGTCACGATCTGCGGCGGGACGGGTTGTCTGGCCTATGGAACCCAGAAATTGATCGACAGTTTCCGCGAGGAGCTTGCCAAGCGGAATCTAACCGACAAAATCGACTTTCGGACCAGCGGATGTCACGGCTTCTGCGAACGGGGCCCGATGGTCGTCGTCGGCCCGGAAAACATCTTCTACCAGCGTGTCGGGCTGGGCGACGCGGCCGAGATTATCGACAAGACCCTGCTGAAGGGGGAGGCGATCGACCGGCTCCTCTATGTGGACCCCGCCACGGGCGAGAAGATCGTCCATGAGGAGGAGGTCCCCTTCTACAAGAAGCAGACCCGCCTGGTCTTCGGTCTGAACTTCAAGATCGATCCGCAGAAACTCGAAGACTACCTGGCCATCGACGGCTACAGCGCGCTGGGGAAGGCCCTGACGATGAAACCCGAGGAGATCATCCGGCAGGTGATCAAGGCCAACCTCCGGGGCAGGGGCGGCGGCGGATTCCCGGCGGGCTGGAAGTGGGATGAGACCCGCAAGGCCGAGGGCGAGCCCAAGTATGTCATCTGCAACGCGGACGAGGGCGATCCCGGCGCCTACATGGACCGCAGCCTCCTGGAGGGAAATCCCCACCTGATCCTCGAAGGGATGATCATCGGCGCCTACGCGATCGGCTCCAGCGAGGGCTACATCTATGTCCGAAACGAATACCCGCTGGCGGTGAGCAACATCACGCGCGCGATGCAGCAGGCCCGCGAGGCGGGGCTCCTGGGCAAGAACATTCTGGGCAGCAACTTTTCCTTCGATGTGAAGATCAACCGGGGCGGCGGCGCGTTCGTCTGCGGCGAATCCTCGGCGCTCTTTGCCTCGCTGGAGGGAAGGGCCGGCGAGCCCCGCGCGAAATACATCCATGCCACCCACAAGGGTCTCTACGACAAGCCGACGAACCTCAACAACGTCGAGACCTGGGCCAATGTCCCGTTCATCATCGACAGGGGCGCCGACTGGTATGCCTCCATGGGAACGGCCGGAAGCAAGGGAACGAAGATCTTTTCGCTGGTGGGCAAGATCAACAACACGGGCCTCGTCGAGGTTCCGATGGGAACGACGCTCCGCAAGATCGTCTTCGAGATCGGCGGCGGGATCCCCGGCGGCCGGAAGTTCAAGGCGATCCAGACGGGCGGTCCTTCAGGCGGCTGCATTCCCGAGCAGTTCCTCGATATGCCGGTCGATTTCGACGAGCTGGTCAAGATCGGATCGATGATGGGCTCCGGCGGAATGATCGTCATGGACGATCAGAACTGCATGGTCAACATCGCAAAATACTTCACCAACTTCCTGGTTTCCGAATCCTGTGGAAAGTGCGTTCCGTGCCGGGAGGGAATCCGGCGGATGCGGGACATCCTCGCGGACATCACCGAGGGGAGGGGTCAGGAAGGGGATGTGGAGCTCCTCGAGTCGATCTCGCAGGGGATCAAGGACGGCGCGCTCTGCGCCCTGGGCAACAGCGCCCCCAATCCGGTGCTCAGCACGATCCGCTATTTCCGCGACGAATACGTGGCCCACATCAGGGAAAAGCGATGTCCCGCCGGCGTCTGCAGGGACCTGATCACCTACAGCGTCGACCCCGAGAAATGCACCGGCTGCACCGTCTGCAGCAAGGTTTGTCCGACCGGGGCGGCGAGCGGCGAGCGGAAGAAGGTTCATGCCATAGATCCGGCGAAATGCACCAAATGCGGCGCCTGCAGGGAAAGCTGTAAATTTGACGCCATCATCGTGAGGTAAAGGTAGAGACAATGATCAATCTGACGATAGACAACAAGAAGATCGAAGCGGAGGCCGGGCGGACCGTTCTGGAGGTTGCCCGGGAGAACGGAATCGTCATCCCCACCCTGTGCAACCATGAGTCCCTGGAGCCCACGGGATCGTGCCGTCTCTGTGTCGTTGAGGCCAAGCAGGGGAAAAGAACACGCATCGTAACGTCCTGCCTGTATCCCGTGGCGGAGGGGCTGGCGGTGGATACGAAAAGCGAGCGGGTGATGAACGTCCGCCGTCTGGTCCTCCAGCTGCTCCTGGCCCGCTGTCCCGAGTCGAGACAGCTCAAGGAGATGGCGGCCGAAATGGGCGTCGCGCCCGAACCGCGATTCACTCCGGACAAGGACAACGTAAAGTGCATCCTCTGCCGGATGTGCGTCCGGACCTGCGAGAAGATCGTCGGGGTCAGCGCCATCGGTTTTTCCTACCGGGGACCGGATAAGAACGTCTGCACCCCGTTCCAGGAGGAGTCGGCGGTCTGTATCGGTTGCGGCGCCTGTGCCTATGTCTGTCCCACCGGACACATCGAGATGACCGCCTCGGAATCGGGGGACGAGCGGACGATCTGGGGACGAGCCTTCAAGATGCAGACCTGCAAGGTCTGCGGGCGCTACTTCGCGCCGGAGGATCAGCTGGCCTACATCAGTCGCAAGGCCGAGATCCCGACGGACGACCTCGCGATCTGCGTCAGTTGCCGCTAAATAATGAAAGGCCCCGGCGACGTGAAACCGCCGGGGCCTTTTGCATTCATTTCCCGTCCAAATCGGTCGAGTCGGTATGTTCCCGTTTCCCGGGATCTTGAACAGACGACATACGGCTGGTCCTCATTGATCGATTCGAACGTCCCCCTCACCCTATCCGCGCTGTTGTTCATCTCGGAGACGTGTGCCAGAAAGACCATCGACAGATGTTTCCCGTACCGGCAGATAAAATCGCCGGCGGCCTCATTGCTGAGATGGCCCTGTTCGGACGCGATTCTCTCCTTGAGGTGACGGGGGTACGGGCCGTTCATCAGCATCTCCTCGTCGTAATTCGATTCCAGAACAATCGCGTCGAGATCTGCGATCACCTCCCGCATCGGCGCGGTGACGTACCCCGTATCCGTGAAGATCCCGAACCGGCCAACGACAAAGCCGCAGGAAGCGACGTCATGGGCGGTCTCCACCGGAGTGACGTCCAGGTCGCCGATCCGGAAAGCATGGTCGAAATGGCAGACGTCGACCGGTCCCAGCCTCCACCGGCAAGCCGAATAAACCTCTTTGCGGACATAAACGGGAATGTGAAGCCTTCTGGCGATCGGTCCGATCCCCAGGTAATGGTCGGCGTGGGCGTGGGACAGGACGATTCCGTTGACATCCCGGATGTTTTTCCCGAGGCGGGCCATCCTTCCGGCCGTTTCGCCGTAGCTTTTTCCGGCATCAAACAGAACGGAAGTGCCGTTCGACCGGACGAGGCAACAGTTGCCGTTGCTTCCCGAAGCGATGACGGACAGTTCCATCAGTATTCGATCCCGGCACGGTCCTTGATGCCGGCGTTGTAGTGGTGCTTGATTTCACGAACCTCGCTCACCGTGTCGGCCAGCTCCATAATTTCCGGCGCGGCGTAGCGGCCGGTGAGAACGAGATCCAATGCGGCGGGTTTGTTCCGGATCAGGTTGATGACCTCTTCGAGGGGAATCAGCTTGAAGTCGACCGCGACGTTGATCTCATCCAGAATCACCATGTCGTACTTCCCCGATGAAACCGCCTCGCGGGCCATGTCGAGCCCCTTCCTTGCGAGCTCGATGTCCACCGGCGCAGGTTTGTCCCTCATGACAAAGCTGTCCAGGCCGGAGAGATGAATGGTCAGGTTCGGGAGATAGCGCTCCGCGGCCAGAAACTCCCCATACTTTCTTCCCTTCATGAACTGGATGACGCAAACGCGGAGCCCCTGGCCGACCGCGCGCAGGGCCTGCCCGAAGGCGGCCGTCGTTTTCCCCTTGCCGTTGCCGGTATGGACCAGAACCAGCCCTCGGCTGTTTGGCCCGCGGATGAACGTGTCTTCCATCTCTTCCTGCTCCTCTTTGCCGCTATTTCAGGCGGCGGCGGGCGACCTCCTCGGCGATGGTGTAGGGGTCCGTCTCCTTCCGCAGCAGCCTTCCGGCGATCTCCTCCATCTCCCCGCTTTCCGTCATTTCGCGGAGGATCGGCGCCAGGATCGCGTCGCGAAGCGCTTCGTGGATCTCGACCATCGCCTTGCGCTTCATCCGGTCGCCCAGCAGATCCGTCTCGACGAGGCGCCGGTAATGATCGGAGATTGCCGCGGAAAGCTCCCCCAGGCTCTCCGCAAAGGGTCCCGGATCGAAACAGTTTCCGATGCGGATCACCGGCGGACGCCAGCCGCCGGGGAATTCCTGAATCATGTTCAGCATGGCCATGAGTTCGTTTGCAAGCTGGTGAGAGCCGTCGCGGTCCGCCTTGTTGATCACGAAGATATCGGCGATTTCCATGATCCCCGCCTTGATCGCCTGGATCTCGTCGCCCATTCCCGGGACCAGGACCACGAGGACCGTATGGGAGTGGTTGATGATCTCCACCTCCTGCTGCCCGGTTCCGACGGTTTCCACCAGGATCAGCTCCTTTCCCATGACGTCCATCACGTGCACCGCGTCGCCGACCGCCTTCGAAAGACCGCCCAACGCGCCGCGGGTGGCGAGGCTGCGGACAAAGACGCCGGGATCTTCGGCATGGCGCTGCATCCGGATCCGGTCCCCCAGGATGGCGCCCCCGGTAAATGGAGAGGTGGGATCGACGGCAAGAACGCCGACGCCCTTCTGCTGCTTCCGGAAGGAGGCAATGAGCGCGTCGACCAGGGTGCTCTTTCCCGCCCCGGGAGCGCCGGTAATGCCGACGACATGGGCGCGGCCGGTGTAGGGAAAAATCCGCTTGATGGCGCTCCTCGCCTCGGGGATCTCATCCTCCAGGTTCCGGATCAGGCGGGAAGCGGTTCTGACGTCCCCGGCGCGGATCTTTTGCAGTTGATCCCTTTCCTCGGATGACGCCGTCATGCATTCCCCCTTGGCCGGATGTTCGACCGGACCCAGTTCACGATATCGTCGAGAGGAGCGCCGGGCGTGAAGATCGCCCGGATGCCGGCGTCGTAAAGCGACTGGAAGTCCTGGTCGGGAATGATTCCGCCGCCGATCACGACAATATCGCCCGCGCCCCGTTCCCTGAGAAGTTCAACCACGCGGGGGAACAGGTAGCGGTGCGCTCCGGAGAGGCAGCTCAGGCCGACCAGGTCCACGTCTTCCTGAACGGCCGTTGCGGCGATCTGTTCCGGGGTCTGGTGGCAGCCCGTGTAGATGACCTCGAAGCCCGCGTCCCGGAAACAACGGGCGAGAACCCGCGCCCCCCGGTCATGACCGTCCAGGCCCGGTTTGGCCACCATGATCCGTATCTTTTTCTCCGCCATTCGGCTACCTCGGAAAAGATTTTCGCTAATAGAGACCGGGGTCCCGGTATTCGCCGAAGACCTCCCGGTAGATGTCGCAGATCTCCTGGACCGTTGCCCGGTCCTTCACCGCTTCGATGCAATACGGCATAACGTTCTTCCCCGTCTTGCAGGCGCTTTTCAAGGCGTCCAGGTCCCGCTTGACGGCCCGAAAATTCCGCCTGCGTTTGACGTCCGCAAGGCGCGCGATCTGCTCCTCCTCGATCCGCTCGTCGATGTCGACGACGGGGATCTCCTGCTTGGCGGCATTTGCATATTTGTTGACGCCCACCATGATCTTTTCGCCCGCATCGATCTGCTGCTGGAAACGGTAGGCGGCATCGGCAATCTCCATCTGCGGGAATCCCTTATCGATCGCCGCGACCATCCCGCCCATTTGGTCGATCTGCTCGATATACGCCATCGCCTCCTCCTCCATCCGGTTCGTCAGGGACTCGACGAAATAGGAGCCGGCCAGCGGGTCGATCGTATTCGCCACGCCGGTCTCCTCGGCAAGGATCTGCTGGGTGCGCAGCGCGATTTCGACCGCGTGGTCGGAGGGGAGGCAGAGAACCTCGTCCAGCGAGTTCGTATGCAGGGATTGGGTTCCGCCGAGAACCGCCGCAAGGGCCTCGATAGCCGTCCGGACGACGTTGTTGTAAGGCTGCTGGGCCGTCAGGGAACAGCCGGCCGTCTGTGTGTGAAACCGCATCCAGAGCGAGCGGGGGTTTTTCGCATGGAAGCGGTCGCGCATCACCCGCGCCCAGATCCGGCGCGCCGCCCGCATCTTGCAGATCTCCTCGAAGAAGTCGATGTGGGAGTTGAAGAAGAAGGAAAGCCGGGGGGCGAATTCGTCCACGTCGAGCCCTTTGCGGCGAATGACGTCTTCGACATATTCGATTCCGTCGCGCAGCGTAAAGGCCAGTTCCTGGACGGCCGTGGAACCGGCTTCCCGGATATGGTATCCGCTGATGCTGATCGTGTTCCACTTGGGGACCTGCTTCGTCCCGAACGCCACCGTGTCGCTGATCAGCCGCACGGAGGGCTCAGGGGGGCACATGAAGGTTTTCTGGGCAATGAACTCCTTGAGCATGTCGTTCTGGATCGTCCCGCCGATCTTCGCCAGCGGCACGCCGTTGCACTCCGCCGCCGCGCAATACATCGCCCACAGAGCGGTGGCGGGCGGGTTGATCGTCATGGAGGTGGTGACCTGGTCCATCGGGATCCCCTCCATCAGGACCAGGAAATCATCGAGGGTGTCGATGGCCACGCCGCAGCGGCCGCATTCGCCCCGGGCTTTCGGAGAGTCGCTGTCGTATCCCATGAGGGTCGGGAAATCGAAGGCGGTGCTGAGGCCGGTTTGCCCTTCCTTCAGAAGCATGTGCCAGCGTGCGTTGGTGTCCTTCGCGCTGCCCATTCCGGAAAACATCCGGAAGGTCCAGCACCGGCCGCGGTATCCGGTGGCCTGATTTCCGCGAAGAAACGGATACTCCCCCGGGGCGCCCACGTCCCTTGCGAAATCCGTTCCCGAGATGTCTTCCGGGGCATAGAGCCGTTTGATTTCCAGATCGGAGACGGTTGACCAGCGGGCTTTCCGCTCAGCCGCCCCTTCAGTTGCACGCCTCACCTCCTCTTCCCACTTCGCGGTGAGACGCCCCGACTCATCCAATGTTTTCTTTGAAAAATACATGTTCCTACCTGTGGTCACGCTCTCCTGTTCGTTCCGTTTCAGGCTCGGCTTCCCGGCTGCAGGTCGTTCGATCCTGCGCGTTTCCGGGGTATGGCGCGACCGCATAGCCCTATCTCAAACCCCCGTTCCTTGTCAAGAAATATCCCGGCGCGGGTGATAAACAGGAACGGGGAGCCCGCGCTTCCGAACGGGGCGTCGACGGGCGGCCGGATCACAACGTTTGCTATACCCGCTTTGCGGAGAGGATGACGACCGGCTCCAAAGGAACATCCCGGTGCATACCGTGGTTTCCCGTAGCAACCTGAGCGATCCGGTCGATGATCTCCATGCCGTCCGTGACCTTTGCGAAGACCGCGTAGCCGAAATCCCGCGTGCCGTGGTCGAGAAAATCGTTGTCCTTGAGGTTGATGAAGAACTGAGAGGTTGCGCTGTCGATCTCCTGGGTGCGGGCCATCGACAGGGTTCCCCGTTTGTTCTTCAGACCGTTTTCGGCTTCGTTTTTGATCGGCGGACGGGTTTTCTTTTGTTTCATGTCGGCCGTGAAGCCGCCGCCCTGAAGGACGAAGTCGGGGATGACGCGGTGAAAGATCGTGCCGTCGAAGAAACCGTCTTCGACGTACTGAAGAAAATTCTGAACGGTAATGGGCGCTGCGGCGTCGTAGAGCTCGATGGTCACCTCCCCAAAGCCGGTTGACAGGATAATCATGTTTGTCTCCTCTGAAAAATTTTCGCGATCCTATCATCCCGAACGGGGGAGGTCAATGAAACTTACCCTTGAAGGGAAGCCTATTTAGGCTGATTGAAAAAGGAGATCAGCAAAACCGGGGACGGATCTATTTTCCTATTTTGCGATCGGGGCGATGCGCGAGGGTCAAGAGGACAACGCAAAGACAGATCAGCCCCAGGCCGACGACAATCCGCGAAACCGGAAAGAGGCCGATCAGGTAGAAGGCCGTGATATTCGTGCCGAAGAACGAACCGACGGTGGAGATGAAGAGGACCATTCCGCCGGTGAGCCACGACTGCCGCTTCCAGGAGACGGTAATCCCGATGATGTAGGGGGAAACCATGGCCATGATCGAGACCGGAAGGAAGAAGATCAGGTTCATCGCAACCAGCGAGCCGAGGCGGACGTCCGCGATGCGGTCGGATACGAGTTCGCAAACGGGTTTGTAGAAGGCCGGGATTCCGATCACCCAAAGAGAACCGACGAGAAGGAAGACCGCGAGCACCGAGATCCGGGGATAGCGTCGTGACAGGTAGCCGCCGGCCACGTAACCCACGGAGAAGTGCACCATGAACGAGCTGATGATGCTTCCCCAGATGTAGATGGAGCCCCCGAAATAGGGTGACATCAGGTTCGAGGAGAGGATCTCCAGGCTCATCACCACCGCGCCGAAGGTCACGAGAAGCAAAATGAAAACGGCATACACCATCGGCATAACCCTTCCTCCGCACCGACGCCTTCCTTAACGGCGTTCTTTTCCATCCCCGTTCGGACGGATCCTCTATTTTTTCTGCATCAGCAGCAGGTTGGCCGGATTGAAGTCATCCGTCAGAATGGGGTCATTCTTGAGGATCAGAGAAACCCTGCATTTGCCGGACTCGGCGATGAGGTCGATCCGGCCGATCTTTCCGCCCCATTTCTCCGCCTGCTTCCGCAGCCCTGCCGGCTCGCAGGCGGGCCGGTCGGAGGCCACGATGATGCAGCTTCCGCTTCTCTGCCCCTCGAAGAGGAACACCCTCTTAAAAACCGCCTGGAAGGTTGCGATCTGCGCGTCGTACATCCGGTTGTCGCAGAAAAGGTTCTGGATGACGATCCCCCCGTCGGTCAGACGCGATTTGGCAAGCTGCAGGAACTCCTTTGTCGTCATGTGCGCCGGGATGTAGTCGGAATTGAAGGCATCGAGCCAGATCTGGTCGTAGCGCTCCCGGCTTTTCTTCAGAAACTGCCGGCCGTCATCGATGGCGAGTGCCTGGCCGGCCGGGACGGTGAAGGAAAAATATTTCCGGGCGAGCTTTTCCACGAGGGGGTCCACCTCAACCGTTTGCAGTCGAACCTTCGGGAGATGCATCCGAAAAACCGTCGGGATGTAGCCGCCGCCCAGGCCGATCAGGCAGACCTTTTCGGCATCGGGCCTGAAAAGAAAGCCCGCAAACATCATGGCCGAGTATTCAAAAACCGAGATGTCCGGTTTTGCGAGATCGATGCAGGTCTGGCGGAGATCGCGCTGCCGGCCGAAGATCATGCACCGCTCCCCGCTGTCTTCGCGGATGGTGATGTGGTGATAGATGGAATCCCCCTCATAGAGGGTCTTGTCGTTCTTGATGGCCCCTGCCGGCATCACTGCGATCAGACAAGCCAGCAAAGCAAGGACAGCCGTTCCCGCAACGCCCATGAAACCTCCGTTCCCGTTGTCCGCACGCAGGCCCGTTGTGGGCCGGGGCGCTGACGCACTTGTAAGCGAACCCGTAAAATTTATCAACGGAAAAAAGGGAATGGTCAGAAATGGTAGCGGATTCCCAAACTGAAGGCGTTGGTTGCCCCGTGAACCCCCCCGAACAGGCCAAATACCCCTGAACGATGGTGGATGCGGGTGACCAGGCTCCAGTTCGGTTCATGGGGAAGGGCAAAATCAAATTCGAACATCAGGTAATTCAGGAATTTGTCCGTTTTCTCACCATGATATTTTTCTTCGGACACCGATTTGTTCGTAGCCAGGGAAAGCCCCTCGCCGACGGCAAAACTGGTTTTCACGATGTCGTTCCACGGAAAGCGGAGCCAACGCGCGATCACCAGGCCGTTGAACTCCCAGTGGTGCTGGCCTTCCAGGTGCTTGACCGCCTGCCCTTCCAGTTCGAAATCGATCCATTCAAAGAGATTCCCGATTTTTGCCCCGGCCGCGAGCGTGGCAAACTTGAAGTCATTGTCCAGCTTCGCTTTGAAGATGGCCGTCTCGGCCAACGCGCCGTCCGTGAGCATGGCTCCGTACAGGGCGACATGGTAATTTTTCGAATCCCCGGAATGGACAAAAGGCGGGAGTAGAAAGAGCGAAGGCAGGAGCAAAAACCAGATTTTCCATTTCATGGCATAGAATCAGTCCTTCGGTTATTCACCGGACCCTTCCGGGGGTGGGCGCCACTATATGGAAAAGACCCTCTGGTGTCAATGCTCCCCGCGGAAGGATGTCACCTTGTAGCGGAGGCAACCTCAAATGCCTGACGGTCCGGCCGGGATGATTCGAATCGGCAATTGGAATCCCCAGCGCCGTGCGGATTGACCCGTCGCAAAGATCGGTATAGTGTAAAACCGGATCAGGATGGAATGGGCGCGTCGGGCAAACAACCGCATCGCCGGCGGATTGGGGCGGCGCCCTGGAGAATCGGAAGATGGCAGACGAAGGCATGATCGTGGACAGTGCGATGGACTTCGCTCGGGCGGTGGCGGGGACGGCGGCGCCGTCGAAGATCCTGGAGAGTCTTCGCCTGATCGATGTCTTTTACCGCGGTTTCGACGGGCGCCGTCACAAAGGCCAGCTTGTCGTCCACCGGGATCTTGCAGCCGATCTTCTGGAGCTTTTCGAGCTGATGGAGCGGCAATCGTTTCCGGTGGCGCGCGTCGTGCCGATCGTCCGATTCGGCTGGTCCGACGAGGCATCGATGGCCGCGGACAACAGCTCCGCTTTCAACTACCGGCTCGTCGCGGGAACCAGCCGGATCTCCCTGCACGCCTTGGGCCGGGCGGTGGATATCAATCCGCGGGAAAACCCGGCGATCCATCCGGACGGCCGTGTTGTCCCCGCAGGGGCTGTCCGGAAGCCGTTGCAACCCGGCACGTTCTCCAAAAACCATCCCGTGGTCAGCGCTTTTCTGGAAAAAGGCTGGCGCTGGGGTGGAGATTTCACCCATATACGGGACTTCCACCATTTTGAAAAAACCGTTTCGTAAAATCCCGACGCTTGCTCGTCGGGATGAAGAGCGTTCGGACTGCCGATTCGCATCAGTGGGAAACGCCGACCCGTATGGAAGGCCGGACTCAGCCCGTCCCGATGATGGCTCCTTCCGTGACCTTGGTCCGGCCGGTAATGTAGGCTTCATCCTCTATCCGGTTGTGGCTTTGCGCCGCACCGGTTGCCAGTTGATCGCAGCGTTCGTTCTCCCGGTTTCCGGCGTGGCCGCGGACCCAGACAAACCGCACCCGGTGTCTCTCGCACAGATCGAGGAGCCTTGACCACAGGTCCGCATTTTCTGCGGCTTTCTCTTTTGTGCGCATCCAGCCGTTGGCTTGCCATTTGCGGGCCCACCCCTTGCAGATTCCGTTGACCACATAGCGCGAATCGCTGTACAGGTCGACGACCGCCGGTGCGATGAGGGCCTCCAGCGCCGCGATGCAGGCCATCAGTTCCATGCGGTTGTTGGTGGTCAAGCGAAAGCCCTGTGCGATTTCCATCCGCCTCTCCCCGTCGAGAATGACTGCACCGTATCCCCCGGATCCCGGATTCCCCACACAGGCCCCGTCGGTATAAGCGACAATTCGCCCCGATGGGATCTCGCGTTCAGCGGGATGGATTTCGACATCCGCAACGCAGGCGCGTTTCCCGGTTTGAACCGCCGGGTCCCTCAGCCACTGCCGCGCCTCCTCCCGCGTCGCAAAACCCCGGTAGAAGGCTCCGGCATACCCGCGGATTTGCTCTTCGGCGCCTCCCGTTCCGTACCAGGTGTCATAAATGCCCGGCCGGCGCCCTCGGGCAACAGCGTAGCATTTTTTCGGATTAACCATGCAGGGCCCCTTTCGAAGGTTGACGGCTTCCTGTCCCGTCTGATGATGCAGAATTTCCGGGATGATATTTATTACACTTCGACGGTCTTTTCCAGAGGCGTTTCAGGGGTTCCATCGGCCCGGATCTCCCATAAAATGATTGACTTCAAAGGGTCATGATGATAGGGGAAATTTCCCCGAAACGGGGGGAAGGGCACGATTCATGCTGGACATCAAATATCTCAGGCAGAACATCGACTTTGTTGCCGGAAAGTTGCGGGAGCGGGGCCAGGAGATTCATCTGGAACGTTTCATCGCCCTCGACGAGAAGCGGCGGGATATTATCCGGGAAGTCGAGGCGTTGCGCAGCGAACGCAACAACGTTTCGAAGATGATCGGAGAGAGGAAAAAGAACCGGCAGGATGCGACCGAGATCATCGAACGGATGGGGGAGGTGTCGAACCGGATCAAGGAACTGGACGAGTCGCAAAAACAGGTCGACGAAGAAATCCGGCAGATCCTGATGACCCTTCCCAATGTTCCGCATGAATCGGTTGTCTGCGGGAAAGGCGCCGAAGACAATCCGGTCATCCGGGTCTGGGGAGAGAAGCCGCGGTTTTCCTTTACGCCGCGGCCGCACTGGGAAATCGGCGAGGGGCTGAACATTCTGGACTTTGCCCGCGGGGCGAAGATCACCGGGGCGCGATTCACCCTTTACCGGGGGCTCGGGGCCAGGCTGGAGCGGGCAATCGTCAACCTCATGCTCGATTTGCACACCGGGATCCACGGCTACACGGAGGTGCTGACCCCGTTCATGGTCAACCGGGAGAGCATGACCGGAACCGGCCAGCTTCCGAAGTTCGAGGAGGACCTTTTCCGCATCGACAAGGTGGACTACTTCCTCATCCCGACGGCGGAGGTGCCCGTCACGAACATCCACCGGGACGAGATTCTGCGCGAAAAAGAACTGCCGATCACCTATGTGGCCTACTCCCCCTGTTTCCGCGCGGAGGCTGGCTCCTACGGAAAGGATACCCGGGGCCTGATACGACAGCACCAGTTCAACAAGGTGGAGCTGGTGAAGTTCACATGTCCGGAGAGCTCGTACGAAGAGTTGGAAAAGCTGACCGAAAACGCCGAAGAGGTGCTCAAGCGGCTCAACATCCCCTACAGGGTGGTCAGCCTCTGTTCCTCCGATCTGGGCTTCTCTTCCGCGAAGACCTACGACATCGAGGCGTGGCTCCCCGGCCAGGAAGCCTACCGGGAGATCTCCTCTTGCAGCAATTTCGAGGATTTCCAGGCCCGCCGCGCGTCGATCCGCTTTCGGCGCGAGGAGGGGGGGAAGGTGGAATTTGTCCACACCCTCAACGGCTCGGGACTGGCCGTGGGCAGAACCCTTGTGGCCGTTTTGGAGAATTATCAGCAGGCGGACGGAAGCGTCGTCATCCCCGAGGCGCTCAGGCCCTATATGGGCGGAGTTGACAGGATTCCCGCCGCGGGGTAGCATGGAAACGTGCGGAGGGATGGCCGAGTGGTCTATGGCGGCGGTCTTGAAAACCGTTGAGCGGAAGCTTCGCGGGTTCGAATCCTGCTCCCTCCGCCA
>JAXDCM010000174.1:0-3015 GCA_034677965.1 Syntrophales bacterium
TCCGGGATCGAGCCGATCTTTGCGGTCTCCTTTGTGCGGCAGGTTCTGGACAACAACATTCTGGTCGAGGTTCACCCGCTGTTCGAAAAGATGGCCAAGGAGAGGGGCATCTATTCCGAGGCGCTCATGGAAAAAATCGCGGAACACGGCACGATTCAGCGGATCGAGGAGATTCCCGACGATCTTCGCGCGCTGTTCGTGACGGCGCACGACATCACGCCGGAGGATCACATCCGGATGCAGGCGGTCTTCCAGAAGAGCACGGACAATGCCGTCAGCAAGACGGTGAATTTTCCCAAGGCCGCGACGATCGAAGATGTCCGGAGGGTATACGAGCTGGCCTACAAAATGGATTGCAAGGGGGTGACGATCTACCGGGACGGATCGCGGGAGCACCAGGTGCTCTCCACGGCCAAAACTGCGCCGGAATCGGAAGCGGCGGAGAAAAAGACGGTTCGCGACCGCCCCATGACCCTCAAGGGCTGGACGTACCGGATGCAGACCGGCTGCGGGCCTCTGTATGTGACCATCAATGAGGACGAAGAGGGGCTCTTCGAACTGTTCACCACGATGGGCAAGGCGGGCGGCTGCGCGGCCTCCCAGAGCGAGGCGATCGGGCGGATGGTCTCGCTGGCCTGGCGCAGCGGGGTTCAGCCCAAACAGGTCATCAAGCAGCTTCTGGATATCTCCTGCCATTCCCATTCGGGCTTCGGGGACAAAAAGATTCTCTCCTGCGCCGATGCGGTCGCCAAGGCCATTCAGAACCATCTCGCTTCCACGGGCCACGCGGAGAAAATGGTAAAGAGAGCTCTGTTCAAGGGGGCCTGCCCGGAATGCGGCGGCAAGATCGAACATGAAGGGGGATGCGCCGTCTGCCATTCCTGCGGATTCAGCGAGTGTATTTGATGGATCCCCGGGATTCGAAAAAGGCGATCCGCGCGGTGCTGTTTGATTTCGACGGCACGCTGACCGGGCCCGGCATGCTGGATTTCAACGTGATGCGGAAAGCCGTCGGCTGTCCGCAGGGACGTCCGGTTCTCGAATTCATCAACGGCATGACCTCGCAGCAGGAGCGAGCCGCGGCTTTGCAGGCCCTGGACGCCTTCGAGGCCGAGGCGGCCCGGCTGTCGCATCCCAATGACGGCGCCGAAGAGGTCCTGGAATTCCTGCTTGCGCGGGGCATCAAGATCGGGATCATCAGCCGCAACAGCCTGGCCTCCATCCGGACCGCCCTCGAGAACTTCCGGCGGATCCGGATGGAGGACTTTTCGGTGATCCTTTCCCGTGACGATCCCTTCAGCCCGAAGCCCAGCCCCGAGGGGATCCTCGCCGCGGCGCGGATCATGGCTGTCCCCGTGTCGCAGCTCCTGGTCGTCGGAGACTTTGTGTTCGATGTCGAGGCGGGACACAAGGCGGGAGCGATCACCGCCTTTCTGACCAATCAGGGTTCTTCCCACCCCTGCGCCCATCCCTCGGATTTCACACTGGAGCGCCTGGACGAGTTAAGGGACATCGTCGGCCTCGATGCCCCTTTGCCCGCCTGAAATTCGTTCCCATCGCTCTTAGAGTGAGACATCTGGAAATGGCGTGGGTGAACTTGCCTTGTAAAACGAACACAAACCGGCAGCGAATATTGGTTCAACTGCAGTTCGCAGCCTCGGCCAAAACATGGGCGGCCCACTGGTTAAGGCTTTTGCCCTCGCTTTCGGCCACCATTATAGCTGCGGAATGAATTTCAGGCGGAACTCGCAGCAATATCTTGCCGGAAACCGGTTTATTGGGTTGTTGTCCAAGTTTGGTGCAAGCAACAAGATAATTGTCAACTGCCTCATGGAATGCGGTTTCAAGCTCTTCAACAGACACTCCGTGAAACCCAACAATGTCACGTATACCGACCAGATGACCTACAAATATGCGGTCATGGGCATCATACTCGATACGAGCTGCATATCCTTTGTATTTCATGGCGTTCATGGCTTTACTCCAATTGATTCAAGAAAATATCTGGCATCTGTCACCCTGTAACGCAACGACTCTTTTTGAGGATGAGGACGATGGAAGTATGCCCGTCTTCCGTTTTTCTCAAAGGTAACGGAAGAACCGGAACCCTCCACAACAACACATCCCACGGCAACAAACAGCGCCTCTATCCTCGACCATTTAATGTTTCCGTTGACAGGGTTGGTAAAAATGGCTTCAAGGGTTTTCCTATGTTTGCCAGTCATGATCGGATGATAACACAATATGATATCATGTCAATGTTTTTTGACATGTTTTTTGACAGGGCGGCCGGTTCAAAGAACATTCCATGCAGAAACGATCCCCCATCCGGCATAGGCTCGACCCTCCCGGCTGCCGAGGAGACGGACCGTCAAGCGGGACCCCGAGCGGATAAGGCGAAGCGCCAGCCGTCAAGCAGATGTCCGATATCGTCGAAGATGAAGTCGGCACCCGCGGCTTCGGCCTCGGACCGGTCGGACGCGCCGGAAAGAACGCAAATCGTCGTCAGCGAAGCCCTCTTCCCGCCTACGATATCTGTCGCCACGCGATCGCCGACCGCAGCGGTCGTTTTGGGGCGCGCACCCATCTGCGCCATGGCCAGTTCATACATGATGGGTTCGGGCTTGCCGATGACGGTCGGTTCGACTTCGGAGGCGACCGTCAGCATCGCGACCATCGCGCCGGTCCCCGGCAGCCACTCGCCCTCCGTCGGGAGATTCGGGTCCATGTTGGTTGCGATAAAGCGCGCACCGGACCGGATGAGCCGGACGGCGCGCCTGATCTTGTCGAAGGTAATCTCGAAATCGAGGCCGGCCACGACGGCCCTGACATCCTCGTCGGCCAGTGTGAAGCCCTCCTCCGCCAACGCCTTGCGCAGCGCCGGCGTTCCGAAGACATGAACCCGGCTTCCTGCCGGGAACTCGCGCCGAAGAAAGCGGGCCGCCGCCTGCCCGGAGACCAGAATTTCGGACGGCGACAACCGCACCCCCATGCCCGCCAGTTGAACGACTCGCT
>JAXDCM010000175.1:0-9760 GCA_034677965.1 Syntrophales bacterium
GATGATGGTAGAAAACCGGCACTTTCAACCTCATCATCAAGTCGGGGCGTGGCGCAGTCTGGTAGCGTATCTGAATGGGGTTCAGAGGGTCGGAGGTTCAAATCCTCTCGCCCCGACCATTGAAATCCATCACTTGGCGGGCGGAAGGGCAGGGCGCTGAATCGCCGGGCCCGCCAATGGCGAGAAATCTTTTTCAGGAGAAGCGGTTGATCCGATCGGAAGATTAACCGCTTCTCTATTTTTTGCTGACGGCCTGCCGGGACCCTTTTTCACGTCAATCGCCTTTTCTTCCGCCCGGACGGTTTCCGCGCGTCAGGCGGCCTTTCCCGTCCCGAAGTAATTTCCCCAGGCCTGTTCAAGCAGCTTCACGGACAGGGAAGGCGGCTCGTTTTCATAGCTGCAGATGTCCAGGCAGCGCTGAACCAGATCCCTCGGCTCGCAGCACCGCAGGGGACGCTTCTCCTTTTCGTACTTTCGCAAAACGAATTCCAGCATCTCCGGGTCGAAGTCGAGACCGTTCGCGCCGACCACCTTGCGGAAAATGGAGGCGTACCGCTCACGGCCCGGCGGGCTGATGTAGATTCGGTATCCCATTCGGCGAAGGAAGGCGTCATCCACCAGCCCCTTCAGATCCAGGTTGGTGGAGAAAATGAGCAACTGCTCGAAAGGGACCTCGATCTTCTTGCCGGTGTGCAGGGTCAGGTAGTCAGTCTGCCGCTCCAGCGGGATGATCCATCGGTTCAGCAGGTCCATCGAATCCACGCGTTGCCGGCCGAAATCGTCGATGACCAGCGTTCCCCCGTTGGCCTTGAGCTGGAAAGGCGCCTCGTAATAGCGGACCGTCCGGCTGTAGATGAGGTCCATGGTCTCGATCGTCATTTCCCCGCCGACGATCACCAGGGGGCGCTTGATCCGAATCCAGCGCCGGTCATAACCGTTTGTGTTGTCGTTTTCCACGGGCACATGATTGTGCGGGTCGAACACCTTGATGATCTGCCCGTCCACCTCAATTGCATAGGGAATCCAGATCTCCCCGGTCTGGGCGGAGTGGAGCGCCACGGCGGTGGACGTCTTTCCGTTTCCGGGCTCCCCGTACATGAACAGGCTTCGGCGAGAATTGGCGACCAGCCCCAGCGTCTGAAGTGCGCCCTTAGGCAGAACCAGTTCGGAAAGGGCGCTCTTGATGGATTTTGGAGTCACCGATTCCCTCTTTCTGTTCTGCTGTTGGACCATGGCACGGTAGGCCTGCAGCGAAACGGGCGCCGGCCCGATGTAGCCGTTCATCTCCAAAAGGCGAAGCGCCTGGTGCCAGCCGCGCTCCAGCATGGCGTAGCGGTTGTTGTTGAAGCCTTCCGCACCCCGGATCTCCAGCAGTTTTTCCCGGTACAGGTGCTGCAGCAGCGTTTCGGTCATCATCACCGGCATGCACAGCTTTTCGGCAACCCGGGCCGTCGTGCAGTTTGCATCGGTGTAAACCGTCTTCAGGGCCAGGTCCGCCAGGAAGTGAAAGTCCAGTTCGATTTCCTCCAGTGTCCTCGGAAATCTCGGGGTGTGATCGTCTTTCGGGTCATGGACGCTTGAATCACGCATGCAAAAGCCTCTCGATGGGGGGATTCGCGGTCTGCCGTTTGCCTGAGCCTGCTTTCCAGCCGGAGCGGACCCCCGTTTCCGCAACCGGTTGACCGTTTACTACATCCTTCCCTGTCTGTCCAGTCCTGTCGCGGAATTTCCCACCGGCCGTTATCCCGGATGAAAATAATTCTTTTTAAGCGGGATCCAACCGTCTTCCGGCGGTTTTGCACTCTTTAATCTGATATTATGCTCAATTATTGTGGAAAAACGTATTTTTCGCTTGATTTTATCCCCCCCCCCCATAAAATACATATATATGTTTCACGCTCTCTTCCGGACGCCATGGATTTGGCGGAGCGGAAATCATGCAAACGATGAAGCTGGGTGTCGCCCATGGCCGCAGACGAAGAAGCCAGAATGGATCGCATGAAGATCGCCATCGGGTGCCACCATTATCTCCTCGGCGAAGGGCTTTCGACGATTCTGGCGGACGAAAGCACGGTCCGGGTGATCGGCGTTTTCACCGAGGGCGCCGATTTTCACGAAATCAGGAAAGCTTCGCCCGATCTGCTGGTGCTGGATTACCCCGTATTCCGGGAAATGGAGGAGATCCTCAAATCGGACAATGGCCAAAGGGTCCTGCTGCTGACCGGGAGCAATTTCCCCTATGCCGCAAAGGAGCACATCAGAAATCTCATCGACCGGGGCATTGTCGGCATCGTGCCCCATTTCACCCCCGCTCCCCTTTTCAGGAAAGCCGTCACCGCCATCGCGAAGGGCGAGTTGTGGTTTGACCGCAGAACCATGGCCGGTCTGGCGCTTGAGAACAGCAATTCCCGGAAAAGGGACATCCGCCTGACCAAAAGCGAGCGCGAGGTCACAAGTCTGTTGTGCCAGGGGTTCCGGAACAAGGAAGTCGCCCAGCGCATGGACATCAGCGAGCAGACCGTCAAATCCCACTGCAACAGGATCTTCAAGAAGGTCGGCGTCACCGATCGCCTTCAACTGGTGATCGAAATTCACCGGCACTATCCCGAACTGGCCGCCGCCGGCAAGGAACCATCCT
Source organism: Syntrophales bacterium (assembly GCA_034677965.1). Classification (GTDB taxonomy): domain Bacteria; phylum Desulfobacterota; class Syntrophia; order Syntrophales; family UBA5619; genus UBA5619. The sequence continues at coordinate 2,639 of JAXDCM010000175.1, forward strand.
GAGCCATTCCCCGATCCATTCAGTTGAAATCACCGCCGAATCGTGAAAATTCCCGCTTCGTGTCGGAATATTTTACACTTTCATCAAACGCCTGAAAATTCTCCAACCACACTGAATGACTCATGATATTTCATAAAAGGGCACTGATCCGCCCGGATTTTGGGGCCGGATTTTGTCGGATTTCTTTACAAAATCATCTACAGGCGAAAAACCGAAATTTGAAAGTATAATAAAATCAATAACATAAAAAACTGGCACGCGGATTGCTTTAAAGTTGTACAACAGTGTATGACAACAAGGCTTGACGGTTCGATCATGAAAAAAAACAAATTTAGATAATACGGTAGGATACATGTTAGACAATAGTTGGAGAAAACTTGAAACCTCTGCCCCATTGACAAGCTCCCACAAAACGATGCAAAAGTTTAACCGAAAAATAAAAAAAGCGCAGGTAAACAATTTTTATAGGAGGGGCCTCTTGTTTCGAATATCCTGTCCGCATTGCGGAACGTGTTGTGTGGCATTCAGCATGGACGATTTCATTGCCTGCCCTTACTGCCGGAAGATGTTCAGCGGTATGCACGGCGCGTCGCGGCGGGCCGAGTCTCGCCGGCCGGCAGAACAGACGAGGGAAGTTCTATGCAAATGTAATGGGGGTTCGGGCAGGGCTTACTGTATCGACCGTTCCGACGCCGGTTGGGGAATTCTGATTCAGGGGGAGTGTGGCTGCAAAGCAGGCGATGCCATCAGTCTTCACTCGGAGAGTGAATGCTTCATGGCCCGGGTGGAGTGGTTGAAAAAAGAGGGCGACGTAATCAGGGCGGGTCTGAGAAAACTTGCATCATGACGAACGCTGGAAAGAGCAGAAATTTTTTCAAATCATGAAGGGGGGTGGGAAGAAGCGTAGAATGAAGGAAAAAGGCATCGTAATATAATAAAGAAAAAACAAACTGACTTTAAAACCCAAAAAACAAAAGAATGGAGGAAAAGAGAATGGAAAAGATCTGGAGATTTCTGAAGGACGAAGAAGGAACGGAGACCGTGGAGTGGGCGATCGTGGCTGGTCTGATTATCGTCGCGGCGGCCGCTTTGTGGAGCGATGTTGGTCAGTATGTTTATGACAACATTTCGGCTCTCGTAGAAGCGTTGACCCCGGCAAGTTAAAGAGCCGACAAAGCATATCGTTCCCCCGGTTCGTTATCCGGGGGGGCGATATGAATCACTCAACATCCAGGACAACTTTTTTGTCTGATTTAAAGGCCGTCAAGGTCAGCGCATAATGCACGAAATAGAATTCAAGAAGGGGATCCGGGCGATGGAGAGACTTTTGAGATTCATAAGGGATGAAGGGGGGACGGAAGCCGTGGAATGGGGGGTGATCAGCGCTTTGCTGGTCCTTGCCGCGGCAGCTTTCTGGAGTGAGCTCGGCGGTTTAGTCACAGACACGATCGGCAGTTTGGTCGCCGCACTCAGTTAGGACGGGGCCGATCACAAACGCAATTTTTAAACCAACGGACAAGAGAGGATGCATTCGAAAAGAGTGTGAGCGCAGATCAGACCATATACTGGATTTTACTGGGCGCGATTGTAACTGCTGCGGCTCTCGTTGACCTTCGCAGCCACAGGATCCCGAACTGGCTCACTTTCCCCGCCATGGCGGTCGGCTTGGCGTTAAATGTGATCACACCGGGAGGGGAAGGTTTCCTGTTCAGCATCAAGGGATTGGCGGCAGGAATGGCCCTCCTCCTGATCCCCTACATGATGGGTGCCATGGGCGCCGGCGATGTAAAACTGATGGGCGCTGTCGGGGCGTTCCTCGGGGCCGAAGGCGTTTTCCAGGCCTGCATTATTTCTTTGATATTCGGTGGCATTTATGCTGTAATACTTATTGTCGTCAGGGGTAATATCGTGCTTTTCCTGAAAAGGTACTGGCTCATGCTGAAAAACTTTCTGATGTACAGGCAGATTCAATACATTCAACCTTCCCCGGGGGAGTTCCCCCTCAAATTGTGTTTCGGGCTTGCCATCGCCGTCGGGACGATTTTCACGATTTTCAGACCAGGCCAATTTCCGGGAAATATCTGAATTCAAAGGAGCGAACGCATGAACCGAGTGAAGCCGATTGTCCTTCTTGGAGTCGCCATCCTGATCGCCCTGATCACCGCCTTTCTGGTTTACGGGTGGATGAAAAGCGCCGCAAGCGCCGCCCGGCTCAAGACCAAACCGGTGGTCGTGGCGCTGATCGACATGCCCTGGGGAGGCGTGATCACCAAGGAAAAGGTCGCCGTGAAATCCTTTCTGGAGGAGAGCATTCCGCCGGGGACGTTTTCGCAGGTGTCCGAGGTGGAGGGCCGCATTCTGAAGTTCCCCGTTTCGCAGAACGAGCCTCTCCTGATGTCGCGCCTGGCGCCCGCCGAGCTGAAGACCGGGGGGGTCGCCGCCGTCGTCGCCGCCCAGAAGCGGGCCATGGCGGTCAAGGTGGACAAGGTCGTCGGGGTTTCCGGCTTCATCCACCCGGGCAACCGGGTCGATGTCTTCGTCACCGTCCGGGAGCAGCGGCAGAATGACGTGCAGACGATGACGAAGCTGGTCCTGAACAACATCCTGGTCCTCGCCGTGGGGCCCCAGGTGGAGGAGTCGGGCAAGAAGGAAAAGCCCACCCAGGTGGACGTGATCACCCTCGAGGTGACCCCGGAGGAGGGGGAGAAGCTGGCCCTGGCCGCGACGGAGGGGAAGGTGGTCCTCGCCCTGCGGAGCTTCGCCGACAACGAGGCGGTCAAGACCCGGGGGACGACGATACCCGGCCTGATGTCATCGGCAAGCGAGGGTGCGAAACCGCAGGCGGCATCGAGGCCGGCGTCGACAAGGAGGGAAGGGGCAACCCCGCGGATGTTCACCGTTGAACTCTACCAGGGAAACAAGCTGACCCAGAAGACTGCCGAGAGGGGAGAATGAGATGAGCGATCGGAATCGACGAAAATGGGGGAAAATGCTGCCGGTCATGGTCCTCGCCTTTATCGGCCTGTTCCTTCTCCAGGTCTATGAGGCAAGTGCCGAGGAGACGGCGGCTGCTGCGGGGAAAACCACGGTTACCCGGCCGGGGCAGCAGAAACAGGCCGAGCTGATCACGCCTCTGTCCTCAAAAGTGTCTATCAAGGAAGGGGAATCGAAGATCATCCAGTACCGGGTCGGCGCCGGCAAATCCCTGCCGAACCTGCGGATCTCCCTTTCCAGGGACGGCGTCGCGGAGGCCAAGGTGATGCGGTCCGTGCGGAACGAAACGGGTTTTCATCTGCGCATCTACCTGAAGGGGCAGAAGCCGGGGTCGACGACCGTGACCATCGCCGGGGAGGACCGGAACATCTACGGCATCTTCGACCTGGAAGTGCTTTCCGACCTGTCGCAGATCAAGCAGAAGGTGCACGACATCCTGCCCGGCGAAAAAGACGTCAGCGTCAGCGAGGCCAACGGGTTCGTCACGCTCACCGGGACCGTTTCCAGCGCCCAGGCACTCTCCCAGGTCCTCTCCCTGGTGGAGCCCTACGCGCCGGTCGACAAGGAGACGAAGAAGCCGAAGATCATCAACCTCCTCCAGGTGGGAGGCGTCCAGCAGGTGATGCTGGAGGTGCGCGTCTCCGAGATGTCCCGGAACGTGCTCAAGCGGATGGGGGTCAACCTCAACATGGTGAACGCGGCGGGCGAGTTCGGCGTGACCATGCTGAATAACCTCTCCAACGTGGGCGGCAGCCTGGCCCGAATCCTCCCCCAGCCCACCAGCGCCTACCCGGCGTGGCCTTACGTCGGTTACTCCGCGTACACCTACCCGGGAACGAATACCACGGCATGGAGACCGCAGGCTCCTGACGCAGGCTGGCCCTACGACCCGACCGGCGTGGCATCGAACGTCACGGGTATCCTTCGGTTCTTCGTCAACGGCGTCCCCTGGACGGTCCTCATCGACGCCTTGAAAGAGAACGGATTGCTGAAGGTCCTGGCCGAGCCGACGCTGATCACCATCAGCGGCCAGACGGCGCACTTCCTGGCCGGCGGCGAGTTCCCGATCCCGGTCCCGTCCGGCCTGGCGACCGTCGGGATCGAATACAAGCCTTTCGGCGTGGGCCTGAATTTCACGCCGACCGTGCTGAGCAGCGGCAAGATCCACATGAAAGTGGCCCCGGAAGTCTCCGACCTGAATTTCGGGCAGGCCCTGGTCTATGCGGGCTTCACCATTCCCAGCATCGACACGAGGCGGGTGTCCACTTCCATCGAACTCGGGGACGGCCAGAGCTTTGCCATTGCCGGCCTGCTGAAGGAGGACGTCCGCGAGGTGGCCGACAAGTTCCCGCTCCTGGGCGACATTCCCGTATTGGGGACGCTCTTCAGGAGCAGTTCGTTCAAGAAGTCGGAAACCGAGCTGATCATCATCGTCACGCCGCACCTGGTGAAGCCCGTGGACATGTCGAAGCAGACGCTCCCCACGGACCAGTTCATCGAGCCGGACGACTTCGACTTCTACCTGCTGGGTCGCATGGAGGGCCGGACTGCGCCGGTCGACGAGGCGAGACACGCAAAACCGGATGTTTCCGCGAGTAAGAAAGAAACCGGAGAGAAGAATTTCGGGCACATCATTCCGAAGAACTGATTCTGAACACCAAACCGGAGGGGCTGATGGAAAAGAGAGTAACGTTACTGCTGGGATTGGTGGCAATGGTCGTCATGGCGATGGGCTGCGCCACCTACATGCCCGTCGAAACCGAACGGGGCACAACATACCGGCTGATCGAGAACGGCTGCTGCGACGCCACTCGGGTGGCCGTCGATTTCGGGACGTCCCACAGGCTTGCCAAGTTCAACCAGATCTACAACCCCGATGCCGAAAAGAACCTGGAGCCGGTCACCGGCATGGACGGCAGCACCGTTGAAGCCGTCCGGGAAAAGTACAACAAGGGATTCGAAAAAGAAACGCCCCGGCCGGTGTACAACGTCAATGTCGGGGGAATTGTAAAATAGGTTCGTGAAGTGTGAAGGGAGGGATTGGCTTGGTCAGTCTGAAAGATAAGAAAGGCACTGAAACGGTCGAGTTTGCAATCGTGTCGTTTCTGCTATTCCTGCTCCTCTTCGGCATCATTGAATTTTCCATTCTGCTTTACAACAAGGCGGTCATTACGAACGCGAGCCGGGAAGGCGCCCGTGCGGGGATTGTGGCCCGCTATGACAACACCCAAACGCCGGCAACGTGGGCGCCCCTGTCCGACAGCGATATTACAGACATCGTGAATCAATATTGCAGCGACCATCTGATCAGCTTTGGAACAAGCGCCACTGCGACGACCAAAATAGAACCAGAATATGCCTTGAGGTCGGATGAAGATAATGAGAATCAGAAAAATCCGCTGACGGTCACTGTCGAGTACCCTTATTCCTTCCTGGTTCCGAAGCTGTTCGGAGCGCCGCCGATTCTTACCTTGGCAGCAGTCACGGTCATGCGGATGGAGTGAAGAAGCTGCGGATTATGACGATGAGGGCAGAACCATGAAAAGACATTCAACATTGACCGGGCCATTGAAAAATGAGCATGGCGTATCCACGGTCTTGATCGCCCTGATCCTTCTCGTACTGCTCGCTTTTTCCGCCCTTGCGATCGACGTGGGACATCTTTTTGTCGTCCGGAACGAGCTGAAAAACGCCGCGGACGCGGGGGCCCTCGCCGGTGCGCGCGTTCTTTTCCTGGATAACGGTGAGACCATAAACACCGGGGCCGACGCGGTCGCTGAAGCGGCCGCCATTGCGAACAAGAGCGACAAAATCACCCTGGGGTCGTCCAACGTGGAAGTCGAGCGCGGGCACTGGAGCTTCATCAACAAGGCTTTTACCCCGAACGACTCCACCGTCGTGATTCAATTCTGGAATTACACGACACAGGAACTGGACGTGAACACCGAGTACATCAATGCCGTCCGTGTCACGACGAAGCGCGGGGCGTCGAACGCGCCGATCAGTTCCTTTTTCGCGAAAGTCCTGGGATTCAATGAATTCGCCATGCAGCAGAGAGCGGTCGCCTGGATCGGGTTTGCCGGGCCGATCCCGCCCGAGGGCGTGGATCAGCCCATCGCCATCTGCAAGGAAAGCATCGTCGGCAATGACGGAACCGTGGAGTGCAACGTGGGAAGAATGCTCAACAGCGGCGGCAACGCCGCCACCCACAACACGGCGGGCTGGACGAATTTTACACAGCCGTGCGAAACGGCGTCCGCGTCATCGGTCCGCCCGCTCATCTGCGCCAATGGGAACCCCAACGAAATCTACCCGCGCCAGGGCGTCGGCACAACGGGCGGCACCGTATCCAGCGCCCTGGCCGATCTGACCGACTGCTGGGCAAGCGCAGGACAGGGAAACGACACCGACGGCGACGGGACAATCGACCAGGTCCTGGACAGCGACGGCGACGGCATCCCGGACCGGGGATGGCAGTTGAAGCTCCTGGTCGTGAAATGCCCGGGAAACAACGTCTCGAACTGCGCGGAAGTCACGGGCGTGATCAAATTGACCCTGCTCTGGATCAATGACAAGAACGACCCGCAATACAAAGAAGTCCCGAGGAAAATGTCCGTGGACAGTGCCGCGGGCACGCGCAGTTGGCAATGCACCGCCGCGGACGGTGAAGCCTGCTGGAATGATTTCGTGGCCTTTTTCAATTTGCAGACCTGGGACGGGCAGCCGGCCGAGTACATGGACAAGTCGTTCTATTTCCTGCCCGCCTGCGAATACACGGAAAACACCGGCGGTTCCGGGGGGGAAAACTACGGGGTGCATGCAAAGATACCCAAGCTGGTCCAGTGACATTCAGCCTTGGCAGGGTGCGCGCTGTTTCAAAAAAGTGACGGGAGAATCGAGGGAATATGGCTGAAAATTCGATACGGGTCAAGGTCGCCGTCAAAAGCCGGACTGTAAAGAAAGAGATGGAGGACATCCTCTCTTTCATCTACGGCTTCAGCCTGGTCGACGAAAACGATCCGGGAACCTGCGACCTCCTGATCATGGAAATCGGCGAAGACCTGCGCAAGGAAGTCCTGGCGGTCCAGTCGGCGATCGGCAAGGGAGGGGCGGAAAGCATATTCGTCA
>JAXDCM010000176.1:0-3752 GCA_034677965.1 Syntrophales bacterium
GGAGGAAAAATCGAAGAACCTGGAGGAAGCGAACACCGCCCTCAAGGTCCTTCTCAAGCGGCGGGAGGACGACAAGACCGAACTCGAGGAGAAAGTCATCTGCAATGTGCGGGAACTGATCCTCCCCTATATCGAGAACCTGAAAATCACGCGCATTGACAGCCAACAGCTTAACCAGCTGGAGATCCTTGAGCGGCACACCAACGAGATCATCTCCCCCTTTCTGCGCACCCTTTCCTCCAAATACCCCAATCTTACACCCATGGAAATCAAGGTCATCAACTTCATCAAGGAGGGACGCACGACCAAGGAGATGGCCAAGTTGCTGAATGCGTCAGCCCGAACGGTCGAGGTGCACCGAGACAACATCCGGAAGAAGCTCGGACTGCGCAACCGGAAAGCGAATCTGAAATCGTACCTCATGGCCCTGTAAATACACGTATTTGACATACGTAATTTATGCGTATATATTCCGTATTGTGATTTTGCGGTAGGGATGGTTAATTATCAAGAAGATTCTCAGATCCAGCGAGAGCTTCTCAAAACCATTTAAAGAAAAGGAGGGTGAGGATCATGACGAAAGAAGAAAAAATCGAAGCAATAAAGTCACGTGCACGGAAAAACTTTTCCCTCGGCTACAACTGCGCCGAGTGTGTGACCGAAGCTGTGCTGTCCGTGATTGACACGGGACTTCCCCCGGAAGTCAAGAAGGTGGCCACGGGCTTCGGAGGCGGCGTGGGCCTTTACGGGGACACCTGCGGGGCCATCACCGGGGCGGTTATTGCTGTGGGTTGCGTCCACGGGCGAAGCAAACTCATCGAGGATCCCGACCCCAAGGCCGCAGCCAAGAAATCGGCCCAACAGCTCTATGGCAAACCGGGGCTTTACCGCCTTTTCAACCAGATTCCCAACAATTTCCGCGAAAAGTACGGCTTTACCTGTTGCCGGGACCTGACGACGAAATGGCAGGAAAACTGGCTGTGCCGGGACCACGCGCTGCACTGCCGCGAGATCATCACCGATGCCGCGGGCATCGCTGCAGAGCTAATCATGGCCGACCGGGACGAGGCTGCCTCGAAACCTTTCGGACCGAACGTGGAAAACCTGGAACAGACATCTGTGGCCTGCGACCTTTCCGGAAAGGGCACCTGAGGCTCAGCGGTATCCTGAGCAGTTTGCTCGGATGCAACGAATCATAGAATTCCCTTTGCCGGTGAGAAGACAACCTTCCCGATGAGGCGAGTTGTAGGGAGTTGTATCGTGTTTCATTTCTGCGGGAAGTCATGGAATCCATGACATTCAGGAAAACGCCATACCCATCGTAATCATCAACGGGAGCTTTGCATGAGCAAAAAACTGGTGATCGTCGGCGGCGGGGCGGGAGGGCCTTCGAGCGCCGCCGAGGCAAAACGTCGTGATAAATCGCTGGACGTGACCATGATCGAACGAGGGGATTTCGTCTCCTATGCCGCCTGACCGATTCCCTATTACATCGGCGATGTAATCCAGAATTCCGAGCGCCTGGTAGCGAGAACGCCGGAAGAATTCAGAAAATCAGGCATCGACGTGAGGATCCGTACGAACGTCGAGGGCATTGACGCACGGAAAGGGTTGGTTTACCTTGACGGCGGTGGGAGTATTCCCTACGACTACCTCGTCATGGCGACCGGGGCCGAGGCCGTTCGTCTGGATATCCCCGGCAAGGACCTGGAGGGGGTTCATGTGATCCGGGACTTAACACATGCCCTGAAGATCAAGACCCACCTCAACAGTGGTGCCGTCAGGAAAGCCGTTCTGATCGGAGGGGGCTACATCGGCCTCGAGATGTGCGAGGCCTTGCGACGCATCGGCGTCGCAGTGAAGGTTATGGACATCCTGCCGCGGCCTGCCGTCCGGTGGGATGCTGAGTTCACGGAGTTAATTGTTGAGGAACTTGAAAAAAACCAGGTTGAGTTCCTGCCGGAAACGAGACCCCTGGGCATTGAAAAAGGGAAGGCTTCCGCACTGAGGATGACCACGAGCAACGGCAATCTGGATGCCGACCTTGTGCTGATGGGTGTGGGCACGCGTTACAATACCGCATTGGCGCAATCCATAGGGATCCGGATGGGCGAGAGCGGGGCAATCGGGGTCGATTTTCACCAGATGACATCAGTCGAGAACGTATGGGCCGCAGGGGATTGCTGTGAGGTCTTTCACAAGGTTGCTGGGAGATGGGTCTATTTCCCGCTGGGGGACATCGCCAACAAGCAGGGCCGTGTGGCGGGCCAGAACATCGGAGGTTCTCGGGTTGAGTTCCCTGGGATCGTCGGAGCCCAGGTATTCAAAGTCTTCAATCTCGAGGTGGCATCCGCAGGACTAACCGAGGAGGAAGCCGCGCGGTATGGTTTCGACCCGGTATCATCACTGATCTGGGGACATCCCATCGGCAAATCCTTTTCAAGATGCGAAAGGCTTGGTGTCAAGCTCGTCGGTGACAGGAATAATGGGAGACTCCTCGGCGCACAGTGCGTCGGCGAGATGGGGGCGGTGCAGAGGGTCAGCACCCTCTCAATAGCCCTCTGGACTGGTCTGACCGTCGAACAACTTGCATACATGGATCTCCCTTATGCGCCTCCATTCGGGGGCGTCTGGGATGCCATCCACATCGCGGCTCGGGAACTGGCAAAGAAACTGGGATAAGGCAGGCCTGAATGCGAAACCGGAAGATGTTCCGGAGGACCGATACAGGAAGCAGCCCCGCAACATCTCAACCGGCACATTTGCCTTTCCCTAAATCTTTAACTTTCCGGAAAGCAATGTGTAACGGACAAAGTCCGATTGGAATGCACCAACGCCTGCGGAATGAAGGCATCCGGTCTGAATTATATCGGCAGCGGTTTTGTGGCAACCTGTATGGGTAGGCCTGTCCATTCCATGGTGCTGTACAAGGACAAGTTGATCAATTGTGTGGCGACTGGCACATCGACAAAGGGCGTTCCAACGGGAAGGCACAAGGATGATGCGAGCGGGATCCGAATGGCAGTTGAAAAGTGATAGTTTGCCTGACGTCGCAATAGCGACAATCAAAATTGTCACATTCCCTCCCGGAACCGCCACGCAAGATGGTTAGGGAAGAAGACGAACGATCCAACATTAAATTTGAAAAGGAGGGTTTCAAATGGTTGCGGAAGGGTCGAATGCGATGTTGAATGTGGAAAAACCGGAGGACCTGGATCAAGAGGCTTTGGCCAGATTTGCGTTGGACATGTTTCACCGGCTGATCGTCCATTACACGCTCTGGTTTACCGAGGTGGAGCACCAGTTCGGTGTTCCCAAAGCCCTGGAGATCATGAAGGTCGCGAAGAAAAACAGCTACAACATTCAGATGAACCGTTTTGCCAAGGTGTTGGGTTTTGAAATGAAGGACGGCATTCCGAAACCGCTTTTGGACATGCCGAGGGAGTCCCTGATCAATCTGGTCAACAACATCGGCGTGAACTGGCTGGCCAACGACGGCGTCTGGTTTCAGGCCGTTGAGAACACCCGGGACATGTACGATGCCAAGCGGTGCAACGATTCCTGCTGGACGCGCTTCGCCCCCTTCGAGGCCTGGTCGATCAAGCAGTTCCTGGGGCTGCCGGAGCAGGCGGGCATCGAGGGGTTGAAGAAAGCGCTGCGGTTCCGGATGTACGCCCGGATCAATGTCCAGTCGATTGTCGATGAAGGGCCCAATGCGATCGTCTTTCAGATGAACGACTGCCGTGTCCAGT
>JAXDCM010000177.1:0-3500 GCA_034677965.1 Syntrophales bacterium
ACTGTTGTTTGGCCTGTTCCTGCTCGGCGGCTGCGGCGACAATACGGAGCAAGGCGTTATCGAGGCCGGTGGCGGGTCAGTCACGCTGGCAGCCGCAGATACGACCGTGGCCGAGGGAAACAGCACCGTCCTCACGGCTAAGGTGTCGGTGACCCGGAAGGACAGTAAAGGGGTTTACGTCACCGATCATTACCCCGGCCAGGCGGTCACCTTCGTCATCATCTCGAACAACACCGGCGGCACCGTCACCCCCATGAACGGCGGCATCACGAACGCGGACGGCGTGGCCTCGGCGGTCTACACGGCGGGGAAACTCAAGAAAGGCCTGGTCGTCCAGGACACCATCCAGGCCCACATTGCGGGGTACTCCGGACAGATCATCATCACCCGGACCGGCGTGGAGAGCGGGTACGCGATCGCTCTTGCGGCATCACCAACCTCCGTGGCGGCGGGTCAGAACTCCGTGGTCACGGCGACTGTGACAGCCACGAGTCCGGAAGGTGCCTCACCGATCACAATTTCGACCAGTGGTGGCGTGAGTGGTGGAGGTGCCAGTAGCTATCCCGTCAGCGGCCAGGTCGTGACCTTCTCGTTTGTCGCCAACAACAGCGGAGGCTACCTCGTCACCGTGAACGCCGTCACCGATGCCACCGGGAGGGCCACGGCCACGTACACGGCCGGCAGCAGTTCACCCGGGATTGATGTAACGGACACCGTCCAGGCCACTGCGGGCGGGTCGACCGCGGTCGTCGCAATCACCCGAACGGAGGGACAGGGTTACGGAATCACGCTGACGGCAGACCCGGATAAATTTGGCGGCAACTGGCAGGGACAGACGGTGCGGAGCGTCCTGACAGCAATAGTCACAAGTGAGTCCAAAGAGCTCAGCGGCCAGACCGTGACATTCACGATCATCAGCGGCGGCGGAAGCCTTTCCAGCCTGACAGCACGCACAGACGGCACCGGCACAGCCGTTGTCACCTATTCGAGATACATCTCCGAAAACACCGGAGACGGACAAACCGTCATTTTCGCCGTGATCAAGGCAAGGCTGTCAAGCGGAGCGGAAGCGGAAGCCCGGATCGGGATCGGCACATATACGGAAGAGTAATGAATGCGCCGCGGCATTTCAAGGACCGCTGAAGAATCTGTGTTAGTGTAAGGTTGTACAACATCTGTCGATAAGGTGACCGGCAGTCCGGGACAGGACACAAGAGTTCCGGGCTGTCGGTCATCTTTTTTCTCGTCATCGTTCAAATTCAAAAACACGGTCATCATTTCTTCGATGCTTCAACCTCCCGGATTTCCTCCTGTCAGATTTCCTCCTTGACAGGCCTCAGGCGCTGTGTTAGCGTTCGCGAAATTCCGGCTGGCGGGCCATCAGTCAGTTAAAAACCTTGTAAAGACAAGATCTTATTCATGACAAAAAAAGCAGTGACGGTGCAGCAGCCCGGTGCGCGCGACGGCCGGATCGAGCGCATGCTCGATCGGCTTCCCGATTTTTCCGCCGATGCGCTCCTGATCCTGGACCTGAAGAACATCCGCTATCTTTCCGGGTTCTCGGGAAGCGATGGGGCACTCTTCATCGGCCGGGGCCGCCGTGCGCTTCTGGTCGACGGCCGCTACACCACCCAGGCCCGCGAGGAGACGTCCCACCTGGAAGTCCTGGAGTACCGGGAAAAGATCGAGGGGCTCGCAGGCGTCCTTGAGAACGGCCGGCCGCTCACGGTCGGCTTCGAGGCGGCGGCCATGACCGTCGAGACGCACATGAAGCTGACGGATCGCCTGAAAAATACGGCGATCCGGCCCCTGCCGGAAACGTTCCGCACGATCCGGGCCGTCAAGACGGAGGCGGAACTGGACAGGATCTCGACGGCGGCCGCGATCGCCAGCCGGGCGCTCGCCTCGGTCCTGGAGCGGGTCCGGCCCGGCATGCGGGAGCGGGACATCGCTGCCGACCTGGAAGCCGCCATGATCCGCGAAGGCGCGGAGGCCGTCGCTTTCCCGACGATCGTCGCTTCCGGCCGCAATTCCGCGCGGCCCCATGCACGGCCGGGGTTGCGGGAGATTCAAAGGGGCGACGCCCTGACGATCGACTACGGGGCCGTCCTGGACGGGTATCATTCCGACGAGACCTGCACGGTTTTTGTCGGCCGGGCCGACGCCAGGCAGAAAGAGGTCTACGGGATCGTCCGGGAGGCCCAGGCAGAGGCCCTGAAGGCCGTCCGGGCCGGAGTGAGCTGCCGCGAAATCGACCGGATCGCCCGGTCCCGCATCGAGGCGCAGGGGCTGGGCGACTACTTCTCCCATGGGACCGGACACGGCGTCGGGCTCGATGTCCACGAGTTCCCGCGGATCGCGGCGACATCGGAGGACGTTCTCGAGGCCGGCATGGTGGTCACGGTGGAGCCGGGCGTGTATATCCCCGGATCCTGGGGCGTCCGCATCGAGGACCTGGCGCTGGTCCGGGACGGCGAGCCTGCCGTCCTTTCGGGAATTCCCAAAGAAATGAAAATACTGGAAATATGATTCAGGACAGGTAAATATGAAAGTTTTCCCCGATGATCTGCTTTACAGCCGAGAACACGTCTGGGTCCGGGTGGACGGCGATCTGGCCACCATCGGCATCACGGACTACGCCCAGGAGAACCTGGGCGAGGTCGTTTCCATCGAACTCCCCGAGGCGGATTCCGAAGTCGAGCAGGACGAGCCCTTCGGGACCATCGAGTCGTCCGCCAAGGGCGTCGCCGAACTGGTCTCTCCGGTCAGCGGGGAGGTCATCAGCGTCAACGAGGACATCGCCGACGACATCGGCATCATCAACAGCGACCCCCATGACACCGGCTGGCTGATCATCGTCGAAATGAGCGACATGGAGGAGCTGGCCGAACTTCTCGACGCGAAGGGGTACAACGATTTCGTCGCCCGGGAGACGGAGGGCGGTTAGGCTCCCGTGACCCGCTGGCGGCTGCTCCCGTTCACATGCCTTTCCGCCCCGGAGAACATGGCGATCGACGAGGCCGTTTTCCGGGGATGCCGGCGGGAATCGTCCACACCGGTCCTTCGCTTTTACGGCTGGCAAATGCCCGCGGTATCCATCGGACGCTTTCAGGATATCCGTGCCGAGATCGACCTGGAAGCATGCCGGCGGCTGTCCGTCCCCGTCGTGCGGCGGCCCACGGGCGGCAAAGCGGTCTTCCACGACGGCGACCTGACCTACGCGCTCGCGGCGAACAGCCGGCGCCACGGATTTCCCCCGGACATTCTGGGGACCTACCGGCGGATCGGCGGATGCCTTCGACGGGGGCTCGCGGAACTGGGCATTCAAGCGGACATGGCCGAGGAGGGGCGGCCCCGGGAAGACCTTGCATCGACGGCTTCCTGCTTTGCCCTGCCTTCCCGTTATGAATTGCTTGTCGGCGGGCGGAAGATCTGCGGCAGCGCCCAGGTCCGATCTCGAGAATCCTTCCTTCAGCAGGGCTCTCTCCTGACCGGCTTCG
>JAXDCM010000178.1:0-6879 GCA_034677965.1 Syntrophales bacterium
ATGACGTAATCCACGATACGGAAGGGATGGTCCAGCAGGCGGGACCAGAGCCACATCAGCGCCGGCGCGGTCAGGGCGATATGGATCCGGTTGTCGATGAATTTTCGAAAAAGGATCCTGAACAAACGCATCGGTAAAGTCCCTCCCCGGCTCTCAGCGCGGATGCCGGGACCAGAATCGGCAATTTGCCTTCGCATGTCAAGGGCAAATCCGGAATCAAAAAAAACGGCTAATTGAATTTTCAGCACAGCTTTTCGCTAACAACAGATCTGTCACGGCAACTGTTTTAGAATCACGATTCTGCCATCGGTAATCAACATAGCGGACTCAGGCTGAAATGAAAGACCCCTATGGCTGTAAGAACAAGAAACGAGGGGCTGGGAGGTGGATAGACCCCGAGTCAAGGCAGGGATGTGCCGCTTTTCCTATCCGTATCATTCATTTACAATTCAGACAGATACGAAAGATCGGGGATTGGGGGACAACGGCGTCTCTATTTGCGCAGCATTCGGTACAGCTTCGACCGGCTGACGCCCAGAAGCCCTGCGGCCTTGCTTTTATTCCCCTTCGCCTGCTTCAATGCGGCAAGGGTGCGTTCCTGCTCGTAACCCTCGTATGCATTCGAAGCGCTCAACGGTTCTTTTTCGGGAACGGAAGCGCCGATCAGGTTCCTGAAATCGTCTGCGGAGATCTCCTCTTCCGAAGACAGGATGGCCAACCGCTCAACCACGTTGCGCAGTTCCCGAACATTCCCCGGCCACGGGTATTTCTTTAGCTCCTGCAGGGCCTGGCTGGAAAATGCCTTCCTCAGACCGTACTTTCGGTTGATCCTCTCGAGAAAGTATGTACAGAGGGGCCAGATATCCTCCGGCCTTTTTCTCAAGGGGTCGATCCGGATCGGGACGACGTTCAGCCGGTAATAAAGATCCTCCCGGAAATTCCCTTTCCTGATTTCGGCCTGGATGTCCCGATGTGTTGCCGCAATGATCCGGGCATCGATTTTCTGCGGCTTGACGTCACCGACCCGGGTGATCTCCCCGGTCTCGATGGCCCTCAAAATCTTGGACTGCATCCCAACGGGGATATCCGCCACCTCGTCGAGAAACAGTGTGCCGCCCTTTGCGACCTCGAAGAGCCCCACCTTCCCCTCCTTCAGCGCCCCGGTGAAAGCCCCCGCCTTGTAGCCGTACAGCTCCGATTCCAGCAGGGTTTCGGGAACAGAGGAGATGTTGACGGGGATGAAAGGGCCGTAACGGCGCACCGAGTTGTTGTGGATGATCTTCGCGATCACTTCCTTGCCCACGCCCGTTTCGCCGGTGACAAACACCGTGGAGTCCATGCGGGATATCTTCTTCACCGTTTCCAGGATGGACTTCATATGGGGACTTGCAACAATGTCCTCCCGGTTGAGAATCAGGAAGTTCCTCAAATGCTCGAGTTCCCGGAGATGCAGGTCGGACAGATGCCGCTGGCTTTCAAAAGCCGCCTTCATCTCCTCCAGGTCCTGCATGATCGCGGCAGAAACCAGATAGCATCGAATATCCCCACCCTCCTCGAATATCGGCCGGCACACCGTGACGGTCTCAATGCCCGTCCGGTAGCGGGTGATGCCGAAGACCGTGTCGCGCTTTTCGACGGCATCCGTGACCGTGGTGCGATCCATGTACCCCTCGTCGATGAGTTGTCTGGCGGTTTTCCCGAGCCAGTCTTCCGGTCTGATTTGGAAATAGTTGCACAGGGCCCGGTTCACCATGGTAACTCTCGTGTCCGGGTCATAGACGCAGACGGCCCACGGCAGGTGGTCGATGATATCGAACAGACTTTCTTTGACCTGATTTTTCAAAGCGCCATTCGGCATGAATCGAATCCCCTTCCACATTCTGTTTGATGTCCGATAACGGATCGCACAGAATAAGTCAATATGAAACATGTCATTCCATCTGAGGTTCAAGGCAAAAGAGGTAACACGTTAATTTAATTTGTGCATTTTATGTGTCGTGATTCCGGCACACAGATTGCATTCTAGAATTCACTTTCTGCGGCAGAGTCCATGTCCAAGTAACAAAACAGTCTAGTTATGCTGTTCACGTTGGGCTATATTGGACGTCAGCGAACGAGAAAACGAGGAGGGTTTATGAAAAAGTTATCGCTTTTGCAGATTGTCGTGGCAGCCATGTTCCTTTCCTTGTTGGCACTACCGCTCCAGGGACATGCCCAGGGACAATCGATCAACCTGAAAGTCGCGAACTGGTTCCCGGCTGATCACAGACAGAATCTGATGCTGGAGAGCTGGTGCAGAGACTTGGAGAAAAGGACAAACGGCAGGGTGAAGGTCAATTACTATCCCGCAGGGATGCTCGTTCCCGCAGTCCGGGCCTATCACGACACGACGCTGGGCGTCAGCGATGTAGGACATCACCTTCTCGGGTATACGGAAACGAGGTTTCCGCTCACCTCTGTGCTGGACCTTCCCCTCGGTTATTCGGACAACATGGTGCCGACCCGGCTTGCTAATGCCTTCTACGCCAAGTTCAAGCCGAAAGAATTTGACGATGTCAAAATTCTCTGGTTCCACGCCCATGCGCCAGCCGTCGTCCACACAAAGAACAAACCGGTCAACAGGCTGGAAGACCTCCGTGGCTTGAAAATAATAACTTACGGAGTCGTTACAAAATTCATGAAGTCGCTGGGCGGCACGACTGTGGCCATGCCCGCCGGCGAAATCTATAACGCCCTGTCGCGGGGAGACGTAGACGGTGTGATGACCCCCTATTCGACAGCTTATGGTTTCAAATATGGGGAGATCATTGGTTATACCACGGAAAATAGAGCGACTGCGTATTCCGGCGTGTTTGTTGTCGCCATGAACAAAAAGAAGTGGAATTCATTGCCTCCCGATATCCAGAAGATCATCGATAGCATGAGTTACGAGTACATGGAAAAATACACGGCCATGTGGGACGAAATGGAGAAGAATTCGAAGGCATCGCTTGTGAAGGGCGGAACGAAGGTTATCAGCCTGTCCAAGGAAGAGGAAGCCCGATGGGTGGAAAGGGCCAAGCCCGTCTTTGATGACTACTTGTACAGGATGAAGCTTCTGGGGCTGCCCGGCGAGGAGGCGCTGAAGTTTGTCCGGAGCTATCTGGAACTGCACGGAAAGTAAGTTGCGGATCTTGCCGGAACCGGCATCCGCGGCAAATATTAACCAGCTAAAAAACAAAGCAAAGAGGGAGGAGAACGAAGATGAAAACTTCAAGGGCGAGGAAAGGGTTTTTGGCTTTGGCACTGGCACTTGTTTTTGCGTTTCCCGTTTTTACGCTGTCGGCGCACGCAGCAGCCAAAGAAGGCACGGACTACATGGTTTTGGCGAAACCCATTCCCAACATGGACAAAACCGTGATCAAGGTCTTCAGCTACGACTGCCCGTTCTGCTACAAATACGACAAGAGCGTAACACCGGCCGTGGTCGGTCAACTGTCCAAAGACGGCATCAAATACACCGTCTGGCACCTGAAAACCAAGGGCAAATACGGCCCCCAGGCAAGCGAACTCTTCGCGGCGCTGATCACGAAGGACGAAAAGGCCAAACTGGGCCTCTTCGATGACAAGTCCTCCTTCAAAAAGGCCAAGATGGTTTACTACAATGCTTACCATGACAAAAAGGAAAGATGGGGAGACGGGAAAGACCCGGCCGCCTTCATGAAAACAGGTCTGGCTGCCGCAGGGATTTCGGAAGCGGATTTTCAAAAGCTCCTGAAGGAACCTGCCACGCAGGCCAGGCTCAAGGCATGGGAGGGTGCCTACGAAATCGCCAAAATTCAGGGTGTCCCCGGTTTCATCGTCAAGGGCAAATACCTCTTGTACACAAAGAGCATCAAATCCATTGACGGAATGGCGGCCACGATCATGGAATTAATGGCGAAGTAGTTGGCATTCGATAGATGACGATTCGTCATTTGGAGGGACTATGAAATTTATCAAGAAAATAGCCGCCCTGCAGGACCACCGGATTATGTGGATTTTGCTGTTCCTCATAGCGCTGGCTCTTGAACAGGTGGCTTATCAGATATTTCAGAAATGGCTCTACATGAGACCCTGCGAGCAGTGCGTTTACATCCGTTTTTCGATGGTTTGCCTGATGATCGCCGGGGTTATCGGCGCGATCAACGCAAAGAGCATCGTGCTGAAGGTCATTGCGTACATCATAGCCATCTATGGCACGGTGAAGGGTATCGGTTTCTCCCTGAAGCTGATCAAGATCGGCGAGGCTTTCCGCAGTGGTGACCCTTTCGGCGTTCAGGGCTGCAGTTCCACTCCTTCGTTTCCCTTTGGTCTGCCTCTGCACGAATGGTTCCCGAGCACATTTCTCCCCACCGGAGACTGCGGCGTCGACTATCCGATCGTGCCCGAAGATGCGGTGTTGAGTTCGACACAGAAATATCTTGTAGACCTGTATAAGGACGGCTGGTATCTGATACCCTCAAAACATTTTATGAACATGGAGCAGAGCACGCTGCTTGCCTTCAGCACAATTCTGCTGGCGATTCTGATGTTCCTTGTTTGCTGGATCATTGTGGAAGTGAAAAAGAAAGGTCAACCCAAACAGGAAAAGGAGGCATGATATGAGAAAATGGAACAAGTATTCGTGGTTGGCGGCATTGCTCTTTGTATTCTTGCTGGTTCCTTCCATGGCGTCGGCAATTGGAGGCCCCTCTGGCGCGAAGCTGGACTACACCATTACGGGAAAGATCGGCGAAGTGGTCATGAATCCCTATGGCATCGCTCCCCTGACTGCGGTGATCAAGAACGGCGGCTACTACCTTTCCAACGTTAAGGTGACCATTGTCCCCAAAGCGGGCGGCCAGACGATCAGCTACAAGGTCAACGACAAACACGTCAGAACACATGGCGGCATCCCCGTTTTTGGTCTCTATCCCGACTACATGAACACGGTCGAAGTGGAATACGACCGGAGGTACGTCAGGACAACCGAGCATGTCAAGGAAAGCTACAACATATACGCTCCGGCGGTTTATACCGACCCTTCGGGTCTGCCCAGCCAAAAGGGGGCTTTCTTCGAGACCATCAAGGTTGCCAAAGTCGACCCGGAGTTCAAAGACAGGCTCTACTTTGTCAACAACTTCGCCATCAAAAGCGGTAAAGGCACCAAGGTGGTGTGGAACAACCCCATGGGAGGGGCCCTTGAATGGAACTACAACCCGGAGGTTTTCATCATCGACACCACGGGCGCGATCCGATGGTATCTGCTGCCCGAACCCATTTACAACATGAAGTCGGCTTTCCATGCGGGCGTCATGATGGGCTTCAAGCAGAACCTCGACGGCGCCATGACCTGGGGCTACGGTCAGAGATACGTCAAATACGACATCATGGGCAGGGAAATATTCAACCGGGAACTCCCCGCGGCATACAACGACATTTCCCACTCCGTGGACAATTCTCCCAACGGCAATTATTTCCTGAGGGTGGCCAACGCCAACCTGAAACGCCTGGATGGCAAGAATGTCAGAACGGTCCGAGATGTCATTGTCGAGGTGGACAAGGACGGCAACGTGATAGACGACTGGCATCTCTATTTCATGCTTGACCCATACCGGGACACGGCAATCAAGATCCTCGACCAGGGCGCCGTCTGCCTGAATATAGACGCTTCCCAGACAGGCAAGACTTTGAGCGAGGCGGAACTGATCAAAGCGGACCAGTCGGAGAAATTCGGCGATATCGTCGGTGTCAGCCCCGGCAGGAACTGGGCCCATGTCAACAGTGTGGACCATGATGCCGCCGACGACTCGATCATCATTTCTTCCCGTCACCAGTGCGCCATGGTCAAAATCGGCAGGGACAAGCAGGTCAAATGGATTCTTGGCAGCCCGGAGGGGTGGAAACCGGAATTCAAGGATAAATTTTTAACGCCCGTTGACTCCAAGGGCAGGAAACTCAATTGCGAAAACAGCAAGTGCACAGGCACCAATTTCGACTACACCTGGACTCAGCACACGGCTTTCAAAATCGACAGCAAGAGCAAGGGCGACATCCTGTACCTCTCCGCTTTCGACAACGGTGACGGACGGGGCATGGAACAACCCCCGCTTCCGGACATGAAATATTCGCGCGCGGTCATATACAAGATCGATCAGAAAAAGATGACCGTTGAGCAAATCTGGGAATACGGGAAAGAACGCGGAAGCAAATGGTACAGCTCCGTGACTTCGTTAACGGAATATCAGCCGGACAAAGACTCTGTATTCGTGTATTCCGCGGTTGCCGGAATGCAGTTCGACATCGCGACGGGCAAGCCCATCGGCGTGCCCAGCCCGGAGATTGTCGAGTTCAAATGGATGGCCAAGGAACCTTCCGTTCAGATACAGATGACGCCTTGCCTCGGCTATCAGGCATTCCCGTTCAGTGTCGAAAAGGCCTTCGTCAGGTAGCAAGAGATCATAATTCTCCCTCTCCTTGGGCCGAGAGTCTGTCTCTTGGCCCAAGGAGAGCGGGGATCCCGACGGGGTATATTTTATAAAGGAGGGTTGTATGAAAAAAGTATTAAGCTTTATCGTTATGGCTGGCATGTTGCTTGGCGTTGGCACAACCATGTCTTTTGCCATTGGCGGCGCGAGCGGCCCAGTTGGATATAAGGCAGTGGGCAAACTGGGTGCGATTCATATGAATCCGTACAATGTTGCACCTCTAACAGCTGTTATAATGAACGGCGGATACGATGTTACAGATGTAAACGTCGTAGTGAAAGGAAAAAAAGATGGCGGAATTGATATAAAATATTCACCATCGGATAGTGCGGTAAGACTTCATGGTGGTATTCCTGTATGGGGACTTTATCCGGAATACCAAAATACCGTA
>JAXDCM010000179.1:0-4145 GCA_034677965.1 Syntrophales bacterium
AACCCCGTGGAGCGGGTGTGGAAACTGATACGTCGGATTTGTCTGCATAACAGGTACTTCCATACGCTCAAAGAAATCGAGGAGGTTGTTGAAAACCAGTTTCTGCAATGGTCTCTGGTCAGTGACACCCTGCGAAAATTATGCGCAATAACTTAAGGCGCTATGTATAACCTCCACGGAGGCGACTCCGCCGGGGTCCGCGGCCCGGCCTTCCACCATCAGGGATGCTTCGCGGGCCACCACCGCGAGGCCTCGCGTCACCTCCGGCCTTGTCGGGGTGATCTCGGGACCCGCCGTGTCCGCCGCCGCGGCGCTGCCCTTGGGTTGAATGCTGATCTTCCCTGTAATCGTGGCAGCGTGGGAAACCGCAGCCATGCACAGACACAAAAGGCACACCGTCCAACGTTTCCCGATTCTCATACCTTCATTCCTTTTTTTATGTTTATGCAATTCCTGATGCGAAATTGCAAGAAATTACGGATGTGCGACAAATTTACGGGCGCCTGTTTTCGGGACGCTGCCTGACCCGGTGGGGAAATGGGCGAAAAAGGGTGACGTTTGCGCACCTTATTTCAAAACCGCCAGTTCTTCGGCGTGATAGGAACTTCGCACCAGCGGGCCGCAGGCCGCCCGGGCAAATCCCATCTTCAAGGCCATCTCCCGCCAATCCTCGAACTCCTCCGGCGGCACAAATCGGGCCACCGGGAGGCAGTCGATTTTCGGCTGGAGATACTGACCCATCGTCAGGATTCGGCAGCCGACCTCCAGCAGATCGCGGAGCGTCGATTCGACCTCGTCGGGCCGTTCGCCGAGGCCGAGCATCAGTCCGGTCTTGACCGGCAGGCCGGGCGCCAGCGAAACGGTCCGCCGGAGCAGCTCCAGCGAGCGGTCGTAGACCGCCTGCGGCCTCGCCTCCGGATAGAGGCGCGCGACGGTCTCCAGGTTGTGGTTGAGGACGTCGGGACGGGCCTCCAGAACGGTCCGAAGCGCCGCCACCTCGCCCCGGAAATCGGGTATCAGGACCTCGATGCGCGCCGAAGGACGACGGGAGCGAACCAAACGGATCGTCTCGGCAAACGCTTCGGACCCTCCGTCGGCCAGGTCGTCGCGGGTCACCGACGTCACCACGACATGATCCAGCGACATCCGGACAACCGCCTCGGCGACCCGCCGGGGTTCGTCCGGATCCGGGGATTGCGGCTTCGCCTGCGTCACCGCGCAGAAGCGGCAGCGGCGCGTGCAGACATCCCCGAGGATCAGAAAAGCCGCCGTCCCCCGGGAGAAGCACTCGCCGCGGTTGGGGCAGCGCGCCTCCCGGCAGACCGTGTGCAGACGACCGTCGTCCAGCAGGGAGCGGGTCCGGGAAAAGGCGGGATCGGACGGCAGAGGCCGCTTCAGCCAACCGGGTTTGGGAACGGCCCCCCGTTCCGGCGGGATCGGTTTCATCGTTTCACCTGACGCGCTTCGCAATCATCCCGGCTCTCCGCGGGACAAAATCGGGTTTCATGAGCGCCGATCACCGGCCCAACGGCGGATCGCCCGGACCCGCCGGAACGGGCGGACTGGGTGGACCTGGCGGACCGGGCGGACCGTGCGGACCAGGCGAAACGGGCGGACCGGACGAAACGGGTAGACCGACAACGTCCGGTATGAGACCGCCCCCGTGCTTCGGGCAAATCTCCGCCGGCTCGGTCCCCGAGAGAAAAAATTCCTCCTGCTTCGACGGACAGCCCTCGGCCGCGGGATAGCCCGTTTCGGGATCGATCCGGATGGATACAACGCCCTCGGGCTGCGGGAAATCGGCAACGGGCCTGTCTTTCAGGGCCACCGTCATGAACCGTCCCCACACGGGCGCGCAGGCGGCGCCTCCGGTAAATCTTTTACCCAGGGACTTAGGCTTGTCGTAACCCATCCAGATGCCCGTGATGAGGTCCGGGGTGTAGCCGATGAACCAGGCATCCCGGTAGTCGTCGGTCGTGCCGGTCTTTCCGGCGGCCGGCCGGTTCCGACTGAAGCCGGCAAGCGATTTGGCCGTCCCGTAAACGAGCACGTCCTTGAGCATCTGGGTCGTGATGAAGCCGACCGCCGGTGAGAGGACCGGGGTCACGACGGGGGAATTTTCAATCCAGGTATCCTGGGGCCGGTTATAAATCCGGATGATCGTCCGCGGCTCGGCCCGCGACCCGCCGTTCACCAGCGGGATGTAGGCCGCCATCAGTTCGCTCAGCGTGACCTCGTCGGTGCCCAGCGCCAGCGAAAGGTCGTTGGGCGAGCGCAGCGATAGCCCCAGCGTCCCGGCGTACTGAACGAAGTAGGGAACGCCGATGGCATCGAGCAGCTTGACCGTGATGATGTTGTCCGAATAGGCCAGGGCCTGCCTCAGCGAAATCTCCCCGTGGCGCTCCCTCGCATAGTTCTGCGGCCTCCAGGATCGATTCTCGCCCCAGGTATAGGAAACCGGGTCGTCGTTCCAGATGCCGGCGGCCGGAAACCCCTTCTCCAGGGCCGCCGCATAAATCAGGGGCTTGATGGCCGAACCGGGCTGTCGCTTGGCAAAAAAGGCGCGGTTGTATGGATTCTGCCTGAAATCGATTCCGCCGACGGCCGCCAGCACATCGCCGGTCCCGGGGTCAAGGCACAACAGGGCGCCCTGCAACTGCGGAGAGATCTTGCGGACGCCTTCGCGCAGGACCCGCTCGGCCAGCCGCTGCAGGTGAAGGTCCATGGCCGTGGTGACCTCCAGGCCGCCTTGTTCAATGACCGATTCTCCGTAGCGTTCGATCAATTTGTGGCGGACGTGAGCCAGGTAATACGGGGCCTCCGGGGGTTGGACGACCTCAATCCGCTGAACCCTCAACTTTTTTTCCTGCGAGGCGGTGATTATCTTGAGGGCCGTCATCCGTCTGAGGATCAGGTTCTTGCGATCGCGGATGATTTCAGGCTTTCCCAACGGGTTGTAGCGGGAGGGGGCCTTGGGAACGCCGGCCAGCAGCGCGCATTCGGCCTCGGTCAACTCATGCGGATATTTGTCGAAGTAGAGCCGCGCGGCCTGAACGATTCCCCAGGCGCCGTTTCCGAAAAAGACCTCGTTGAAATACATCTCGAGGATCTGCTTCTTGGTGTATTTGCGTTCGTATTCCAGGGCCAGCAGCCCTTCCTTGACCTTCCGGCCGATCGTCTTCTCCCCGGAAAGGTATTTGTTCTTGATGAGCTGCTGGGTGATGGTCGAGCCGCCCTCGACCATTTTTCCCTTGGCGACATCCTTCACGAGCGCGCGCGTGATTCCGCGGATGTCGATCCCCTTGTGCTCGTAAAACCGGGCGTCTTCGACGGCCACAAGCGCGTTTTGCAGAAAGACGGGAATCCGGTCGATCGGGGCCCAGTATCTCTTTTGCGGCAAGATCCGCCCGACAAACCGGCTCTGGTTGTCGAACACCCGGATGGAAACATACCCGGGCGGAAAGGGCGGGTAGGCGGCTGGCTTTTCCTGGGCCGAAGACAACGAAACCAGCAGCAGGACCCACAGGAGTCCCGAGGCGGACAGGATGGTTTTTTGACCGGTCATCTGATTACAGAAAATCCTGGCGAATCGGCGTAAAGGTGTCGATCAGCCGTGCGGTCGGCGTCAGCAGTTGGATCCGGTGCGGCTGATCGGCGGGAACGGCAACCATGTCCCCGGGAACAAGCCGGGTGGACTCCTCGCCGATGAAAAACATCACCTCTCCCTGGGCGACATAGGTGACCTGCTCGTGGGGGTGGCTGTGGGGCGGATCGGGATTCGCCGACGGACCGTCCGTGAAATCGAAGGCGACCATCATCAGGTGGTCCGTATGGAGGATCCGGCGCGTGCGCGTCGGCGTGATCTCGACGGGTTTGACCTCTTTGATTTTACTGACTTTCATTTCTTCTCCTTGTCGTAATCATGATTGGCCGGCCATGAAACGGCGCTGACCGGTCCGTTTTTGTTCCGAAGCCTTCAGAACTTCAGAATTTGTAAGCCTCCTTCGCCAGCCGATATGCCAGATCCACCGCCAGATCGGCCGCCTCGTCCTCGTCCAGTTGGTGCCGGCCGACCAGCTCCGCCAGGAACGCGCAGTCGATCCGCCTGGCCATGTCGTGCCGGGCCGGAATGGAGAGGAAGGCAC
>JAXDCM010000180.1:0-3501 GCA_034677965.1 Syntrophales bacterium
GATCGCCGGAGGAGGAGAGGGACCTTGCCGGCGGCGTCGAGATCATCTATTCCCGCCTCGGGGAGAAGGCCGACGAGGTGATCAAAAGGATGCTGGGAAAGGGAGGCGAGGAGACCCTGGTCGTCACCTCCGACCGCGAAATCGCCGTCTTCGCCGCCCGTCGGGGGAAAGCCGTGATCGCCTCCCCCGATTTCGCCGGACGGCTGGAACGGTGCGTGGGCGGATCCGACGCCGCGGATGAATACGACATGGAAAACGGCGAGGAGGATGCCCGGACCGGCCTGAAGAGGAAAGGCCCGGCCCGCCGGCTCTCCAGGCAGAAACGGGCCGCGCTGGCCCGGCTCAGGAAGCTTTGACGTTCGCGCTGCAGACGGCGAGCAGGAAGCGCTCGATCAGCAGGCGCGCATCCTGCCCCGTGGACTTGAGCGCCAGGTCGATCCGGACCAGCATCTCCAGGTAACCGGCCAGCTCCGCCCGGGTGAACCGGTCCGCATTCTTCAGCGCCTGAAACACGACAAACGGGTGCTGGAAGACAAGGTCGGCCTGCCCCTCCCCATCGCCGGCCCCCGGCTTGAGCGAGGGATACACCGTCTTCTGAAACCGCCCGAATTCCATGTTCGCGCTGAAGGCCTTCAGGCGCCCCGAGGCGAGCAGCAGCTTCGCATGGAGGAGGAAGCGGATCTCGCGCGTGACCATGGCCATGATCATCAGCGGGGGGACGCCCTGATCGAGCAGTTCCCCCAGCGCATGCAGGGCTGCCGTCAGGTTGCGCCCGGAAATCGCCCCCGTCAGATCGAACACGGTCCCCTCCCGGGTCTGCCCGACGACGGCCTCCACGTCCGCCGCCTCGATCTGCCCCCGCTCGCCCGCATAGGTGATCAATTTTTCGATCGCCCCGATCGACTCCCGCAGTTCGAAACCGGTCTTCCGCCCGAGGGCGGTCCAGGCGGCTGCGGAGAGACGCTTCCCCCGGCCCTCCAGAAGGTCGGCGGCCATCGCCATCGCGGCCTGCTGCTGCCTCGCCTCCCCCTTGATCTTCGTGAAGGTCAGCACGCGCCCCAGCGCCGATACGGTTTTGAAGAGCTTTTTGCGCCGGTCCACCGCCTCGGCCGTCAGAATCAGGTGATTCCCCTCCGGCATCCCCCCGGCCAGCGCCTGCTCCAGAAGGTCGGTCTCCTCCGCCCTTTGCGGGGTCGGGGCCAGGCCCCGGCCGACACAGAGTTCCACCGCCCGGGGAAGCCACGCTTCCCGGTCCTGCCCGCCGTCGCCCGGAACCATTTTCCGCCAGGCATCGTCATCGATCTTGCGCCAGCCGCCGTCCCGGAGGTCGTCCAGCGACAATCCGGTCAGAGCGAGGAACTGCATGAAATCCGCGGCCGCACGGTCGGGGTCCGGTTCGAGCCGCTCCCGGATGCGGGAAACGACCTGCGTGAGGACGTCTTTCGACTGAAAAAGACGGGTGTTCCGGACCATCAGAACCTTGCGTCCGGGAAGGAGCGGCGGCGTGATGAGCGATTCGCAGAGCGGCCCGATCTCTTCGCGTTCGCCGTCCGTCACGAAGAGGTTGAATTCGCGGTCCCGGGGATCGGGGATCAGCGCCGCCGTGATCCTGTCGGCGGCGTCCCGGAGCCGGAACTCCTCCTCCCCGTAGAGCAGGTAGCACGGGACGGCCTTCCCCCGCTTCAGCTCGGAAAGGACCGCATCGAGCGACGCGCCCCGCCCTGTATCGTCATCCTGAAAGGCCATGAGATGCTATAAAACAACGTATTTCTTGATGTGCTTCACGGCTTCGTCGGGGTCGTCGATGATCTGGAAGAGATCCAGATCCCCGGGCGAGATTTTGCCGTCGCGCAGCAGCGTCTTTTTGAGCCAGTCGGCCAGCCCCTTCCAGTATTCGCTCCCCATCAGCACGACGGGAAAGCTCTTGATCCGTTTCGTCTGGATGAGGGTCAGCGCCTCGAAGAGCTCGTCCAGCGTCCCGAACCCACCGGGCAGACACACGTAGGCCACGGCATATTTGACGAACATCACCTTCCGGATGAAGAAATACTTGTAGTCGATCGCGATGTTGGCGTAGGGGTTCGGTTTCTGTTCGAAGGGGAGGCGGATGTTCATCCCCACGGACTTTCCGCCGGCCTCCGCCGCACCCTTGTTGCCCGCCTCCATGATGCCGGGGCCGCCGCCCGTGATGACGCCGAACCCGTTTTCCACCAGCCGTCGGGCCAGGAGTTCGGCCTTCCGGTAGTAGGGATCGTCCGGCTTCGTTCTGGCCGAGCCGAAGATGCTGACGGCATGTTTGATCTGAGAGAGGGTTTCGATCGCATCGACGAATTCGGACATGATCCGGAACATTCGCCATGACTCGTTGATGGACAGCGCGTCCACGAGATACTGCTTCTCTTCCATGTTGTCCGCCTCCCTCCCCGGGAAAACCGTGACCCGATGGTTGTTCCCTGCACCCCGCCGCCGGCCGGGCGATCCGGGAACCGATTCCGGATCCGTGTCCGCGCTTCCCCGATCCGACTTGGACGACCTTGAAACTCGCCGTCTAAGGGGTCGGGATTTTCCGGCCGGGCGCCTGTCCGTCCGGATCGCGCTCCCGATCTTCGCCCGCGACGCAAAGATTGCGGGACGCCCTTCCGGTCCATGGCCAGCCCGGCGCCGCATTTCGGAATACCGGTTATGTTTCCGCAGCGGCCGAAGCCTCGATAACGCTCAAGCGGCTTCGCAATACGAAATCCGGCGGATAAAACGTTGCGCTATGAAGACCGGCGCCGCTGCACCTTGGCCAGCCGCCGTCTCGCCTCGATGGTTTTCCTCTTCTTCTTCACGGAGGGCTTCTCGTAAGCGCGGCGCAGCTTGAGCTCCTTGAACAGGCCGCTCTTGGAAAGCTTGTTCTTCAGGATCTTCAGGGCCTTTTCCACATCGTTGTCGAATACCTTTACTTCCAAATTTCCTCTCCTTTGATCATCGCGTTTCGGGTTTGCCGTCCCCGGACGGCCTCGTTAAACAACATGTCCTCACGAAAACCGGCGCAAAAAAAGGGCAGCACGGCATTGCACGTTCCGTTCATGCCGTAAGCTACCCCAGTTGTTGCCTATATGGCTACCACGCTCCTCGCTATGGAATGATGTCCTTCAATGCCTCGATAAAAAACCTGTTTTCTTCACGGGTTCCCACCGTGACGCGCATGTGGTTTCTCATCGCCCCGGGGGCGTTGAAATTTTTGATCAGGATGCCCCGCTCCATGAGCTGTCCGTATACCCGATCCGTGTCGAAATCGCAACCAAAAAAAATAAAATTGGCATCGGTCGGCCGCGGATGCACGCCGGGGATCGTTTTCATCGCCGCGAAAAGCTCGTCGCGCCGGCCGCGGATCTCTTCCGCCTGCCTCAGGAACGCCTCTTCGTGGTCGAGATAGAACCCGGCGGCCGCCTGCGACATCGCGTTGAGGTTGTAAGGGAGGCGCACCTTGTCGAGCTCATGGACCAGGGCCGGCGG
>JAXDCM010000181.1:0-9386 GCA_034677965.1 Syntrophales bacterium
CGGAATGGCGAATGCCGGCCGGATCAAGCACCATCTCCGTCACAACCTCTGGCGAAACGGGGCGAGCATCGTTTTTGTCGGCTTCCAGGCACAGGGAACGACGGGCCGGAAGATCGTCGACGGCGCCAAGAAGGTGCGGATCTTCAACGAGGATATCGCCGTCCGCGCAAAGATCTTCACGATCAACGGCTTTTCCGCCCACGCGGGGCAGAGTCAGCTTCTCGACTGGCTCGGCGGCTTCCGGACAAAGACCATGCGTCTTTTCCTGATTCACGGGGAATACGGTGCCCAGCAGGAACTGGCCCGGCTCATCAAAAAACGCTACGGGATCGGGGCCGCGATTCCCGACTACCTCGAAGAGGTCACGCTGGAGCCGGGGCGAGAGCCCGCACGTATGGAATACCCCGAAAAGGCGGCTCCGCGGATCGATTGGGATTTCCTGATCGCGGACATGGAGACCAGATTTGCGCAGATCCGGGAACGCCGGCAAGCGGTCGAGGACAAGCCATGGATCGAGCAAACGGAATTTCGCGACCGGCTGCTCGAGGTGAACCGGAATCTGGCGGGGATCATTTCCGAAATCTGACGGTTCTCCTGTTCCCCTCTGCTTGTACTTCGCGTGGAAACGAGATTCCCGTCTTCAGGGGTTCAGCCGGTAGCTGAAGGTGGCGGTGACGTGGAGGCGCGAGAGCTGGAATGCTTCGGGAATCGCCGCAAACGGCGAGGCGTCCCGGACAACGGCAAGCGCCCCTTCATCGAGTTGGGGGCTTCCGGAGGAGGAAGTGACGTAATAGTCCGACAGGGCGCCGCCGGCATTGATCGTGAAGCGGATCACCGTGTCACCCTGCTGCCTTTCCAAGAGGGCCTGAGGCGGATAGGCCCAGCGGCTTTCGATCTTCCGGCGAACCTGAAGGATATAGGGTTCGTAGGGACCGCCCGGGTTCTGCAGCGCAACCGAATCCTCACGGTCCACACGCGAGGCGGCGCGGACGGGCGGCGGCGCCGCACGCTTGCGGACGGTCGAAACCGTCGGTTTGACATCCTTCGACATTTTCAATTCGACGCTCATCACCTTTTCGGTCCGCGGGCTGTTCCGCATATCGATACGGGCCGTCAGCGCGATGACCAGCGCATGGCCCGTCAACGAGGCCAGTATGAAAAGGATGAGGAATTTTTGGGTCATGATGGCGCCGGGAAGCCTCCGTCGTTTACATGGCGGCTATGATCGCGGAATTCAGTGAAAAAGTCACGCAAAAATGAAGGCCTTGAAAAAAGGTCGGGAGATCTCGTGAAAACCTTGCCGGAAACGGATGACCGATGGATGCGGATTGCGCTGGCGGAGGCCGGACATGCCGGGCGGGCCGGAGAGGTGCCGGTTGGGGCGGTGATCGTCCGGGAAGGCAGTCTTCTGGCAAAAGCCGGAAACCGTTCCATTTCTTGTAAAGATCCCTCGGCCCATGCCGAGATCTTGGCCATTCGCGCGGCGGCCGCCGCTGTCGGGAACTACCGCCTTCCGGAAACGACGCTCTACGTGACGCTCGAGCCTTGCCTTATGTGCGTGGGGGCCATCCTTCACGCCCGGATCGGACGCCTCGTCTTCGGTGCCGCTGACCCCAAGGGGGGCGCCGCGGCATCGCTCTACCGGATCTTCGAAGATCGGCGTCTGAATCACATGGTTGCCGTCACGGGAGGGATTCTTCAGGAGGAGTGCTCCGAAATTTTGAGTGGATTTTTTCAAGAAAAAAGGCTAAGGGGAGTGCCGTAAAAGAGTGCCTGTATCCGGAGAGATACCGAAGTGGTCGTAACGGGATCGACTCGAAATCGATTTGGGGGCCAAAAGCCCTCACGGGGGTTCGAATCCCCCTCTCTCCGCCAGAAAATTCTCAGCCTATATCCGAACATTTTGTGGGAGAGGCCCGGGGAAGCCCCGAAGTGGAGCGAAGACGACGGAATCATTGTAAAGCGGAGTAGCAATCCCAAGGAATCGACTGTTGAAGCCTGGGGATTGGTCGATGGCCAACCCACATCCCGGCATTTCGACCTGATCATCTACGACGATGTTGTGACCCGTGAGAGCGTGACAACCCCGGACATGATCCAGAAGACAACGGACGCCTGGGAACTATCACTCAATCTGCTATCCGAGAACGGCAGGAAACGATATATCGGCACACGATACCATTTCATTGAAGCGGATGAGGTGCTAAGCGCCTTGCGTTTTGAAACAAAATTGGAAAAGGCAACTTTGGCCCGCGTGGCCTTTGCCCTGTCACTGGCAAAAGAAGGCAGAGCGGTAATTCCAAGTGTCAGTTTTACTGGTGGAGAAATGAAGCGCCCAACCTTCATCGGTGAAGATGAGGTGTTTATACGTACTTTAATTTCCCATGCCTATCAGAAGCGCGAAATCAGCGAGGATGAGTTTTTCTCCAACCGTTCCCTCGTAAAGAACCACATTGACAGTGGGGCGGCCATGCTCGGGCAGTTGTTCCAAGAGTGTGGCCGTGATGCGGACAAACTTCTTGAGAATCTTCTCAACGAAGTTGAGTTCGGCGGGCGCCGGGAAACAGCCGGTCATGGTTTGGATATTTTTGTCGGCCGAACACTCTTGCAGCGTACTGAGCTCATTGTGGAACTCAACAACACAGCTAGACATGCTAATTGCTCCTAGGTAAACCCCCGGCTCTGCCGGGGGACTCCCGGAGTTTGACAATTCCGGGAATATAAAGAAAACCTCCTATCCGTGAACCGCTCAAAGTTTACGGGGAAGGAGGTTTCCATTGAACGACGCGCAGAGTTTAAGCCATACGGTATGGGAATGCAAGTATCATGTAGTATGGATACCGAAGTATCGGAAAAAAGCTTTATACGAGCAGTTGCGCAAGCATCTTGGGTCAACATTCAAGGAACTCGCAACACAGAAAGAGAGTCAGATTCTGGAAGGTCACCTTCGACCCGATCATGTACATGTGCTGATCTCTATACCACCGAAGTACGCGGTGTCCCAGGTGATCGGTTTCATAAAGGGAAAAAGTGCGATCCATATAGCGCGAAATTTTACAGGGCACCGTAAAAATTTTACTGGCCAGCATTTCTGGGCCAGAGGGTATTATGTTTCCACAGTTGGTAAAGATGAGACGACTGTCAGAGAGTATATCAAGCAGCAGGAGCAAGAGGACCGTCGTCTCGATCAACTGAACATGTTTGAGGAGTAGCCACCTTTAGGTGGTTCACAGTTAATCCGCTTTGAGCGGTTCACAAATTCAAGCCTCCGGCTCTGCCGGAGGTAAGCTGACTCACATCTTGCCATCATGGGTAAGCCAGGCACCGGGAAAACACAATTCATATTGAAAATTTTAGCGGATATCCGTGTTCAATCCAACTTTCAGACAAATTTTATCTACTTTGATTACAAAGGCGACGTCGTCGATAATGAACGGTTTATTGACGTAGCAAAGGTCCATCCTTTCCGGTTACTGCAGAGTGGCCAAAGCTTACCCATCAATCCCTTTATTTTGCCTGACTACGATGATCAGACTGTGAATGTGTCCGCTCGGGAGAAAGCTGAGAGCTTCGCCTCGATCAACAGCAAGTTGGGCGTAGTGCAGAAAGGCGCACTGACCGAGGCCATACGTGCCGCCTATGCTCAACGAGTCGGCTCAGCTCTGCCGTACCCGGACTTCCATGATGTCTATCGGGTGGTCATTTCGATGTACGAAGAGGATCACAAAAAGGATGACAGCCTGATCGAAGTGCTCCGTGACTTAGCTGACTTTGACCTTTTCTGGCGCCATGGGCGTGACATATCTCCCATTGAACGGCTTGTGAGTCGCACGCTATTGATTGATGTTCACGCTATGCCGGTCTTGAAGGAGCTTGTTGCCTACTTGGTTATCGAACGGCTTTACAAAGAAATGACTCTGTTGCCGGACAGCCCGGTCAAAGACGGACGGAGGACAATACGAACCATCCTTGTCATCGATGAAGCGCATAACTATCTAAACCAGAAAAATATTTTCTTACAGAGAATCATTCGGGAAGGCCGTTCAAAGGGGGTTGTCGTATTTTTTGCCAGTCAATCTCCCAACGACTACCAACAGAAGTTTTTTAACTTTCAAGAATTGCTGGAATTCGCGTTCATCTTTCAATGTGAAGGCGTTTCACCGTCGTCTGTCCAAGATATTTTAGGCTGTAGCCTCAAAACTGCTAAAGACTTGCAGACTGAAATTTCACGCTTGGAACCAGGGCAGGTGATTGCCCGGAGCGCTGAGAAGACCGAGGAGTTTGTCAAATTTACGGCAGAGGCGTTTTATAAGAGCTATGCATGATCAATCCAGTTTTCCCAAATATCGACTGAACTTCAATAAATTGACCTGACATGGGCCGCCGAAGCTTCTATCCTATTGTTGTCGAGCACCTCTGCGACGGCGATATCGGGTATTGTCCCAATAGCTCTCGCTGTGTAAAGAAACGATTCAGTTTAGCCCTTCCAGACAGTTTCCCTTTCTCCATTTTCATAGTTTTATCAATCAAGATCAGATAGCTAGGCTGCGCCTGCGGGTGATCTGAGTTGACACCCTACCTGTTATTGGTATTTGTTATCGACAGCGGTAAGCCTGACAAATCTTTTCGGAGGAGGGGACAATGGGTGATGAAACAGTTTTTCTGAAACGTGAGGCGTTGTACAAAATGGTCTGGGCTAAGCCGGTGTCGAAGCTGGCACGAGAGTACGGACTGTCTGATCGTGGTTTGGGAAAAATCTGCAAGAGGCTGGAAATTCCCGTACCCGGTAGGGGATACTGGCAAATGAAGAAAAAAGGGTTGAAAATACCTGTGCCTCCTTTACGAACGACAAAGAAATCATACGCCACGGGGGCATACATACACACAAAATCGAAGCCCCGCACAGATGGTGAGCAAGACCACGAAACATGTGATTTGATCACGGCTGAAAAACTTCCTGAGAACAAAATTACGGTACCACCTTTATTAGATTCCCCTCATTCTCTGATTGCGATGACCCAAAGGAGCCTGATGGGGGCGAAGGCTGATGATCGAGGCTTGAAACAGCCGAGAGCACGAGGATGCCTCGATGTACACGTGGGGCCGGATAGCATTGATAGAGCCATGCTCATTATGGACACGCTTGTGAAAGCCTTGGAGGCCAGAGGGTTCGATATATCTGTTGCCAAAGAGCCGCCGTTTTCCACCTCCGTATCGGTCATGGATGAAATTATTCCATTCGCCCTTAATGAAGACCTCAACCGCACCGAGAAAAAATTGACCGCTGCCCAGAGGAAAGAGAAGGAAAAACACCCCTGGATGTATAGCAGACAGGAGTATGACTATTCTCCGAATGGAACATTATCCCTACGGATTAAGAACGATAGTTCCTTGAATATCCGCAAGAAATGGTCCGATGGAAGGAGACAGCGGCTGGAGGACTGCCTGAATTCGTTCGTCGGAGGCATCATCAAGACAGCCATAGCCATGAAGCATCTGCGCGCGGAAAGGGAACGTAGGGAGCGTGAATGGCAGGAGGAAAGGCAGCGGAGGGAAGAGAGGGAGAGGATTAGGCAGGAAGAAGAGGAAAAAATGAAAGTTCTGGACAGGGAGGTTGAGTCTTGGCACCGAAGCCAAAAGATCCGTTCATACATTGAGGCCGTAAAGAAATGGGGTATTCAGAAATATGGAGAAATCAAGCCTGACGGCAAGCTCCAGCAATGGCTTACGTGGGCTGCCCGACAGGCAGACCGTTTTGACCCGTTGGTTGAGTAATCTACCGCTCCCATATTTCTATCAATCTCCTAATGTGCAGAGACAAGCGGGATTGAATAGAATGACCAGGGGGAAGATGGCCCCGAATCGAGTCCTGGGATTCGGCGTTTGCCAAGAGAGTTCTGAAGGAAAGGGCTCGGCCTCCGGTGCTGCGATGGGTAAGACTTGAATCCGAATTTGCTCCGATAGCAAACAGCGCCTGTTGCATTCTATTACAGATAAATGCCTTGACAAGGCATAATGCAGAAATACAATGCACCCATGAAAACCACCTTGGGAAAACAGGAGATGCAACTCCTTGCCTATCTGCAGATGCGCAAGCAGCAAACCGTCAAGACAGGCGAACTAACTGAGCCCCTCCAACTGAGCCCTGAGCAGGAGCGGAAGCTGCTCAGCCGGATGGCCCGGGGTGGCCTGATCGCCCGGGTCCGCAACGGGCTCTACCTTGTGCCGGGCCAGCTCCCCCTCGGCGGGGCCTGGAGTCCCGACGAGGTCCTGGCGCTCAATACCCTGATGGAGGACCGACAGGGGCGCTACCAGATCTGCGGCCCCAACGCCTTCAACCAGTACGGCTTCGACGAGCAGATCCCGACCCGCATTTATGCTTACAACAACCGGATCTCCGGGGAGCGGACCATCGGCGCGGTCAGCCTGACCCTGATCAAGGTGACGGATGGCCGTCTGGGCGAGACGGAGGAGGTGCGGACCTCCAAAGGCTGCCCGGCCGTATATAGCTCCCGGGTACGGACCCTGGTCGATGCCGTCTATGACTGGTCCCGGTTCAACAGCCTGCCTAGGGCCTATGACTGGATCCGTAGCGATCTGGCTGCCGGCCGGGTGAGGGTTGGGGAGTTGACCCGGGTTACGTTGCGCTATGGCGACAAGGGCACGATCCGGCGGATCGGGCTTTTGCTGGAGCGGCTGAACGCGTCAGCGGATCTGCTGCGGAAGCTGGAGGGGGCGCTGGAGCCCTCCACAGGCCTGATCCCCTGGATACCCGGAAAAACGAAGCAGGGGGCAATCAACCGCTGCTGGAGCGTGGTCGTGAACGGGGAGGTATGAGGTGACCGCTAGGGCGCTAGACACCCAGGTAGTCCCTTAATTTACGGACAGCCTGCTGATGTTTTGCCGGCGTCATGCGGCCGATGTTCAGGAGCTTCCACTGGACGGCGGGAAGATTCTGCATCCCTTCCAGACCGATCAGGCCCCATTGCGGTGTTCCTTCCTTGACCGAAACGATGAACTGTCTTTCCTGAAGGGTCAGATCGCTCGCAATCCTGGCCACCAGCGTTTCTCTCGTTTCTTCCAACTCCTCGCAGGTCACCTCTTCCAATGCCATGTCGCGGAATTCGGTTTCGAAAACCGGCCGGATATCGTTAAATCCCGGATTGAGCAGCTCCACCATTGGCCGATCATTGCAGATCAAGTAGACGATAAACGCTTTTCGCAGGGCGTCATCAAAGGGCGCGTGCCGGAAAAGCATCAAGACATCGAAAAGGTCTCGCGGGTGCTGGCGGTCCAGGGCAGCGCAGATCTTCCCCGCGTACAGCTCGTTTTCTGAAAGCGTTCGACATTCCACGGAGAGCTCAAATACACTCTGAGCCTTTGGGGAAAGGGTTCTGCGTTCCGCCGGGAAGAGAGAACCGCGCATGACCAGGTTCGGCTCGATCTTAATGGTCGCGCCCTCTCGATGAACCGAACAGCCGCTCCAAAGATCGATTCCTTTTGGTCTCTTGGGAATGACCCTCGACCCGGGGATCCGGGTCTCGACATCCCGGGAGATCCGGACCAAGGCGGTGCTGAGTTCACGGAGCGACAAGTCCCGCTCGCCGATGGGAAGATAGACAAGGTCGATATCGACGGAGACACGTGGAAAATCCCTGACGAAGAAATTGATGGCTGTCCCGCCCTTCAAGGCGAAGGCGGCTTCCCGATCGACCAAGGGCAGGACCCGCAGGAGCAGTTCGGCTTGTCTGAAGTACATGGTGTCGATCATGATGTCATCCCTTCATGATCCAGTGGAACTGTGATCCGGTATTTCGCGTCATACCGGCCCTTGGGGACGATCATTCGTTTCCCTTGCCCGAGATCGACCTTCGCCAGATCGACCTTCGCCAGCCAAGCATGCTCTTGATTCTCGGCCATGTAGAGGAAGAGCCTTTTCACCTTGACCGAACGGCATGCCTCCAACAAACCCTGCACCAGATCCGGTCTGAGAGTGGCCAGGTTTCCCATGACCAAACGGGCCTCGTCGAATCCGACCTTCTGTGGTACCAGGTGAAGCATCTCCAGCATCGCCCGCTCCGGCGCCGATATCCGGACAGGAAAATCCTTCTCCCTGAATTCGGTGAACCCATCTTGGAAATCGGCCGGAAAAAGGTTCGTCCGCGTCACGACAAAATCCACGCCGAAACGATCACCCTTGAACCAGACCGGCAAGGCGAGGCCTCGCGGACCGTACAGGAATACCCGCTTTTGACTCGCCGGTAGGTAGTGGGCGTAGCCTTTGCGTTCCAAGGCGGTCTTCCCCCCGGCATGGACGGGAAGCCCCAATTGCGTCTGAAGCGTGTAAAGGGCGCCCGGCCAGTCCACCTTATCCCCAGAGCGTATGTAGGCGCCCCGGCCAAAGGATTCCAGCCAGCCGCTGTTTTTGTATTTGACGAGCAGTTCACGGCTGAAGCCCGAGTGAGCCAGTGAGGATGTAGTGCTCGGAGCGCCCACGGTCCACTGGTCTATGAGACGGTTTATTTTTGTCTTATTTTCAGTACCCATGGTTATCA
The DNA here is from genome assembly GCA_034677965.1 of Syntrophales bacterium. GTDB lineage: Bacteria > Desulfobacterota > Syntrophia > Syntrophales > UBA5619 > UBA5619. The sequence continues at coordinate 8,556 of JAXDCM010000181.1, forward strand.
TAAAGCCACATTATTAAACTATTGTCAAGGGGTGGTTTGATAATATTTGTTTTAGTTAACCTGAAATATCCATAACTGAACATTTTTAAACCGGCATGCACCCACATTTGAGGTTCTCTTTTATCTCTTTGGGGATTGAAATTATAAGACACATATGGCAATTAGACAGCGGGAGAGGTTGGCATATGGGGGTATTTTTCAGGGTACGGATGAAATCATGCCTTTTAAAATATCAAACATGTCCAGGTGATGCGACGTTAATTGGAATGACCCTCTCCCGCCAGATGATAGTCCGAGGGTGTCCTCGGCAGTCCAAAAACCCTCCAGAAATGGCGGGTTTTTTGTGGCGATTCGTCCAAAGGGGAGATGTTACCCGGCAAGATCGACATTTTCTTGACCTACCTGCCGGTGACTTTCTTGGTTGTGGGTGTTTCATCATATTGAATTAAAGGCTTGACCCCAGTCTTTTTCCCAGATCGAAAGCCTCTTTCATGACCTTTTTGTTTTTGCGAATCCCGCCTGCCTCCATTGCGCTGCCGTAAACCATGCCGACTATTTCAGATTCCGTGTATGCAAAGGCATCCTGGAATGTGCGCAATGCATTCACACATCCGGACGCGAACGGGTCTTCACCGCCGTACGTCATGGCGATTGCGAGCCGCTTGCCTCGAAACGGTTCGTCGGAATAGGCGGGAAGGGCAAAGCACCTGTCCATAAATGTTTTTGTCTGGGCGGACATCGTGAACCAGTAAACGGGGCTCGCAATCACCCACGCGTCCGCTTCAACGAGTTTTGGGAATATTTTCTGCATATCGTCCCGGATCGAACAGC
>JAXDCM010000182.1:0-14095 GCA_034677965.1 Syntrophales bacterium
ACCGTATGACTCGTGCTGTCGTGGAGAGGTACATTCAGCATCACAGAGATATCACGCATGGGCCTGCGCAGCTTGAGTTCAAGCTGCGCTAAAGATGCCCCGCGGCTTGCCGCGGGGAGCTTCACTCGGTCCCTTCACTCCCGGCATCGTCGTGAACCGCGCGATCGCCGAACAGTTCGCCGAGATCGGCGTGATCCTGCTTTTGTTCGGTATCGGGCTGCACTTTCATTTGCGGGAATTGATCTCGGTGTGGCGCCTGGCGGTGCCGGGCGCTCTCATCCAGAGCACCCTGTCCACGGCTGTCCTGGCAGTGCTGCTGCATGGGATGGGCTGGGACTGGACATCGGGAATCATCCTGGGGATGTCCATTTCCGTGGCCAGCACGGTCGTGATGGCGCTGGTTCTGACCGAGTGGCATGACTTGCACACTAAAATCGGCCATGTTGCGATCGGCTGGACGGTGGTCGAAGACCTCCTGACCGTGGCCCTCCTGCTTCTGCTGCCCATCCTGTTTGCCCCCAGCGGCGGGAATCAAGGGCAGAGCGTCGGAGCTGTCCTCGGGCTGGCCGGATTCAAAATCGCGGGTCTGGTTGCCGTCGTGGTGGTTTCGGGAAAATGGGTCATACCCTGGGCGTTGGATCACATTGCCAAGACCCGCTCGCGGGAACTTTTTACCCTGTCGGTGCTTGTCCTTGCCGTGGGAACCGCCGTCAGCGCCGCCAAGATCTTCGGAGTGTCGATGGCGCTGGGAGCTTTTCTCGCCGGGTTGGCCGTTGGGCGCTCCGAGTTCTCCTCCCGCGCGGCTTACGACGCGTTGCCCATGCGCGATGCGTTCGCCGTGCTTTTTTTCGTGTCGGTCGGCATGCTCTTCGACCCGAGGAGCCTGATGCAGGTTCCCGTGATCATCGCTCTGGTGCTTTTTGTGGTGGTCGTCATCAAACCTCTGGCCGCCATGCTGACGGTGCGCGTCCTCGGCGAGCCCAAGGAGACGGCGATCCCGATCGGAGCGGCCTTTTCGCAGGTGGGTGAGTTCAGCTTCATCCTGGGCACGGTCGCTCTCGGACTGGGAATCATCAGCGATGCCGGATGGAACGCCCTGGTGGCCGCCTCCATCATTTCCATCGCTTTGAACCCTTACATCTATCGATGGGCCCGCCGATTGGCATCATCCAGGTCCGACAGATCCGTGCTGTTTGAAAAGATGCCGCATGCCGAAGTTGATCCGAACCGCTGTGTTCTGGTCGGCTATGGTCCGGTTGGAAGGATTGTTCACCGGCTGCTCCTGGACCGTGGCGCTGAAATCACGGTGATCGACCTCAACATGGAAACCGTGCGCCAGTTGCGAAATGCGGGTTACGCCGCGCTGTATGGCGATGTCCTGCGGCCGGGAACACTCGTTGAGGCGGGAATCGAGACGGCAGGCGCCCTCATCCTGAGCGCCGATGTTGAAGCGGCCGCCGAAGTCATCAAGCAGGCGCGTCTCCTCAATCCGGAGCTGCGCGTTCTGGCCCGCTGCGCGCATCTGCGCGAGGCCTCTGCACTCCGTCAAGCGGGAGCCGAGGTCGTCGCCGCCGGTGAAGCGGAAGTGGGCGTTGCTCTGGCCGAGGCGGTGACGGCAATCGACCAAATGGTCTGCGGTGACGCGGCGGATCATCGCGAGGCTGTCCGACGCAGTCTTTATGAAACGCAAAAGAAATGATATGAGTGCATGGATCGCATAGAGATGTGGTGCGATCTGCGGCAGGAGGGTCGAGGTTCCTTCGTGAAGGCATCCACCGGGACGGCCCTCCGGGAGGCGGGCGGGAGATCGGAAGAAGTCTGTCCAACGTAAAGGTGTGCGGAGAAGATCCATGAGATGGTCCATGAAAAGATATCCTGCCTGCGCAATCGTCGTTTTCCTGCTGGCGCTTCCGGCGGTTTCGGCGGCCCAGTCTGAAAAAGTCGCATTTTACGCGCTCAAGAAGATGGAAGCCCGGCTGGAGAAGCCCATCTCGCTCAGAGAGTATTCACGTCTGCTGAAGGAGACCAAATCGTCCGTGGATCCCTATTTGAGAACATCGGAAGCCGGAACGGATGGGGACATGTCGCTTTTGATGGCTAATGTGATGAGTCACTACGGGAACATCGGTTTCATCCGAAAGGAGGCGATCATGGGGCCGTATATCCATTTGGATCCGGCCCGGGTCCGCATGTACAGCGCCAAAAGCATCGCGAAGGCCCGAAATTTTTCGGCTCTGATGGAGCAGTACCCCGAGGCCGGCAAGCCGGTCGAGGGGGGGGGTGCGCTTGATCGGGACCCTTCCGACCGGGGAAGGGATTTCGATCAGCTCCGGTACGGACCCGTGCTGGACCTCCATCGTTTCCTGCCCATCGTGGAACGGAAGAACGCTCAGGATCTGGACCAGTTGACGAAAACGTTTTTGCTGAGACATGCGGAAACTCCAGAGGGCAAATCCGAAATTCAAAAATTATTGCTGGAAAATCGTCAATTGAAGGAAGAAAACAAAAAGCTGAGAGATGAACTGGGCCTTCTGAAGAGCGGTTTGCAGAACAGCGGCCGGTGAAGCGCGACGTCATCACCGTAAAAAAACACAGGCGAGGCAAGCGGCTTTCGGGGAACGTTGCGAGCCGATTAAATCCCGATGCCGGGAGCGTTCATTCCTTTTGAAATCGAGCATGAAAAACAGATTTATCGTACTGATCGACTTCTCGGCATACTCCGAGCATCTTCTGCGATTCGCGCATGCCTGGAGCGAAAGAGTCGGCGCGGAAATGCTTCTGTTCCACAGCATCACGGCCGTGACACCTGTCATGACTTCGCCGGAAAGCAAAGTGATCCTGAAGGATTCCGCCCGGCGGACGGCCATGAAGCAGTTGAAGGAGTTTGCGATGGCGGTTCTGCCCGAAGGGACGACCGTCAGGCGCCTGGTTTCGGAACGGCATCCGGTTCTGGCATTGCGCCCGTTACTCAGGGAGCATTTCCACAATCTGGTGTTCCTGGGGTTGAAAGGGACGGGTCTGCTGAAAAAATTATTTATCGGAAGTCAAGCGGTCACGATCATTGACGGCATAGACAACCTGATTGTCGCCCTGCCCAAAAACGCGGATTGTTGTTCCCCCGAATCCATTCATGTCTCGGTTCAGAGAAATTACCCCCTGAATGTGTTCGAGCTGAACAAGTTCCTGAACCTCACGGGGGGGACAGTGGCCAAAATTAATTTTTTTTCCATCATCACGCCCGATGACGATGCCGCTTCAACGGAAAAGTACCTGAAAGAATTGACGGCGTTATATTCCGGCAAACTGGAATCCTCCTTCGAAGTTCTCAAAGCCGCCAATGCGCTGCAAGGCCTGAAAAAATCGATTTCGAAAAAGAAAAATGAATTTATCGTGGTCCAGAGGGGATCCAGAATGTTTCTGGAGCAATTTTTCAGAAAAATGCTGATCAATGAACTCGTCTATGAGGGCCACACGCCGTTGATCATACTGCCCTGAAGCGGGAAAGGTTTTTGCGCGCGCGGCCGGTAGCGCATGTTCCCTGGCCCTTCAATCCGCGTCGGAATCCGTCCGTTGGGATTTTGCCGGACCGGCACAGTAATCGAAAGGCCATGAAGACCTGTGCGGGAATGAAAACCGACCCTGGATGGCGGAAATGCGCGGAAAGATGTGTGGACAGACAATTCCCGGGAAAGGCGAACCGCTCATACATCTGCCAGGTTGGAGCGTGTGCCTCCATTTGGGGAATACCCGTACATGAGGATATCGGATGCGGCGCACGGAATTGAAAACGAGGACGGAAGGCGGTGTCGATAAAGGCGTCTTGAGTCATCGAAAGATTTGGGTCGCGGTCTTGATCGCCGTCTTCGTGATTCTGCATCGCCCCCCCATCGGGAAATCCATCGAAAATGTGTTCCGGTCCGCCCTTCATGCCGCAAGGGATTTCAAAACTTTTCAATCGAACCTGGAAACGCCGAATGCCGGCCAGCACGTGCTGCCGGCGTCCGTTCGGGAAATGCTGGCGCTTCTTCGGACGCACCGGCTGGACAATTACCGGGTCTCCGAACGGATTGCGACGGCGCAAGAAGCGCTCATCTATCAGCGGATCGTAGAATCCGCGTGGCCGAGAAGAATGGATTCAGCAAGCGGCCATGAATTCCGATTCGTTTCCGAGCCGGCGACATCCGGTTGCACGGAAATCGAGCGGAGGAAGGAGGTCGCGCTTGTTTTTTGCCGTTAGCATTGCCTTCGTCGTGTTTCTGCTCGGCGTCGGGTTTGCGGCGGCCGGCCCCGTCGTGCCGAAGAGCGACCCTTCGTCCCGGCTGGAAAAAATCGCCTTTTCCCTGACCACCGGGCTCCTCGCCAATCATCTGATCCTGCTCGCCGTCCAGTCGCTGCAGGTGAGCCTGTGGGTGGGTGCGGCGGTTGCGGGATGCGCGTCCGTGCGAATCCTTGTGCGGCGCCGGGGGCGCTTCCGGTTCAAACGGGATGAAGATCCGTTTCCGCTCGTCATGGCCGTTTGCGTTGCGTTGCTGTACTATTTCACCATCCTGATCGAGCCGCTGGAGGACTGGGATGCGCGCTCCATCTGGTTTTTTCACGCCAAGATGATCGCGTCGGCGGAATCCATCGGGCTGACGGCGGGCTGGGACCATCCATCCCTTCGGTTCTCCCATGCGGACTATCCGAATCTGATTCCCGCGCTGGCGGCGCAGCTTTCGCATGTCCTCGGCTACTGGAACGAATACATGCCCAAGTTCTCCCTCTTTCTGGTCCTCATCCCCCCGGTGTTCTGGGTGTTCAGCTTCTGGTCGCGCAGCTTCAGCTTCCTGTTGCTTGCGCTGGTTTTCCCTTTCGGCCTGAAGGGGTATCTGTGGAGCGGTTCGATGGACGGTTATGTGGCCCTTTATGCGGCGGTCTCGATGCTTCTTTTAGGCCGTTATTTCGTGGAGGGCCGTATGCTCGATCTGATGGCGGGGATCAGTTGCCTCGCGATGGCGGGCAACATCAAGAATGAAGGCATCCTCGTCGGGCTGATCGGCGTATTCGCCATCGCGGCCACGGGGATATGGACGGGGAAGCTCGGTTTCACGGCGCTCAAAAAGTCGTTCGGCCCGGCCCGGGCCGCCTGGCTGGCTGTCGTTCTTGTGCCCGCCGCCGTCTGGTCGGTTTTCTACAAGCACAAATGGGGGCTGGCCAATGATCTGCAGCTCGGATCGGCCGCGGCGCTCCACCGCATGATGAACCGACTTTCCGACGGGGTTTCCTTCCCGCTCATTCTGAAAGAGACCCTGTTCAACACGGAGAGCACGGTGTGGCTGTCCCTGGCCGCATTCGCCGCGGGCGTCATTCTGATGACGGTCGCGAAAAGGCGGACCGCCGGCTGGATGCCTGCCCTGGCGACCGCCGGCGTCTATTACGGGTGCATGGTGACGGTTTTTCTGCTCATCCCGAATGATCCGACGGTGCATCTCCTGTCGTCCCTGCACAGGACGATGCTGACCACCAGCGGCTGTCTGGTTGTCGGGGCCTATTTCGCCTTGAGGGAGTTTGAGGAGGCGCCGCCGGAACCGAACCCCGGCCTGACCCGCAACCGCACGAGCGCGTAAAGCCCGAATGCCAGGTTGAACCCTTTCTTGATCAGGTGGTCGAGAACGGCCACCGCGGCCGCCGCGTCGAAAGGCACGCCGAATTCGCAAAGGACGACGGTCAGGATCCCCTCATAGACCCCGATTCCCCCCGGTGTGACCTGGAACCCCTTTCCCGCATTTCCCAATGCGACCGCCAGAACGGCAGCCTCGGGGGAAACGCCGACCCCCAGCGCCTGAAACAGCAGGTAGCAGACCCCGCCTTCGCACAGCCAGACGATGACGGAATACAGGACGGAAACCGCCATGAGCCACCCGTCCCTCGCCATGGCGTGAAACGCGTCGTAGGCTTCGCCCATCTTGGCAAGGGCCCGACTCCGAAAGGGCCGTTCGGAGTTCATCCCCGCTCTATCGAAGAAACGCGAGACCCGCCGCTCCCGGTCCGCCCAGACGATGCCGAACGGGACGGCGACCAGCAGGAGGCAGAGCAGGAAGGACGAGACCATCCAGAGCGGTGCGTCTTTCCCCGCCAGCCGGAACCAGGAGGGAATCATCACCAGGGCCAGTGCGAGGATGTCGAGGATTCGGGTCTGAACGACGATGGCGGCGGCGGTGGCAATTTCGATCCCTTCCCTTTTCAGGAATCCGACCGTGGCCACGTCGCCGGCCTTGGCGGGCAGCACCGCGTTGAGCGCAAAGCCGGCAACGTGAATCTCGAATGTCCGGCAGGCGGAAATCCTGCCTCCCCGATGCCGAATGATGCGCCTCAGGCGCAGCGTCCGGAACACCCAGACCGCCGCATAGGCCATGACCGCCGAGAGGAGGACGCCCGGGTCCATGCCCCGCAGCAGCTTTTCCCAGCCGGCCAGGCCGACCTTCAGAATCAGCGCGGCAAGGATCAGGATGCCGGCGGCGGCAAAGGCGGCGTTGAGCAGCCTTCTGGCGTCGGGCTTCATGAAAACCTTGATCCGGGTTCGGATGTGCGAACCGGCGATGGCGCTCGGCCGGAAAGGGAGCGGAAATCCGTTCGGACCGGAAGCGAAGGGAAGGTGCGCGGGCTATTCACGCAAAGCCGCCCCTTCCGCGGCGGCCACGCTCCCGACGATGTCCCTGCCGGTCCGCATGATGTCGGGAAGCCAGGAGTAGGCGAACAGACCGTTCCGGCCGGCGGAATGGAGATTGCGGAAGGCGCTCAGGTATTCGAGCAGGACGTCCAGTTTCCGTTCGTAGCCGTTCTCCAGGATCGGGTAGGCGCACTCGAAGCGGTAGACGAGACCGCCGGCGATCTCGCGATCCTCCAGCCATTTTTTCCGGATCACCTGAGCGTGGACGAGGTCCAGCGTCTCTTCGTCGCCCGTCGTCCAGCATGCATCCGTCTTCCGGCAGGGGATCTCGAACACCAGACAGGTCCGGTCCGGCGGCGACATGGCGGCGGAGCGGTTCTTGGGCTCGTAAATCCGAGTGAACGGCAGGTCCGGGTCCGGAATGTAGATCGTGGCGTTTTTCGTGAACGACGGGCGGTCGACGAAAAAAACCGCGAGGACCATGTGCCGGTATTGCAGGGCCCCGGCGATTCGAAGGATGGGCTCCGGCGCCCGGGGTTCCAGTGCCCGGATCAGCGATCCGACGGGCAGGGTCGACGCCACCTGCCCCTGCCCGACCTCGACGATCCGGTTGCCGTCGATTCCGACAGCCACCAGGCGTCCGCCCTCGTGGAGGACGCGGTTGACCTCCGAATTCAGGAAGATCCGTTCCGGTCCGCAGGATTCGGCCAGCCGTCGCGGAATTTCTCCGAATCCGCCGCGGGGGTAATAAAAACGCATCCCTTCGAGATGGTCCGTCTTGGCCCTTTTTCCGAAAACCGCTTCGCGGACGAATGTCCGAATGTCCAGCCCCTTCAGCCTTTTACCGGCGATGCTCGGCGACAGCCGGGCCGCGGGCAGGCCCCACAGCTTTTCCGAATAGCCCAGCAGAAATTTCTCGGCAACGGTCCGACCGTACGTCGCCAGGGCGAAACTCTCGAAATTGCTCAGCCGGTCCCGAACGGTCATCCGCCCGAGGGCCAGATCGCGGACCGCCCGGAGGGACTGGGCGACTCCCAGTTTTAAAAGGAGATTCAGCGGGGAGAGGGGAAAATCGATGAAATTCCCCTGGTGGAAGATCCGGCTGGGCGCCTCCACCCGCATCAGGTCCTTTCCCAGGAGATCCTGGAGATCGCGGGTAATTCGCGGGTCGCTGTCGTGGATGCGGTGCGCTCCCGAATCGAACAGAAAGTCCCCGTGCCGCAGGGTGATGCAGTTGCCGCCGACTCTGCTGGACTTCTCGAAGAGAGAAAAGGGGATGCCGGCCAGCTTCGCGTAGTATCCCACCGAGAGGCCCGCGACGCCTCCCCCGAGAATGATGATCGGTCCATTACCCTTCATTGCCTCTGCCGGATTCCACGAACCCAACCCCGGTCTGCCCACGTTTCCAGCACCGCATTCTGCGCCCGGTCTCCGGAAATCGGGACGGGAACCTGCGTGCGAAATGTCGGGGGGGGGGTGTTCCCCGTCCGCACATCTCCGGATCGGCTTCGGTTCGGAGCCAAACGAATGTCGATTTCCGAAGGCTGCTTCCTTAACACAGCCAGGTTCGGAAGAAAAGCCCGATCATCGGCATCGATTTGTGCTATGCTTGCAGCTACGTACCGTGTAGGTTCACACCACAGGAAATATCTAATGAAAAACCGGTGTCCGCAAGGATGCGGGGTTTTATAAATCCGGTAAAACGGCATCTGTAAAAATGGATGTACCGCATGTCATTCGGAAAAATTATTCTTGCACTGCTGCTGTCGGCCGCTTTTCTATCCGCCGCGGCCGGTGATGCCCGTGGGGAGGACCTCGTGGCGTTCGGCAGCGACAGCCTGGGAAGCGTATTCTACTACGACCGGTCCAGCGTGAAGAAAAAATCCGGCGTGGTCACCCTCTGGACGTCGACCCTCTGGAGCGATGCCGATCGTCGCAAATTCGACATGGTCGCCGAGCTGAAAAAGCGGATCGACTGTCCGGGTTGCGAGAAGCTGTTCTTGAAAAAGGATTTGTCGGAGATCCAATGCAGGAAGAACCTGATGCGCAGAGTCGCTTTCATTTTTTACGACCGGGAGGGACGGGTTCTTTACCGCTGGACCGGTCCCGCTCCGGGTGAATGGGAGGTCATTTTGCCGGGCACGTTCCAGGATGTCTTGAAAAGGACGGTTTGTCGATGAGCGGAAGGGCGGCACTGCGCCCGTCATGGTACAGAACGGCGGCCTGGTTGTTTCTTGCGGCGGCCTTGGGGCTGTCCGGGTTCCCGGAAGATGCCCGGGCGGAACGGCTGATCGAGATTGTCCGGTACGGGGACGGAGGCGCATTTTACTATGACCGGGACAGCGTGAGGAAGTCGTCCGACAAAGTCCGGGTGTGGATGGTCGCCAAGCTGGGCAAGGACGATGCGGTGAGGGAAAGAATGATCCTGTCCCTGCAAAGCATCAACAGCCATCAGGAAGCCGGGATCCTGTCGGATGTTGCCGTGTTCCTGGAGATCCAATGCATGGAGGGCCGGGTGCGCGTCATCACCTCCTCCCATTACGACGGGGAAGGGCGAATTCATTATTCGGATAACCTGAGCGATCTAGACGGCTGGAGGAATATCATCCCCGGTTCGTTTGTGGAAAGGTTGAAGAAAAGGGTGTGCAGATAGTGGCGACCGTGGAAACGGAGTGAAGGCTCAGGGTGTGTGCGTCAAATGGGAGCGCAAGGCGGGGATGGCTCTGGCCGGTGGGGGCATTGCGGCCTTTTCATCTTCCCCACGGCAGAACCATCCCGAAAAATCGAAGATATTCATCAAATCCCCTTCTCTTTTAACCGCCCGGTGATTGCCCGGATGATGTCTTCCCGCTGCCTGAGGCTCCTGCGAAATTCCCTGTCTTCCGTGTTGACGATCTCAATCCGCAGGTTGGATAGGTACCTTTCCAGAAACTCCAGAAGCGCCTTTCCCTCGTCCGGTGTCAATTCCAGTGTAGACATGGCAGGCCTCCTTTCTTCAGGGTGATTTACGATTCCCCATCGAACCCTTTCTCACTTCTTCATGAGCGCGTCCTTCGTGGCGCCGATGGGATACACGGGAAATATCTCGAATGACAGAAGGTCGATCCAGGCGGCCCGCGTCGCAATCAGGCCTTTCGCGTCCGTGTCCACCACGTAAATGGTCCGGCAGCCCTGGAGATCGTAAAACTCGGAGATCACCTTCACGTCCTCCGGCCAGTTCCATGTCACCCTTTTTGTCCTCACCTCCCTCTCGTCCATGTGGTCCCACGTGCAGATCATCATGAAGTACATAAACTCACCTCCCTTCCCAATCGGATTTTCTGGAGTGCGCACTCCAACTGCCACGTTCATTTTACTCCCATTGCGTGGCTTTGGCAATCATGAAAAAAATAAAAGAAGATTCATCAAAAACATCATCGGACATGATTTAAAGGACGACCGTTCTTTCCGAGGCCGGGATAGCGTCTAACAATTCGGATTCGGTGAGGAATCGGTCTGTTGGAAGGAGGGTTCCGTTATTTCCTTGCGGCAGGCGATGAAATCGGCGTTCCGCTCGTCCTCTGGAGGTTGTTCAGCCATTTCCCCAGTTCACCGATGAGCCGTTTTTTTCGCTCCCGGGCGAATTCCTGATCGGCCCGGTCCTTCCCGATCCGGTCGAGATCCCGGATCATGGCCGCCGCCTTCCGGTTGTCCGGCTCTTTCTGGAGGATGGCATTCAGGACCTCACGGGCCATGTCCTGGTGATTCTGCCGGATGTAGAGTTCGGCCAGGGTCAGCGTGTACAGATCCGAGGATATCTGAGCGCCTTCCGCTTGGTCTTCCGTGCCGTCTCCCGGGGCCGGGGAAAGCGGCTCGCCCGGTTCGGATTCCATCGTGCGGAGCTTCCAGGAAACCTCCGTTGCACGCTCCGAACCGGGGTTCAGGGCGGTGAATCGTCGGTAGAACCGGATCGCCTCCTGTGTCAGCCCGCCCTTGCGGCAGACATCCCCCATGACCAGATGGAATTTGGACAACGCGGCGATGGTGTCCTCGACCTCGCCCAGAAGTTCTTTGACCCTGTGAATCCTGCCCGTTTTCATCCAGACCTGGCAGAGAACCGTCTGTGCGTCAACGTCCTTCGGCAGGTCTCTGAGCCTGCTTTCGGCAAAGTCTTCCGCTTCCCGGTACAGTGCATTGTCCAGGTAGAATTGCGCCTGACTGAGGAATCTCTCCGTTTCCTTTGGATCGCGCTGGGTCATCTTTTCCGGACGGTCCTCAAATTGAAATTCGGAAGATTGCGGTTCTCGGTCCGGGTCGAAATATAGGGGAAGAGAAGAGGCATGTCAAGGCGGGATCGCGCAAATGATGTTCAACACTCGCTCACCGGGCGGGTCCCGCGCTGTCGTCGCCCTGAACGGACATCACGGGTCCCCGCGCCTTATGAGGTTGGAAAGATGAATCTCAGCCGCGGCGGCGGATCTTTCCGCCGCCGTCCCGGCAGCTATTTCGCGGCGGCGCCCCACCACAAGGACGGCGGATTCTTGACCTTCAATGCCTTGAATTGATCCTCCACCTCCTTTCGAAGCAGTTCTTCATATTTGGAAACGATGACATAGGTCGCGTAATCGAACATCAGGATCGTCCGGTTGAGGCTTTCCGTTGCCTGGTGATGTTCGGCTGCCGTTGTAAATACGGTCTGATACTGTGTAAACAGCCACATGTGACGCCGCATCAGCGTAATGGCATAGATCAACTGGGGCAAGGGGATGCGCGAACCGAAGCTGTCTTCCGCGTATTTTGCGAACAGGACTTGTGCCTCTTCGAAGGGCGAATCCGAGAGGAAAAGCTGAACGAAACGGCTGTAGTAGTTCATTGCCTGCAGGACGGCCTTTTCTTCTGGCATCTTGTGATAGTACGGCGTTCTCGGATTCATTTTGATGTTGTTGTACCACTGCTTGGCGATGGCCTCCGCGTGTCTATCCGTAATTTCGATCAGTTTCGAAGCGTATGATTTCATGGTCTTACCTCCTTGATGTCCGCAGAATGGTTGGGCTCCCCGTCAACAGATCCGCTTCATCGATGCGCGCGTTTTATTTCTTGCCTGGAATCAGCTCTTTTTCGAACCTCCGGCTTTCAGGGCGTTTTCCGCTTCCTTTTGTTCCGTTATGTCCTCCAGGGTTTCTACGGCTCCGATGAGTTCCCCATGACTGTCCCGAATGACGGCGGCCGTAAAGCGAAGCCAGCACCCTTTTTTGCCCAGGTCGGGGAAGAAATCCGTCGCCTCGTAGGCGTCTTCCGTGATGTCGAACTTGCGGTATTTTCCGGAATACCACTTGGAAACGTTCTTCGCCGCGCTGTCCACCAGCAGATCGGCCATACAGGGCCTTTCCTTCGCGTAGAAGGCCCGCCAATGCTTGTTGGTCCCGATCATTTCTTCGGCGGGTATTTTGCTCAGTTTTTCCAGGGCGCGATTCCAGAGAATGACCTTATGGTCCTTTCCGATCACGAAAGCGGGGATGGAAAAACCCTGAAAAATGCTGTTCAGTCTCTTCTCGCTTTCCAGCAGTCTCTGCTCCGTGAGTTTTCGCTCGGTAAAATCCTCCAGTGTCTCGATCGCACCGACCAGGACACCCTTGGAGCTCCGGATGGCCGCGGCGGTGAACCGGAGCCAGCGGCCGCTTTCGCCCAGATCGGGAAAGAAACCTTCCGCCTCGAAAGTTTCATCGAGCAGCTTGGACCGGGAGACGCCACGATACCATTCCGGGATGGTGTCCAGGGACTGATCGACCAGAAGGTCGGCCATGCAGGGCCGCTCCTTGGCATAGAAGGCGCGCCAGTGCTGGTTGGTGCCGATCACCTCTTCCGCCGGGATCCGACTCAACTGTTCGAGCGCCCGGTTCCAGTAGATCACCTTGTGATCGAGTCCGATCACAAAGGTCGCGATGGGCGACCCCTCGATGACGCTGAAAAGCCGCTGCTCGCTTTCCCGCATCGCCAGTTCGGCGGACATGCGCTCCGTAATATCTTCCAGGGTCTCCACGGCGCCCACGAGGCGGCCTTTCGCATCCTTGAGCGCGGCCGCGGTGAACCGGAGCCAGCGGCCGTTCTCCCCGAGGTTGGGAAAGAAGTCCGTCGCCTCATAGGCATTCTCCAGCAGATCGGATTTCGTGTATTTTCCCTCGTACCACTTCGGGATCCGCTCCACCGTGCCGTCTACGAGCAGGTCCGCCATGCAGGGCCTTTCCTCCGCGTAGAAGGCTTTCCAGTGCCTGTTCGTGCCGACCACCTCGCGAATCGGAATCTTGCTGAGCCGCTCCAGGGCCCGGTTCCAGAAGATCACCTTGTGGTCCGTTCCGATCACGAAAGCGGGAATGGAAAAACCCTGAATGGTGTTATGCAGCAGATGATCGGATTCCCCCGAAGCGATGTGCCGTTCCGTTGTCTTCCCGCGGACTTTGTCGCGTCCGCCCGCATCCTTTTCCTTGCCGGTTTTTCTTTTCATGGGTCGCTCCTTCCTTTGCCGATCCGGAGTTGTGATATGCCGGGCCGGATCCATTTGAAGTTCATGCGGTCTGTTTCCACTCTTTCATGCCGACGCAAGTTCGTGTTCAAATAGCCGGTTACCTGTTTCGTCTCATCTTGAATGCGATTTTGATCGCTTCCGCGGCTCCCTCGATCGTCGTGCCTCCCGTGTTGATCAGGATGTCATACTGGTTCGGATCGGCACAGTCGGCGTTGAAATACTTCCGGATGAAGGCCTTGCGGTTGTTTTCCGTCTTGAGGACGTACTGCTCCGCCTCCGCCCGGACGCACCCACGGTCTTCCATGACATACCGAATGCGGTCCTCCGGGGGAGCGATGATCCGGACCCGGAACGTGTTGGCCCGGGGCAGGATATAGTTGGCGCCCCGGCCGACAATGATGGCATTGCCGTATCTCCCGATCGTGCCGATCACCTTGGTCAGGTGCTGCATGTATTCGTCCGGCCAGAGGTGGCGGTCCCGAAACAGCGCGGTGAGAAAGGAGTCCCGGAGCGTCACCTCCTTCTCGTCCAGGGATTCGATGACCTTCCGGCTCATCTTGGCGCTCTCGGCAACATGCTGGATAATCTGGCCGCCCATGAGGTCCATGGACAGATCCTTGGCCAGCTTTCTGGCAATTTCGCTGCCGCCGCTGCCGGGCTCCCGCGAGATGGTGATGACCGGACCGCCCCTGACCTTCTCCCTTTCGAGGCCGTAGTCGAAGACATCCATGCCGTCCTCGATCAGGCCCCGCCATTTTTTCAACTGCTGCTCGACCATCCGGTCCATGACGGTCCGTTCGTCTTCCAAGCCTTCGATCGGGATTTCCTTGATCGACAGATCCCTCGTGTAATCGGGACAATTGACGTTCAGAAAAGAGTCCGTCGTGATCCTGTATCTCTTCTGGCAATCCTTCCGCCAGGCGCAGATTCCGCATATTCGTCGC
>JAXDCM010000183.1:0-6720 GCA_034677965.1 Syntrophales bacterium
ATCACGCCGATCGATATCCGCAACATCCTCCGGCTGATCCAGGGCAAAGGAGTCTGACATGGCCGTCAAGGATTATATCCGGGAGAGGTTTTTCCCTCACATCTGGTGCCCGGGCTGCGGGCACGGCATCGTGCTCAACAGTCTGGTGCGCGCGGTGGAGGGGCTCGGTCTGAGGAAGAACGACATCGTCATGGTATCGGGGATCGGCTGTTCCTCGCGGATTGCAGGGTACCTCGATTTTCACACCTTGCACACGATTCACGGACGGGCGCTCGCGTTCGCCATGGGAGTGAAAATGAGCCGCCCGGACCTGACCCTGCTGGTGCCGATGGGAGACGGAGACGCGCTCTCCATCGGCGGGAACCACTTCATTCACGCGTGCCGGCGGAACGTCGACATGACGGCGATCGTGATGAACAACCGCGTGTACGGAATGACCGGCGGGCAGTTTTCACCGCTGTCGGGACACGGCACCATGGCGACGACCGCCCCGTATACGAACATCGACCAGGAATTCGACGTGGTCACGCTCGCCATGGCGGCGGGAGCCACATTTGTGGCGCGCGCGACGGCTTACCACGTTCAGCAGCTTCCCGGAATCCTGGAGGAGGCGATCCGTCATAGGGGATTTTCCGTCGTGGAAGTCATGACCCCCTGCCCGACGTACTTCGGGCGGAAAAACAAAGAGGGAAGCGTGGTGAAGATGATGGAAAACCTGAAAACGGGGACCACCCCGATCGGCTCGAAGGCGAAACAGGAGAATCCTTCGCTGATCGAGAGGGGGGTTTTCGTCAAGAAGGAGATGCCGGAGTACTGCGCCGAGTATCAGAAGATCATCGATCGGGCAATGAAAGGTCAATGACGATGGAGCGATGCAGGCTGGTCTTTTCCGGTTCGGGGGGGCAGGGGGTGATCACGGCCGCGATCATTCTGGCCGAGGCGGCCGTGCTGTACGAGAATCTCATCGCCGTCCAGTCACAATCCTACGGCCCGGAGGCGCGGGGCGGCGCGACCCGCTCCGATGTCATCATCGCGGAATCCCCGATCCACTATCCGAAGGTGATCCAGCCCAACGTACTGATATGCCTGACCCAGCAGTCCTACGCGAATTATTTTTCCATCCTCCGCCCGGGCGGGTTGCTGCTCACCGATACCCATTACGTCAAACTGGGGAAAAAGGTGGATGCCCGGCAGGTGGAATTGCCGATGTACGAGACCGTGATGGAAAAGATCGGCCGCCCGATCGTCTTCAACATCTGTATGCTCGGCGCCGTCCTCGGGTTGACGAAGCTGGTCCGACCCGAATCGATCATGAAGGTCCTGGAAACGCAGATACCCGCCAGTTTCCTCGAGATGAACCGCCGGGCCCTCGATCTCGGGCTGAAGCTGACCGAGGGACTCGGGGATTGACGTCCCCGCCCCCGTCAGGGTCCCGCTGCGCTGAAAGAGTTAGACCTGCCCCGTCGCAGAGCCGTCCGATACGACAAAGCCCCGGAGGGAAAAGATGAAGATCCACGAATTTCAGGCGAAGGAGCTGCTGCGCAGTTACGGCATCCCGGTTCCGCGCGGCAAGGCGGCTTCCACGCCGGACACCGCGCGCCACGCGGCGGAACAGTTGAAGGGCAGGGCCGTCATCAAGGCGCAGATCCACGCGGGAGGCCGGGGAAAAGGAGGCGGCGTCAGGACGGCCGCCTCGCCGGACGAGGCGCTGCATGCCGCCCGGGCGATCCTTGGGATGCAACTGGTGACCCATCAGACCGGCCCCAAGGGGAAAAAGGTGCGCCGGGCCCTGGTGGAAGAGGCCCATGCCGTCCGCAAGGAGCTTTACCTGAGCCTTGTCGTGGACCGGTCGCGGGGAAGGGAATGCGTTGTGTTTATGGCCTCGGCGGAGGGCGGCATGGACATCGAACAGGTGGCGGCGACCGCCCCGGGAAAAATCGTCCGGTGCGCAGTCCATCCCGTCGTCGGAATCAGCCCGTTCCAGGCCCGAAAGCTTTCCGCGCCTCTGGGGCTGGACGCGGAGCAGCGAAAGGTGTTTGCCGAAATCGTCCGGAACCTCTACCGCCTCTTTCTCGAAAAGGACTGCTCCCTTGTGGAGATCAACCCGCTGGCGGTCACCGAAGACGGCCGCCTTCTGGCGCTCGACACGAAGATCAACTTCGACGACGACGGACTCTACCGCCACCCGGAGATCCGTGAGCTCAGGGACCCGGACGAGGAGGATCCGCTGGAGGTCATTGCGAAAGACGCCTCCGTGAACTACATCAAACTGGACGGCAACGTCGGTTGCATGGTCAACGGGGCGGGGCTTGCGATGACGACGATGGACCTGATCCAGATGGCCGGGGGGGAGCCGGCGAATTTTCTGGATGTGGGGGGCGGCGCTTCGGCGGAACAGATCGAAAAGGCGTTTCGCATCTTGACCTCCGACCCGAGCGTGAAATGCATCCTGATCAACATCTTCGGCGGCATCCTGCGCTGCGACCGCGTCTCCGCCGGACTGATCCAGGCGGCCAAAAACATCGACCTCAAGCTGCCGATGGTGGTCCGGCTGCAGGGGACCAATGTGGAGGAGGGGCGGCGGATGCTGCGGGACTCCGGCCTACGGTTCACGGTGGCCGACGGACTCTACGAGGCGGCCGAAAAGGCCGTGGCGCTGCTGGGATGAAAACGGCGCCGGGTCGCCGGAAACAGGCACGCGCCTGAAGGAGAAACACGGATGGCCATACTGTTGGACAAGGATTCGCGCATCGTCATTCAGGGGATCACCGGCTCGGAGGGAAGCTTTCACGCCCGCGAGTCGGTGAAGATGGGAACGCGGGTCGTGGCCGGGGTCACGCCCGGAAAGGGAGGAACGGACCTGGACGGGATTCCCGTGTACGACCGGGTCTGCGATGCCGTCGAAAAACAGCAGGCCAATGTCTCGGGAATCTACACGCCGGCGGCCTTCACGCCGGATGCGATCTTCGAGGCCATCGAGGCCGGGGTCGGACTGATTGTTTGCATGACCGAGGGGATTCCGGTTGCGGAGATGATCCGCGTGAAGCAGGCTCTGAAAGGATCGGGCACGCGGATGATCGGGCCGAACTGCCCCGGGATCGCGACCCCCGGCGTCGGCAAGGTCGGCTTCATGCCGAATTTCATCCATCAAAAGGGAAACGTGGGCGTCATCTCCCGCAGCGGGACCCTGACCTACGAAATGATCTGGCAATTGACCGAACTCGGGATCGGCCAGTCCACCTCGATCGGCATCGGCGGGGACCCGATTGTCGGCACCGGTTTCATCGAGTTGCTGGAGCTTTTTCAGAAAGATCCCGAAACCGAGGCGATCGTGATGATCGGCGAGATCGGAGGAACAGCGGAAGAGGAGGCGGCCGAGTTCATCCGGGGGAATGTGACGAAGCCGGTGGTTTCCTTCATCGCCGGACGGACAGCGCCCCCGGGGCGGCGGATGGGGCACGCCGGCGCGATCATCTCCGGCGGAAAAGGAACGGCCGCCGAGAAATTCAAGGCCCTCGAAGGGGCGGGCGTTCTGGTGGAAAAAAACCCCGCCGAAATCGGCCGGCGCGTCCGGGAGGTACTGCATTCGGCCGGCAAAACATAACGGCACCTGAAAACATCACGCTGAAGAACAACAGAAGTCCCCGCTTGACAGACCGGGAATTAGCTGTTAGGAACCCTGAACACGTGAGATGATCCGTCGGGGCCGGGAGCGGCCCCGGGGTTGACATCCAAACCCGTTGCTTTCTTGACATCAGACAGGGGGGCGTATGTTCATCTGGCTCTTTCACCGCATCAGCGGCGTGACCCTGATCATTCTGTTCGGCATCAAGATCCTCACCAGTTTTTTCCTCTTCACAAAAGACCAGAAACCCGACTGGGCGCTCAGCCTGCACCGGCACCCCGTACTGGACATCCTCATTCTGGTCCTGTTCACCTTTCACAGCATCTACGGCCTCAGAACCGTGGCCATTGACCTGGGCTGCCGCAAGGAAAAGCCGTTGTTCTGGGCGGCAAACATCGCCGCGGGCATCATTTCCATCGCGTTGATCATTCTCTATTTCCGGTTTTCATAGGGCGCGGGCATGCTGAATCACGATATCCTCATTGTCGGCGGCGGTCTCACGGGGCTTCGGGCGGCTGTCGGCCTGTGCGACCGTTTCAACGTGGGGCTGATCTCGAAGGTCTATCCGACACGCTCCCATTCGATCGCCGCACAGGGGGGGATCAACGCCGCCCTGACCAACAATCCCGACAGCCGGGACGACTCCTGGGAAAAGCACACTTACGATACGATCAAGGGGAGCGATTTTCTGGCCGACCAGGACGCCGTCGAGATCATGTGCAAGGAGGCCATCAAGATTGTCTACGAGATGGAGCACTGGGGATGCCCCTTCAGCCGCTTTCCCGACGGCACCATCGCCCAGCGTCCCTTCGGCGGCGCCGGCTATCCGCGGACCTGCTACTGCACCGATATCACCGGGCATGCGCTGCTCAACACGCTGTACGAACGGGCGGTCGCCAAGGGGGTCAAGATCTATCCCGAATGGTTCGTGGCCGCGCTGTGCATCGAAGGGGGCCGCTGCCACGGCGTCATCGCGTTGGATCAGACCCGGGGCGAGCTGATCCCCGTTGCCGCCGACGCGACCTTTTTCGGGACCGGCGGATACGGGCGGGTCTATCAGCACTCCACGAATGCGCTGATCAATAACGGCAGCGGCATCGGTATGGCCTATGCGGCGGGCGCACCGCTGAAGGATATGGAATTCGTCCAGTTCCATCCCACATCGCTGATCGGCACCAACATCCTGATGACGGAAGGATGCCGCGGCGAGGGGGGATACCTGTTCAACAACCAGCATGAACGCTTCATGCAGCGGTATGTCCCCTCGGCCATGGAGCTGGCGCCCCGGGACATCGTCTCCCGGTGCATCCAGACGGAGATCAACGAGGGGCGCGGGTTCGATCACCCGCTGGGGAAATACATCCAGCTCGACATCCGCCATCTGGGGGAAAAGAAGATCCTGGAACGGCTTCCCGGCATCCGGAACATCTGCATCGATTTCATCGGAATCGATCCCGTTCTCGAACCGATCCCGATCATGCCGTGCCAGCACTATTCGATGGGGGGAATCGATGTCAACGAGCGGTGCGCTTCGGACATCCGGGGCCTCTATGCCGGAGGCGAATGCGCCTGCGTCAGCGTTCACGGCGCCAACCGCCTGGGCGGCAACTCGCTGTTGGAAACGATCGTTTTCGGAAAGGTGGCGGCGCGGGCGATCACCGAGGATCTGCCCCACCTCCCCCCGCCGGATCAAAAACCCCTGCTGCGGCTGAAGGAAGAGGTCGAAGAAAAGATGCGGCGTCTGACCGAGCTCGGCCGGGAGAGGCCCTACCGGCTGCAGGCGGATCTCGGCGCCGTCATGAACGAGAAGGTCGGCATTTTCCGGACCCGCACGGAGCTGGAGCAGGCCCTGGAAAGCGTGAACGGGTTCAAGGAGCGCTATCGGGACATCGGCGTTTCCTCGCCGGTCCGGCACATGAATTACGAACTGACCGTCGCGCTGGAATTGGAGTACATGCTGGAGGTCTCGCACACGATCATCCTGGGAGCACTGCTGAGGGAGGAGAGCCGAGGAGCCCACTACCGGAGTGATTTTTCGACCCGGAACGACCGCGACTGGCTCAAACACACCATCGCCACTCGGGGGGCGGACGGCGCGCCCGTCATCTCGTTCAAGGATGTGGTCATTACACGGTATCAGCCGGTCGAGAGAAAGTATTGACGACGGCGAACAGGGACTACGGGGGAACAAACATTGATCAGGGAGAGTGCGTACACCTTTAAAATCCTCCGTTACGACGCAACGGAACCGGGAATCGGCCCGCGCTTTTCCAGCTACCGGATTCAGGTCATTCCGGGCCTCACGGTGCTGGCGGTGCTGCTTCGGATCCGGGACGAGATCGACGGGACCCTCGCCTTCCGCTCCTCCTGCCGGTCCGCCGTCTGCGGGTCCTGCGGCATGGTCATCAACGGAAAGATCGACCTTGCCTGCCGGACGCAGGTGGCCACGTTCAACACCGACACGATCATCCTGGAACCCCTGCCCAACTTCGAGGTGATCCGCGATCTGGTCGTCGACATGACGCCGTTCTGGCAGATGTACGAAAAGATCCGACCCTACCTGATCCGAAAGTCGCCCGACCCGGAGAAGGAAATCCCGCAGAGCGAGGCGGAACGCGCGAGGATCGACCAGTACGTCAACTGCATTCTCTGCGCCTGCTGTTACGGGGCCTGTCCGGTCCCCTCGCGGCAGGCGGACTATATCGGCCCCGCGGCCGCGGCCAAGCTGGAGCGGTTCGTCCTGGATTCCCGGGATGAACGGCCGCCCGATGCCCTCGAAATCGTCAACGACGAAAGGGGGGTGTGGGGCTGCGATACCGTCTTTCGCTGCATCGACGCGTGCCCGAAGGACGTGCGGCCCACCGATGCAATCGTCGGCCTGCGCAAGACCCTGGTGAAAGAACGCTTCAAAAGAATCTTTCCGGGAGGGGGAAAATGAAACTGAAGTATTCCCTCATCACGCGAAGAACGTTTCTGAACACACTCCTGTTCGGCTGGGCCGCCGCTTTCTTCTCCGGAACGTTTTACGCCCTGATGAAATTCGCGTTCCCCACACTGGGCAAGGAACCGGACTTTGTCGTGCTGGACAAAAAGGA
>JAXDCM010000184.1:0-58647 GCA_034677965.1 Syntrophales bacterium
TCAAGGTAAGCGGCAGGCTCGGGTTTTAGGGCAAGGGGTTTCTGGATACGGGGTCGTAGTTAAGCTGGTTATAACGCCGGCCTGTCACGCCGGAGGCCGTGGGTTCAAGTCCCATCGACCCCGCCAATCGACAACAGGGGGTTGACCGACCATGGTCAACCCCCTGTTCTATTCGGATGGCAAATTCTGATCGATGTCCGACAACGGGCTTGCGGTGAAAATTATCCTTATGATATCGAAATGACATTCCCTAAGAGTGTTTGGGAGAAATTTCCGAATATGCCGATGGCCGTTCTCTCCGGCCTGCTCCTTTTCCTCTCCTTTCCAAAGTATGGCAGCGGAATCCTGGCATGGTTTGCGCTGATTCCATTGCTCCATGCCCTTCAAAAGTCAAAACCCGCCGAAGGATTCAAAATCGGTTTTATCGCCGGCCTGACCGCGCATGTGGGAATCCTCTACTGGATTTCTTATGTGATTGTTCAATATGGATATCTTCCCCTTTATGCCGGTATCTTCATCATGCTGCTCTTGGCAGCATACCTGAGCCTGTACACAGCTTTTTTTTGCATGGGAGTCGCATTTCTCAGGTTCAGGGGGAGCCCCGTTTTTTTGACAGTCCCCTTGTTATGGACCGTTTTAGAATATGTCCGCTCTCACCTGCTGACGGGTTTCCCGTGGGAAACACTGGCATATTCGCAATATCTCAACAAAGAGCTCATTCAGATGGCCGATGTTGTCGGCACATACGGAATTACATTTGTCATCGTCCTGGTCAATGTGGTTCTGTACAACACCTTAGCGGCACGGTTCAGGGGCGGAAGATCTCCAGCGGCTGAAATCACCGTCACACTCGCCCTTCTTGCCGTCATCTTCCTATACGGACATTTTCGTACGATTCAAATTCAGGATTCTTTGAAAAATGAACCTAATGTGGAAGTCTCGCTTGTGCAGGGGAACATTGATCAGAACATCAAATGGGACAAACGCTTCCAAGAGGAGGCGCTGGACGTTTACAGATCTCTTTCCCTTCAATCCGTCCCCGCGGAGGGGGGACTGATTATATGGCCGGAGACCGCGGCACCTTTCTATTTTGAACATCCCGATCCGCTTCGGGCTAAGATTATGGATATTGCCCAAATATCCGGTCGAACACTGATATTCGGAAGCCCCCGGTATGAGGAAAAAAACGGGATCAAGTCCTACATGAACAGCGCGTATCTGCTGAGATCCGATGGCAAAATCGGAGGACGATACGACAAGGTCCATCTGGTGCCTTACGGTGAGTACGTCCCGTTGAGACAACTTTTCCCCTTTATCGGCAAACTCGTTGTTGGGGTCGGGGATTTCAGACCCGGGAAAGGATTCGAACCGCTTATAAATCAGGATCGTCGTTTCGGTGTTCTGATCTGCTATGAGGTCATCTTCCCGGACGCCGCAAGGGCATATAAACAAAAACATGCGGATATGCTCGTCAACATCACCAATGATGCGTGGTTCGGAACCACCTCGGCACCGTACCAGCATCTTTCCATGGCGGTTTTTCGGGCTGTTGAAAACCGTCTCTATCTGGTTCGTGCAGCCAATACCGGGATCAGTGCGATTATCGACCCGATGGGAACGATTCGCTCCGGAACAAAATTGTTTGAACGGACGGTCGTTAGGGGAAAGGTAAAATTCATTGACGAAAAGACCCTGTATGCTGCATATGGTGATTGGCTTGTTTATCTGGGTGGGATACTTCTGATCATTCATGAATGGATACAAAAAAGGAGAAGGAACCATGCTCGAAGGAATTCGTGAAACCATAGGGGATCTGGCCCGGCGAATAGAACATTTCGGAGCCTGCCTTTGACATTCCTGAAAAAGAATTGCGCATTCGGGAATTGCAAAAAATGTCCGAAAAAGAAGGTTTTTGGAACGAACCGGAGAAGGCAAGCGCCATCCTCCGGGAAAAAAGCCGACTGACGGACGCGGTCGATAAATGGAAGGCTCAGAAGAGCAATCTCGAAGATTTGAAGGTGCTTGCCGGCATTGCGGCGGAGGAGCAGGACGATCGGGTTCTGAATGAAATTCAGGCCGAACTGGAAACACTCAAGGTCTCCATACGTGCCGACGAACTGAAGATGATGCTCGGTTCGGAACAGGACTCGATGAATGCGATTCTGTCGATTCATGCCGGGGCCGGGGGGACCGAGGCCCAGGATTGGGCCGAGATGCTGTTGAGGATGTATCTACGCTGGGCGGAAAGGAAAGGCTTCCAGACCAACATTATTGATTATCTTCCCGGTGACGAAGCAGGTGTGAAGAGCGTAACCTGGACACTGAGAGGAGACTATGCCTATGGCCATGCCAAGGCGGAGATTGGGATCCATCGGCTTGTCAGAATATCACCTTTCGATGCCGGCGCCCGTCGGCATACCTCCTTTGCATCCGTTTTCGTCTATCCCGAAGTCGACGACCGGATTGAGATCGAAATCGACGAAAAAGATTTACGCATCGATACCTATCGTTCAACGGGTGCGGGAGGCCAACACGTGAACAAGACGGATTCAGCCGTCAGAATCACCCATCTGCCGAGCGGTATCGTCGTTCAATGTCAGAATGAACGTTCCCAGCACAAGAACAAGGCCATGGCCATGAAATATCTCCGATCCCGCCTCTATGAAATGAAGCTCCGGGAACAAAGTGAAAAGCTTCAGGAGATCAATAAAACGAAAAAGGATATTGCTTGGGGAAGTCAAATCCGCTCTTATGTTTTACACCCCTATAAAATGGTTAAGGATCATCGGACGAATATCGAGACCGGCAATGTTACCCGGGTTTTGGACGGCGATATCGATGATTTTATCGAGGCCTATTTGCTGCAATACTATTCCGGAAATGAAACATGAACCCAAGCTCTCTGCAATGCGCGTGTTTACGGCATGTATCGGTCGTGTATGGTGATATTGGGTTGCCGGAGCAATAATGTTTGGGAGAAGCATAAAAATATGGTATAGCGCTTGCCGTAATTTACAGATCGTCTCCGTGGCTTGGATCCTTCAAAAAAACAGATCCGTCACGGATGGACCGGAATTTAGAAGACAGGAGTCAAAGATGTTCCGAAATTTGATTTCGACCGCCCGAACGATGCTTTTTGTCACGGGTTGCATTGTATTGACACAATCCTCATGCACGCTTTCCCAACAGGAAGCGGCTATTCCCCAGCCCCTTCCATCTGTTGTTCAGGATGGGGATAGCAGAGCTACTTTGACACAGTCTTCGCGGAGCCAATCGATCCAGAATCGAGAAACAGATTTGCAGTCCGAAAAGAGCGGAATAAAACCTCCTTCAGAATCGCCGGTTCAAACGCCGGCCTTTACGGTCTCAGATATTCCCAAAAACGATGAGTCGAGGAAATCCGCTCTCATCGTCCCCCCGCCGCCAGTCTTGAAAAATGATCCCCCCAAAAGTGAGCCGGAAACCAGCCCATCGCTCTTGAGTTCCTCGAAATCGAACACCACAGAGGCTGCCTCGCTCAATCCGGCTGAGGAGGAAACGGAACGTGACATCATGGACGAAGCCCTCCTGTTGCTGGAGGAATCCAATAAATATTGGGTCAACGGTGAAATTGAAGATGCCATTCAAATGCTGGATCAGGCTTATGCGCTTCTGCTGGACACCAACGGAAAACCGGACATCGTAAGGCAGAAGGACGATCTTCGTCTCATGATATCGAAACGGATCTTGGCGATCTACAATTCACATCAGGCCGTCACGACTGGAAAACGCGGAGAGATACCGATCGTAACCAATGGGGATGTCGAAAAAGAGATCCGTCAGTTTCAGACCGTGGAACGCGATTTTTTCATTTCCTCCTATCAGAGATCGAGGATCTATCGGCCCGTAATTTTGGAGGAACTCAAAAAGGCGGGGCTGCCGGAGGAGCTTTCCTGGCTTCCGCTCGTGGAAAGCGGTTACAAGATCACCGCATTGTCCCCGGCACGTGCACTTGGTTTGTGGCAATTTATTCCCTCAACCGGATATAAATATGGTTTGAACCGGGATCACTGGATCGACGAAAGAATGGATGTGGAAAAATCCACCCGGGCGGCCATCGATTATCTTAAGGATTTGCATGCGATGTTCGGCGACTGGCTGACGGTTCTTGCCGGATACAACTGCGGAGAGGGAAGAGTCATGCGCACCATTTCCTCACAGCACATCAATTATCTCGATCGGTTTTGGGACCTCTATCAGCGCCTCCCCTATGAAACAGCGCGTTATGTTCCCCGTTTTTTGGCCACCCTATTGATTATCAGGGACCCTCAAAAATACGGCATGGATCTCGGATCGGACGAGCTAAGACCGGATGTCTTGTCCCATGAGGTAGCGGAAATTCATAGAAGTGTGCGATTACAGGATATCGCCCAGAAGCTGCAGATATCGGAAGATACCCTGACTGTCCTGAATGCCGAACTTAGACATCGGATGACACCCGACCGGCCTTACAAATTGAAGGTCCCGATCGACAAGGCAGAACCGTTGCTCCAGATGATCGCTGAAATTCCCCAGGGAGAGATGCCGACCGGAAGCTTTCGGATTGCCCGGGGCCTGTTTATCAAGCACACGGTACGACGGGGGGACACCCTGGGTTCCATTGCAAAGAAATACAAGACCTCCGTTGCAGCGATTCGCTCCGCAAACCCTTCTTCGAAGCAGTATCTGTTCGAGGGCCAGAGGCTGAACGTCCCCATACGGAGCGGGAAGGTTTCAATCGCACCCGACAAAAGCAAACCATCCTCGGAGGAGAAGATTATAGAACCCGGAAAGACAGAAATCCATAGGGTTCAAAGGGGAGACACGATCGGTTCTCTTTCCAAGAAGTATGGAATTTCCATAGCCGAGATCCGTCGGATCAACAACTTGAAGACGAATACCATTATAACGGGCCAGACGCTTCGGATTGCAAAAAGAAACGAAGAAACGAAGGATGAGGAACTGGAAACATTGAAGACCGAAGGGAAAAAAGAGCAAGTTCAGCCGAAACCCAAACGAATATCCGGGAAGCCGCCTGCGGTCAACGTAAAAAATTACCGGGTCAGAAGAGGGGACAGCCTGACCCGGATCGCACAACGTAATGGAATGACCCTGAACCAATTGCTCGAACTAAACGGCATGTCCATCGAGGACGTCATTGTTCCGGGCCAGGCGATTCGCATTCGATAGAAAATTATCAGTCCAGATTATAGTTCCTTAATCGATAAAAGAGCTCCCGTTCACGGTTTTTCATTTTCAAGGCTTTCCCCTCATCCGTGTTTTCATGATCGTATCCGAGGATGTGAAGAAGGCCGTGGATGAGCAGGAAGTCCAATTCATCCATGAGATCCAAGCATTCGATAAGGGCATCCCGGGCCGCTGTTTCAACCGACACAACAATGTCCCCCAACATCTCAGGATGGACATTTCGGAATGCGCCTTCCCTCATCGCAAATGAGATCACGTTCGTCGGGCAATCCCGGTTCAGATAAATCTTGTTGATGTCACGGATTTGCTCATCATCGACCAGCAATAGACTGATTTCTCTGTCTTTGCAGTCCAGTTCCTTCAGAAGCCATTTCATGTCTCTCCGAATCCTGACCGCATCGACTTTATGCTTTTTCTGCCTATTTTGAATTGAAATGGGCATCGGCTCTCACCCGGAGGCATCCTCCTTGCACTGGTCGCCGCTTTTGATTTTACGTTGATCGAAATTTTTGTAAGCGCGTATCACCTCCTGGACCAAAGGATGTCGAACCACATCCAACTCGGAGAAGTAGACAAAACGGACGCCTTCCGTGTTGGAGAGCAGTTCCTCCGCTTCCACAAGGCCGGAAATCTTGCCCGCCGGCAGATCGATCTGTGTGATATCCCCTGTAATCACAGCCTTCGACCCGTACCCGAGCCTGGTCAAAAACATTTTCATCTGCTCGGAGGTGGTATTCTGCGCCTCGTCGAGAATCACAAAGGAATCGTTTAGCGTGCGTCCCCTCATGAAGGCAAGGGGTGCGACTTCAATGACCCCCTTTTGAATCAGGGCGGAGGCACGTTCGAAATCGATCATGTCAAAAAGGGCGTCATACAGGGGACGAAGGTAGGGATTGACTTTTTCCGCAAGATCCCCTGGAAGGAAACCCAGCTTTTCTCCCGCCTCAACAGCAGGCCTCGCCAGCGATATGCGGCTGACCTTCTTTTCCAGCAATGAAGCCACCGCCATCGCCAT
Source organism: Syntrophales bacterium (assembly GCA_034677965.1). Taxonomy (GTDB): domain Bacteria; phylum Desulfobacterota; class Syntrophia; order Syntrophales; family UBA5619; genus UBA5619. The sequence continues at coordinate 6,242 of JAXDCM010000184.1, forward strand.
CGCGAGATAAGTCTTCCCGGTTCCTGCCGGACCGATGCCGAAAACCATGTCCGCACTTCGAATCGCATCAATATAAAGCTTTTGCGCGATGCTCCTTGGGGTGATGGTTCTTTTTTTTGATGAAATGAAAACCGTGTCCAGAAAGATTCGTCTCAGATCTGCGTTTGCATCCTCGGAAAGGATTCGATGGGCATGCTCAACATCTGCCGGGAAAAGCGGATATCCTTTCCGGGAGATATCGTTCAGTTGTAGTAGCAGGTTACGGACATGAAGCACCGAGATCCGGTCACCGCTGACGGAAACCACCCCTCCTCGGACCCCCAGTTTGACCGAGGAGAGCTTTTCGATAAGCTTGATGTTGTGATCCTGTTCACCGCATAGATCGCGTAGACGGTCGTTGTTTGTAAAATCAATTTTTTCTGTGACAACGGTTTCAGTTTTTTCCATGAACGGATTTATATTCCATGTTAAAAAATCGGCCATGAGGTGTCCCGAATGGACCTGTTGCTTTAAAATGTGGGGTCCATCCGTGTGACTGTGCCGTAGTGATGAACCATGTCCTTGTAAACCTCTTCATTTCCGACGATCAGTCGAATGGCTCGATCCGGAACCAGCCTTTGCACCGCCTGATTCTGAATATCATTCACGTTCACTTCTTCTATTTTCCGACTGTAGGTTTCGAGATAATCATCAGGCAGCCCTTCATAATTGATCATCAATTTCTGAAAGGCAATCTTGTCTGCGGAGGTAAAGGAAAAGATGAAACTGTTGGTGATGGATCTTCTTGCCCTCTCCAATTCTTTCGGCGGAACCGTTTTTTCCCTCATTTCTCGTATGATTTCCTCGATTCTGGAGGCAACCTCGACCGTAGATTCGGATTTTGTCAAAGCATAAGCACCGAAAATGCCGTGATCCGACTTTGCATTGTAAAAACTGCCCGTACTGTAGGCAAGACCCATGTTGGTCCTGATTTCCTGAAAGATCCGGGAACCGAAACCACCACTGCCGATCATGAAGTCCAACACCTCAAAGGGATAGAAGCGGGCGCTTTTTTTGGCAGGCGCCGACCAGCCGATCAACACGATCGATTGTGGGAGATCCTTTTTCATGAAAAAAACCTTTCCCTCCTGTGGTCGGGGCAGGGGAGGGGGCTCAGGAATTTTATCCAGCGATTTCCAGTGTCCGAAGTGCCTTTCGATCAGAACTTTTGCTTCCCTGCTCTCGATATCGCCGGTAACGGCTATTGAGACATTTTGGGGTTGAAAGAAAAGTTTGTGAAATCGGACCAAATCATCCCGTCCAATGGCATGGACGGAGTCCCTCGTGACAAGCCTTCCCCAGGGACTGTCGGAGTACATGAGTCGTCCGAATTCTCGGAACGCCAATTTTTGTGGATCATCCAGTATTCTTCTCAACTCCTCAATTTTAAGATCCTTGACCATAAGCAGCTTGGCCTCCTCGAGGGACGGCTCCATCAACATTCGGGAAAAAATCTCAAAGCATGGATTCAGATCCTTTTTGAGAAAGGATATTGTAAAAACGGCAGAATCCCGATTGACGGAAACATGCAAAACGGCTGCCATCGATTCCAGTGCCTCATCAACTTCGTCGCCGGTCATGCCGAAAGTTCCCCCAGTCCTCATGGTCGTCGCAGTCAACTCCGTCAACCCTTCTCGGCCTATCGGGTCATAGATGCTACCCGTCCGGATGACGGCCCTGATTTGAATCAGCGGGAGCTCCTTGTTCGGGAGAACATACAAATGCATGCCATTTTCCAGATGGATTTTCTCCACACGAGGCGGTTTAAATGCGAGAGGCTGATATTGAATCTTGTCCGGATTCATCATTATTCGATCCGCCACAGGTATTGACGATGCGGCCAGAACCTGCCCGCAGGAAATCAAGAGACAGATCGTTCCCCGGATGACTGCCGAGGATCCCCAACATGAATTGATGAAGAGAGGTTTGAGTTTCATCGTCAACGCTTTTCCTGTTTTTTGACAAGTACGGCCACCGTCCGGTTTTCCTTGTTCAGATAAGTTTGCGCGGTTTGAAGGATATCCTGCGGGGTAATCCGCTCGATATTGTCGAGATATTCGATCAGGTAACGAAAATCTCCCAACAGTGCTTCATAATAGGAAAGCATGCTGGCCAGGCCTTCATTGGAATCGAGTCCCCGGATAAAGTTTGCGCAGATCTTATTCTTCACCTTTTCCAATTCTTGTGGGGAGATGCTCTCCTGCTTGAGTCGTTCGATTTCCCGATTCATTGCCGATTCGAGTTCCGCGGAACCGTAAGGGCTGCGCGGTGTCGCGAATAGAACGAACTGATTTGGATAGCGCGCACCCGGAAGACCATTCACCGTTTGAACATTTTCCGCCAAACGTTTTTCATCCACCAATGCCTTGAAAAGACGCGACGTACGTCCATGGGAAAGAATGTATTCGATTACGTCGAATACATGGTCCGTGAACGTTGGGGGAGGGGGTTTATGATAACCCATAATGATCTTGGGCTCAGCGGGAAAGAGGACCTCGATGCGTCTCTCACCCGACTGGATCGGTTCTTTCGTGATCAAGGGAAAAGAAACTTTCCGGGAAGGTATCTGGCTGAAATATTTTTGTACGATCTTCAGGACAGAAGGGAAATGGATATCCCCGACGATTGCAATGACCGTATTGTTTGGAGCATGCGTCGATTTGAAGAACTTTTCCATATAGGGAATATCGATCGATTCCATATCCGAAGGCCAACCCAGAATCGGCCTTCGGTACGGATGGGCCATGAAAGCTGTTGCCAGAAACGTCTCGAGCAGTTTTCCATCAGGATCCGATTCGGAACGTTGCCTTCTCTCCTCCATGACCACATCTCTCTCCGTGTAAAATTCGCGGAACACGGGATTTTGCATCCGGTCGGACTCGATTCTGGCCCAGAGTTCGATACGGTTGGCGGGTATGCTGACCTGATACGTGGTCAGATCCTGTCCCGTTGAAGCATTCAGACCTACGGCGCCGTTTACCGTATACAGACGATCAATTTCGTTTGAAATTGTCAGATGCCGCTGTTCGTCCTGGAGTTTCTTCAGCCGAATGGTGAGTTGTTTCAGTTTCGCCGTCTCCGCCTCCTTGCCTTTTGACCTTTCGCGGTCCAGCATTTCACCGACCTTGACGACCTGACGGATGATCTTTTCCTCACGAAGATAATCGCGGGATCCTATGGTTTTGGTGCCTTTGAACATCATATGCTCGAGCAAATGTGCCGTACCTGTTTTTCCGTCCGCCTCATCCACTGCGCCAGCCCGGTAACGGATATAGATTGCTACGGTAGGGCTCATCTGCCTCTGAATCATGACCAACCGGATACCGTTGCGTAACGTAACCCGCTGTATCCTTTCCGACAACCCCTGAGCACCAATCACGGAAGGGAAAAAGAGAAGGAAAATGACTCCCAAAACGGAAAGGCCGGCGACGGAATGAAAGACAAGTTTGGCGATCCTGGGGATGTGAGGATGAGCGGTTCTATTTTTCATCGTTGCCTGTTTTGTATATTTTAATACAGGAATGAATCCGAAAGACCGGGTAGAGCACCCCGACCAGACTGACCAGGATCATGAGGCTTGAAGAAAAAAAAGAGGCGATGAATTCCAGGGGATTTTTCAATTGAAACGCACCGACCAGGTTTTCAATTCCAAACATCAGAAAAAAAAGCGAGAAAATAAGGATCAGGATCATTTTCCCCCACCAGAGAGATGAACCTGTGCAATTATGTTCTTTGGATGACGGTCTCGCTTTCTGCATTTTCTTCTATGATGGGGTATAGGATCCTGACTGACTCATAACCAGATTCAATGGGGTTGTCAAGGATCTTCAGGCCGGAGCGGGTTCCGGGTCATCCATTTCAGGGAGCGGTATGCCTTATCCGTAAGAGACGCGTCTTTGCATGGCATCAGGGTTTTGTTATGGAATAATGGCTCTCTGTCAATCGGATAGGGCGATGACAGGATGGCGTCATTCCACAAATCCGATCCTGGTATGGGAGAATATTCTGCCAAAAACGGACGTGCCCCTGAGGAAAGGACAAAACGGATCGTGTCCCGGATCTCGTCTGCGGGTTGTCCGGGCAGCCCGCAAAGGATATAAACGCCGATGTCTTGTTGCCGATAACCCGCATATTTCAAGTGTTCGACTGCCGCAATGAATTCATGATTGTTGATCTTTCCACCGGTTCTTTTTTGCCGGACCGGATTGGATGTTTCAAAGCCGAAGCGAATGGTGCGAAAACCGGCTTGGCGCATCAGCAATGAAATCTCCGGGGTAATTTCACGGAGATGAAGGCCGTTTGGACAGTGGAATTGAATCCGCAATCCTTTACGGAGGATTTCCTTCAATAGAGGGATTGCCATTTCCTGGGGGCGGATCAAAAGGGCATCATCACAGAAGGAAAAATTGCGTATCCCAAAATTGGAGTGCCAGTAGTCAATTTCATCGGCAACGCGGATCGGATCTCGTCTGCGCCAGCCTTCACTGAGAATGTGCACGCCACAGTAACTGCAATGGTATGGACATCCTCTGGATGTCATGACAGGGACACAATCCCGGTGATGAATAAGATCAAATGCCGGGTAGGGGTAGGAATCGAGATTCTGAATGTCAGGGAGAAAAGTCATCTCCATATTCAACAGATCTTTGAGGATTGCCGGCAGCTTCTGTTCGGCTGATCCGGATATACAGAAATCAGCCCCGGATAGAGCGGCATGCTGCGGGCAAAGGGTTACATAATTTCCCCCAAGAAGAACGGGCACACCCGGAAAGGCTTTCTTTAGAAGGAGGATCATTTCAAAGATACCCGGATACCAATAGGTCATCATTGAGGTCATCAGAATGATGTCCGGCCTGGGAATCGCCTTAAGGTCGTTCAAAAAAAGACGGGGAGTAATGCCGTAACGTCTATAATGGCGGTTCATGAAACGCAGCGGCGGGGGTTTCGGAATCCTCTCCGAAGCATAGCTGCCTTCGCCGGAACTCTTCCTTTTTGGCATCTTGAGATGAGGTTCACCTCTTATGTCGGGATGATCCGTATCCAGGCAATCCATACAGGAGATGCTGGCTCCGTTGATACGAAGAAGGGAAGCAATGTAAAGCAGACCCAATGGTCGGTACCAGAGGTCATACGCTGTGAAGTCGTAAATCCAGGGATTGATCAGGAGGATGTGATGACTCATGAACTTTTCTATCATAAATCACAGAGAACCACAATCAGCGGTCCTGTTTTTACTATTTTTATTGTAATACATTATATTATACTGTTCATAATATTGTTATCATGATATAATATATTATATTTAAGTACAGTATAAAATCGCTTGACAAAGGGATATACACAATAGGATTCTTGAATAATGACAGTCATTCATGCTTCAATCATAAGGTCCTGCTGAAAGGAGATGGAACATGGCAGAGCTGGAATCGACAAAGAAAGGTTTGATCAGCAGCATTGAACTTCTGTCCAAAACCGGGATATCCAGAGCCACCCTAAACAACTACATCAAAATGGGAATGATACCGCCGCCGATGGTCAGGAAACCGATCAATCCCTATTCCAAGGCAAAAAGAATCGGTTATTTCGAATATCCTGTCGTTGAAACAATCGAAGCAATCAGACGATATAAAAAGGCAGGACAAAGCATAAAAGAGATTCAATCCCATTTGTCCCCGAATAACCAAGACCGCGAGACTTGGACAGAACCTTCCGTTCAGAAAGAAAGCGGCTCAACAACCACGCCAACCCCGGAAAAGTCCATTTCGAATCCCGATACACTCATTTGTGAATTCGAAAGTCGGATACCTGACTTGGATATCGAGCCGTCCCCCAAATTGCATTCTTTTGCAGTTTTGGTCGCCAACCTTCAGAGTTCGATGAAAATATGCTCGCAATTACCTCCTGAAGAATATGTACTGCTGAATCATCAGATTTGGAGACTGATGGAAAATTCACTCAAGAGGCACAGCGGTCTTTTGGGCAACTATATTCCCGGAAGAGCGGTCTTTTACTTTCTGAATGACGCAAATGGGCATTATCTTATGAACTCAATTTTATGTGCTGTGGCACTCAAAAAAGAGATGAAAGGTCTCAGCAATCACTGGACATCAAAAAAGGGATGGTCCGAAGAATTGTGCTGGAACGTCGGGATGGACGAGAATGAAGAATATTTCGGTAAAATTACAGATTTGTTCGGAAGCGGATGGATGTCATTCGGTACTTCCGTGGAATGTGCAACCCGATTATCAGAACTGTCCCCTTCCGGGACCATTTGGATCACAAAAAAATTGCTGGACCGATTGAACGAAGGGGAGCGAAAAAAAATTCGCTTTGGTATTCAGAAAGATCCCCGGAGTCACAATACGCCGATCGAAAATGCATTTTCACGTATCATGGACCTTTTTCCACCGACTACGCCCTATTCACAGAGGCTTCGCGAAATTGACAACACTTCCGTAACCTCCGTAATCGACCTGCATGGATGTACAATCGATGATATCAATCCACATCCTCAATGATTTCGTCTATCCCACGAAAATGGATCACTGGATTGTCAAAATTTACTTGAAGAGAGAGGGCTTTGTTGGTAGCATCTCGCACCCACAGAGGGACGAGGATCATGCGATCGGTTGTGCAGAGGGTGGAAAAGGCTGCCGTCATAGTAAGCGGCAAGAGGATAGCCGAAATCAAACAAGGCATTCTGGTTCTTCTCGGGATTGGGCGGGGCGACCAGGAAGAGGATGTCCGATACCTTGTTGAAAAAATTACTCATCTTCGAATATTTGAGGACGAAAACGGAAAGATGAACCTTTCGCTGATCGATATCGGCGGGGAAATGTTGGTGGTTTCACAGTTTACCCTCCTTGGGGACTGCCGGACAGGGAGGCGGCCCTCTTTTACGGAAGCGGAAAAGCCGGACAGCGCCAGGTTGCTTTGCGATTGTTTTGTTCGAATGAGCAGGGATAAAATCGCTCATGTGGCCCAGGGGGAATTTCAAACCACGATGTCCGTTGAACTGGTGAACAGCGGACCCGTGACCATGATCCTAGACAGCAAACGGCTATTTTGATGGTCTAAATCAAAATGTCACCTTTTCTCCGTTTCAGAAAAAAAGCTCACCAATGGATTGGGGACAGGATTGATGTCTGTGTCGATGAAAGAATCCTTACGGCATGAATCCCCGCCCATCAGAATAGACCGGAACGGGGTATGGTATTTTCGTGGCATGGAGATGACAAGATTTGAGATCGTGCAATATTTTTATAACCATCTCCAAAGGGATGCCAACGGAAAATATCGAATCGAAATTGCCGACGATCAATGCCCGGTTCAGGTGGACGACGCACCCTATGTTGTCCAAGGCATATCGGAACTGCCTTCCGAAGCAAACGGAAGGCGGTGTATCGTTGTTTGTCTTTCGGACGGAACCCGTGAGGTATTGAATCCGGAAACTTTACGGATCGGTGGAGGCAACGTTCCATACTGCCGAGTCAAGCAAGGCGAGCACGAGGCCCGTTTCACCCGGCAAGCTTATTATCAGCTTGCCGAACATATTCAACATGATCCTAAAAATGATCGTTTCTTCATGAATCACGGCGGACATTCTTACGATCTTATGGAAAAATAACCTATTTGATATGGAGGCCCTTATGTTAGAGGATCCGATTGTTGAAGCATGGACCTTTGATGACCTGTTGATGGTTCCTGCGGAATCCGACATCCTGCCGCGAGATGTCGACACCTCGACAATGCTGACCAACAGCATCGGATTGAATATCCCCATCCTCAGCGCCGCAATGGATACGGTTACGGAATCTGGAACGGCAATCTGCTTGGCGCAAGAGGGTGGAATGGGAATCATCCACCGGAACATGAGTATCGAAAGACAGACTATCGAGGTGGATAAGGTCAAAAAATCGGAGAGCGGGATGATTGTGGACCCGATTACCATCGAACCGAACCGCAAGGTTTATGAAGCCCTTGAACTGATGAATCGTTACCGCATTTCCGGTGTACCGGTTGTCAAGAACAGGAAATTGGTCGGGATTCTCACCAACCGTGACCTCCGTTTCGAAACCAATCTCGATCAACCGGTTTCCGATGTCATGACACGGGAAAATCTGGTCACGGTCTCCTCATCTCACATTTCTCTGGAAGATTCTAAAAAACTCCTCCACAAACACCGTATCGAAAAACTTCTCGTCGTAGATGAAAATTACCATCTCAAGGGGTTAATTACTATAAAAGATATTGAAAAAATTAAGAAATATCCTCTGGCTAGTAAGGATTCCCTGGGGAGGCTGAGGGTCGGGGCCGCCGTAGGCATCATCGATCGTGAGGAACGGATTGAAGCATTGCTGGCGTCCGGCGCAGATGTCATCGTCATCGATACCTCGCATGGCCATTCGCGGGGGGTGATCGATGCCGTTCGCTCCACCAAGGCCAATTTTCCGAAATGCGAGTTGATTGCCGGAAACGTCTCAACAGCGGAGGGAGCCAAATCCTTGATTGACGCCGGGGTTGATGCGGTCAAGGTAGGTGTAGGGCCGGGTTCCATCTGCACGACGAGAATCATTGCCGGGGTCGGGGTTCCGCAGATGAGTGCGATTCGGGATGCCTTCAAAATGGGCAAAAAATACAACATCCCCATCATTGCAGACGGCGGTATCAAGTATTCGGGCGACATCGTCAAGGCGCTGGCGGCGGGTGCTCATTCGGTGATGATCGGCGGGCTGTTTGCAGGGACTGAAGAAAGCCCGGGAGAAACGATCCTCTTTCAGGGTCGGAGCTATAAAGTATACCGCGGTATGGGTTCGCTGGAGGCCATGAAAAAGGGCAGCAAAGATCGCTATTATCAGGACGACATGGAAAGCGATATGAAGCTGGTTCCTGAGGGCATCGAGGGAAGGGTGCCCTACCGTGGTTCTCTGTCCGCCAGTATTCATCAATTGCTCGGAGGACTCAAGGCGGGCATGGGTTACGTCGGGTGTAGAACCACGGCCGAGTTAAGAGAAAGGGCACGCTTCGTAAAGATCACATCAGCCGGTCTCCGGGAAAGCCATGTCCATGATGTGATCATCACCAAGGAGGCCCCAAACTACTGGCTGGAATAGATATGAAACATACCGATTTCGTTCATCTTCACGTTCATACACAGTATAGCTTGCTGGACGGAACCATTCGTCTCGATGATCTTTTACGAAAGGCAAAGGAATATCAGATGCCTGCCGTGGCCATGACCGATCACGGCAACCTCTACGGAACGATCGATTTCTACAGGCATGCGTATCAGTATGGAATCAAGCCTATCATCGGCTGCGAATTGTATGTTGCCCCGAGAAACCGTTTTGACAAAAACGGCCACGGGATCGGCGAGACGGCTCATCATCTGATTGTTCTTGCCCGTAATTTGAGGGGATACCGGAATCTCATCAAATTGTCGACAGCGGGATTCCTGGAGGGATTTTACTATCGGCCACGGGTAGACAAACAGATTTTAAGGGGGTTTCATGAGGGTTTAATCGGATTGAGCGCGTGCATGCACGGGGAGATTGCAAGTCATCTGCTTCAGGGGCAAAACGCCGAAGCGGTGCGGACGGCAGAAGAATACCGGGATATTTTCGGGGAGGGAAATTTCTTCATCGAGATTATGGAGAATGGCCTGCCTGAACAGACGAAAGCCAATCAAAAATTGATCGACCTGAGCAAAAGACTCAGGCTGCCTTTGGTGGCGACCAACGATTGCCATTATTTAAACCAGGCAGACGCAGAGGCGCACGAAGTCCTGCTCTGCATCCAGACGGGAAAAACCATCGAAGATCCAGACCGCATGCGCTTCGGAACGGATCAGTTTTTTTTCCGTTCCTCCGATGAAATGAAGCGCCTTTTTTCATATTGCCCCGAGGCCATCGAAAACACGGTTCGGATCGCTGAAAAATGCAATCTCACGCTTGAGTTGGGGAAATTTTATCTGCCGCATTTCGAGATCGACTCTGACGAGACACTCGATGAACGACTAAGAAAAGAAGCGAATCAGGGGCTGGCATCCATGCTGCCGAATATTCTGCAAGGGCAGAACGGGAAACAAAAAGAGATTTACGAGAAGAGACTCCAACAGGAGTTGGAGATGATTCGTTCCATGGGCTTTGCCGGCTACTTTCTGATCGTGTCCGATTTCATCCGTTACGCCAAGGATAAGAATATTCCGGTCGGGCCGGGTCGGGGCTCCGCCGCTGGGAGCCTCGTTGCCTATGCCATTGGAATCACGAAAGTGGACCCCATTCGTTATAATCTTTTTTTCGAAAGATTTCTCAATCCCGATCGAATCAGCATGCCGGACATCGATACTGATTTTTGTCCGGAGGGAAGGGATGAAATCATTCGCTACGTTACGGAAAAATACGGCAGCGATCGGGTATCGCAGATCATCACCTTCGGGAAAATGCAGGCGAGAGCCGTCATCCGGGATGTGGGGCGGGCGATGAACATCTCTTACGGTGATGTGGACCGAATTGCCAAACTGATCCCCAATGTCCTCAATATTAAACTGGACGAAGCGATCAAGCGTGAACCCCGTCTTCAGGAAGAGCAGAGATCCAATGCCCGGATCAAAAAATTACTGGATCTTTCCCTGGCGCTCGAAGGGCTGAATCGTCATTCTTCGACACATGCGGCCGGTGTCGTCATATCGGACCTGCCGCTGGTCGAACGAATACCGCTGTGTAAAAGCCCGAAAGAGGATATCGTAACACAGTTTGCAATGAATGAGATCTCAGAAGTTGGACTGACCAAATTTGATTTTCTTGGACTGAAGACATTGACGGTGATCCGGGATACCTTAAAATTCATCCGAGAGGGTAGGGGGGTTGACGTGGATGTCGATTACCTTCCGCTCAATGATCGGAAAACCTACGAACTGCTCATGCGGGGCGATACCGATGGGATCTTCCAGCTGGAAAGTTCTGGGATGAAGGATGTATTGGTCCGGATGAGACCGGATTGCATTGAGGACGTGATCGCTCTGATTGCCCTTTACCGTCCCGGACCAATGGATAACATTAATGAATTCGTTTCGAGAAAGCAGGGAAAGACAAAAATCTTTTATGAATCTCCCGAACTGGAAGCTATTCTGAAGGAGACTTACGGAATTATTGTCTATCAGGAACAGGTAATGCAGATTGCGGTGGCCATCGGCGGATATGAACTGTCTGAAGCGGATACCCTTCGCAAGGTCATCAGCAAAAAAAAATCCGAGGAGATGGAAAGGAAAGAAAAACCCAAGTTTCTGGAAGGAGCACGAAAAAAGAAAATCCCTGAGACCAAGGCCATGAAGATATGGGATCAGATGGAAACTTTCGGAAAATATGGTTTCAACAAATCTCACAGTACGGCGTATGCAATGATTGCCTATCAGACGGCCTATCTCAAGGCTCATTACCCTGCTGAATTTATGGCGGCTTTGTTGACGAGCGAGAAAGACAATCGGGATAAGATCATCAGCCACATCGGCAGTTGCCGCGAAATGGGCATTCATGTCCTCCCGCCGGACATCAATGAATCCATGAGCGATTTTAGTGTGGTTGGCGACAACATCCGTTTCGGTTTGGCTGCGGTCAAGAACGTCGGCGTCGGTGCCATTGAATCGATCATCCATGTTCGTCGCGCGGATGGCCCTTTCAAGTCCATCGTTGATTTTTGTGAGCGGGTCGATTCGCGGAGGGTGAATAAAAGGGTGGTTGAAAGCCTGATCAAGTGTGGGGCGTTTGATTCAATGGGGCACAGGAGGCGTCCGTTGATCAACCTCTACGAGGGAATTATGGAGAGGGCTCAGAGGCGCCAGCGGGAAAGGGCCTGCGGTCAAGCGAACCTCCTTGAACAGTTTGAGTGTCTCGATAGCGCACAGCATGATGAAGGTTATGCCGACACCATTTCCAACATGCCCGAATGGGATCACAAGGAGCTGCTGGCCAATGAAAAGGAGACCATTGGTTTTTACCTTACGGGACATCCGCTGTCGCGTTATGCCGATCGACTCGGAATGATTGTCACGGCCGATTCCTCGAATCTTGCTGTCAGGTCTGATCGTGAACCTGTTTCGCTGGCCGGGGTTGTCAGCAGCATCCGCGAGGTACAAACCAGACGGAAAGAAACCATGGCTTACGTAACTATCGAAGATCTAAAAGGATCCGTGACAATTATTTTTTTTCCTGAATTATACAAAACCTTTTTTGACCTGCTGCACGGTGAGGAGCCGCTTCTTTTCAAAGGAACGGTCGATATTGGTGAGGAAAGCACGAAGGTGATTGCAGCTGAGGCGACACTTCTTTCGGACGCCATGGAAAAACCATATCAGGCAGCCTATTTCACGATCAATGTCAACCGATTCGATACGGAGGATATCGAAAATCTATCTTTTTGTCTTAGGAAGCATGTCGGAAAGCAAATGGGATACATTAAACTCATCGAAGACAGATGTGAGACTCTTGTCTATCTCGGGGATGACTTGAAGTTGGATCTCGCTCCAGCACTCAAAAAAGAAGCTGAACAGATTCTTGGAGTCGGATCCATTCAGTTTGTATAAGGGGCCGACCCGCGTGCCAAGATGACACAAATTCGTAAAGACTACCAAGAGAGATTCTATCGCAACCATATATTAAAGCATAACCTGAGCGTATTCAATATAACTATAAGAGAAACAGATCTTTTTGTCAGTGCAGATTCTAATCTCAGCTCTATCGCCCTTCCATCGGTTCAACGGCTTCGTTTCGGCCTTGAAACTTACATTGCCAATCATCCGGAATTCCTTACCGCCATGGATCCCGTCTGTTATGACGAATGGGCGCCTGAAATGGTTAGAACCATGATGAGGGTTTCCGCCAAAGCAGGCGTAGGTCCGATGGCCGCAGTGGCAGGTGCGATGGTCGATCATGTCGCTCGGGATCTGCTTCCGTACACAAGGAATCTGATCATAGAGAATGGCGGTGATATCTATATCAATTTATCCAGAGATAGCCTTGTAGGTCTTTTTTCGGGCAATTCGCCGTTGAATAATCGTGTGTCCATCAAGATCCGAAAAGAGGAAATGCCCCTCGGAGTCTGCACATCATCCGGAACAATCGGGCATTCCATCAGTCTCGGATGCGCCGATGCCTGTTGCGTCAAATCTAAATCGTCGGCGCTTGCCGATGCGGCGGCAACGGCTGTAGGAAATCTTGTCCAATCCAAACAGGATATACAGCATGCGTTAAAATCAGGCATGGAAATCGATGGTGCCTTGGGAATCGTCATTGTGGTCGGGGATTATTTAGGGGCTATTGGAGATATGGAGCTTGAATAAGTTTACATAACATATCTTATAGGACTTTGTGATCCACGCCCCCTGTTGACGAATGTCCAAAAGGTGTTCATATCCCTTCCTCAGCAAGTTTCTTGATCAATTGGAGCTGACGGTCGTTGATTTTACGGGGAACGTCAATGGCAATCTTCACAAACTGGTCCCCCTTGGAAGACCCCGAACCCTTGAGACCCGGTACCCCGTATCCTTTCATGCGGATCTTTGTCCCGTTTTGCGTCCCCGCCGGCACTTTGAGCCTTTTGATGGTTCCATCGATCGTTGGAACTTCGATGGTGGTGCCCAGTACGGCCTGCGTGAATGAGACCGCTTTTTCAATATAGATGTCGCTCCCATCCCTGGCAAAGATCGGATGGGGAAGAATCGAGATGTTCAGATAGAGATCTCCCGCGGGTCCGCCATGAATACCGGGATATCCCTTGCCGGCGAGTCGCAGCTTTTTCCCGGGACTGATTCCGGCCGGTATCCGAACGCTGATCTCGCGTACCTCGCCTTCCTGCTGAAGCGCCAATTTCTTCTCCGCCCCGGACACGGACTCCTCCAGGGTAATGGAAAGGTTGTAATGGAGATCCTCGCCTTTTCGAGGCTGGTCGTAACGAGGTTGTGCCTGCCCAAAGAGGTCCTGAAACGGATCGCCGCCGGTCCGGAAGGTGTAACCGCGCCGACTCGTGCCGCGAAATCTGCCTTCACGTCCGGTCGTATCGCCAAAACCGAAATCACGTAAGATTTCATTGAGATCGAAATTCCGAAAGATGTCTTCCTGACTGTACCGGCGGCTGAACTGATCAGACCCGAAATTATCGTATTGTTTTCTTTTTTCGTTATCGCTGAGAACCGCATAGGCCTCGCTGATCTTCTTGAATTTTTCTTCGGCCTCTCTGTTGCCCGGATTCCGGTCCGGGTGATACTTCAGCGCCAGTTTTCGGTAAGCCTTCTTGATCGCCTCCGGATCGGCGCCTTTTTCAACACCCAATGTCTTGTAATAATCGTCTGCCATGCTGTGACCACCGACCTTTCAATAGTGGTTTTATGCTATGCATGGAAAATGATCTGTCAACACCGTTACAATTGAACGGCTCCCCTTCCCAAACAGAAAGCCTCTCGGTTGACGCCGATCAATTTGGCCGGGAAAGAATCTGCCAGAGCCTTGTCCCAAAGTTTCAACGAGAGATTCAAGAAACAAGAAAGTGCCCCAAGAAGAACCGTATTGACCGTGCGAATGCTTCCCGCGCGGATCGCCTGTTTTGCGGCGTCCACCAACTGGACGTCAGGAAAGGATCGTCGCACCGTTTCGGTGATATCATCCGGATAAGGAAACTCACCCAGATTGACGGCCGGGGGGTATATCTCTTCCATATTGATGATGACCGCACCTCCGTTCATGACGTAGTCCAGGTAACGGATCGTTTCCATTTTTTCAAACGCCACAAGGATATCGACATCCTTTTTTTTGGCCAGTGGCGAATGAACCGTTTTGCCGAATCGGACATGGCTGGTCACACAACCGCCCCGCTGAGCCATTCCGTGCACCTCGCTCTTTTTCACATCGAGTCCCGCGGAGATGAATACACGGCACAGGATGTCGCTGGCAAGGATGATCCCCTGCCCGCCGACACCTGCCAACAAGATCCCCTTAACGTGCCTCATTCCCTCTCCTCCGTAATTGCTCCGGATTTGCAGAGTTGAGCGCAGAGACCGCAGCCGGCGCAAAGATCGCGATGGATAAAAGCAACCCCTTTCCTGTTCTTTTTCTCGGATCGAGTCACCCTTCCATCCGGTCCATTGGATGCCGTTCTCCATGCGATAGGAGGGCAACCAATCCCCAGACACAGACGGCATCCGATGCATTTTTCGGGATCGATTGTGAAGGCCTTTCGCCGGGGCAGCTTTTCGCGCTTGAAAAGAATACAGGCGCGCCTTGAAATGACGACGGACGGGCCCGAACGCGCGAGTTCCTCCCTCAGGACGGCCCGAACAGATTTCAGATCGTAGGGGTCAATCACGCGGACGCTTTGAATGCCCAAGGACTTTACGAGAGCTGCGATGTCAACCTCCACCGTTTTCTCGCCTTGGAGGGTGAAACCTGTGGCGGGATGTTCCTGCATTCCTGTCATCGCTGTGGTCCGGTTGTCGCAAATGACAATGACGGCATCACTGCGGTTGTAGGCCATATTCAGCATTGGTGTGATCCCGGAATGAAGAAAGGTCGAGTCCCCGATCACACCCACCACCTTTCCCTTCCCTCTCTCTCCGAGGGCTTTGCTCATCCCGTGTGCCATGCCGATGCTGGCGCCCATACAGATGCAGGAGTGAAGACCTTCCAGAGGCTTCATGAAAGAAAGTGTGTAACAGCCGATGTCTCCGTTCACGAAAATCTTCAGCTTGCCGAGTACGTAAAAAAGCCCGCGGTGTGGGCAGCCGGGACAGAGATTCGGCGGTCGCGGAGGGATCGGGATGTCCGGAAGTGTCTTCAAGGACTTTCCGCCGGAGATGGCCTCTTCGATGACCCCGGGATCGAATTCACCGGTATAGGGAAAGATCTCCTTCCCGGTCACCTTGATCCCCATCGCTCGGATCTGCTCTTCCAGAAAGGGGTCCAACTCTTCGATCACATATATTTTACGGACCTGTCGTGCAAACTTTCGGATCAATTTGACGGGAAGCGGATACACCATGCCGAGTTTCAGATAAGAGTAATCGGGGAATACCTCCTTGGCATAATGATAGGATAGGCCAGCCGTGATGATCCCGACATCGGAACGGTTGATCTCCATTCGATTATCCGGAAAGCTTTCTGCAAAAAACTTCAGGTCCTGAAGTCGTTTTTCGACAACCAACCGCCTCTTGCGTGCGTTCATCGGAACCATTACGAATTTTTCCGCATCGAAACGGACCGCTGTACGGTCATCGGAAACAGACGGTTTCTCCAGGGTCACGAGAGACTTGGAATGCGATACTCGCGTGGTCGAACGGAGAAAGACCGGGGTGTCGAACTTCTCGCTTTGTTCAAATGCCAGTTTGATGAATCTCTTTGCCTCTTCGCTGTCGGCAGGCTCGAGCATCGGAATTTTGGCAAATCGAGCGTAATTCCTGTTGTCCTGCTCATTCTGGGAGCTGTGCATCGAGGGATCGTCGGCGGTGATCACGACCAAAGCCCCGTTCGTTCCGGTATAGCTTACAGTAAACAGCGGATCGGCAGCTACATTGACACCGACATGTTTCATCACCACCATTGCCTTGGCGCCCGCCAGGGCCGCTCCAATTCCGACCTCCATAGCGACTTTTTCGTTGGGCGACCATTCTGCATATACCCCCGGATATCTTGCAAAGGCCTCCATGATCTCCGTGCTCGGTGTTCCAGGGTATCCGACAGCAAACCGTACCCCACACTCATATGCACCGCGCGCGATAGCCTCATTTCCCGACATCAACTCTTTCACAGATCACCTCTTCCCGTTTGGTCGCCGCATCGTGAAGCAAAAATGAATCCCGGGTTTATCCTAAAATGGAAATTTTCCGTTTCAGATACAGTTTCAAAAGCGGATCCGTCGTTTTGTCCATGGCCTTTCGATAAAATTCTGCAGCTTTGTCCGGATGGTTCATCACTTCATGAATCCGTGCCATGTTACTGAAGTTCAGCGCCTCAAACGAAGAAGCTGCGTATGATTTCATAGCGTTTTCATAGGATTCCAATGCCTTTGTGAAATCCTTCTTGGCCTGGTGGCAGTCGCCGAGACCATTGTATGCCAGCGGGATCAGGTCGCTTTTTGAAGGGGATTTTTTGAGAAATTCCTGATAGGCGACAATGGCGGCATCAATCTCGCTCTTGTTATAATAAAGGCTTCCGAGACGGTAATGGGCCGTTACGGCTGCATCGCTCCGAGGATATTCGTGGATCAGGTCCTTGTATCCCTTCAGTGCGTCTGCGTCTCCTGCAGCGCCTGCTTTCAACGCGGTTTCAACAATATGGTTGTACATCTTGGCGGCAGCCGTCTCATACCGCAGATGGTAAATATAAACACCCCCTGCCACAAGGATCAGCAACAGAAAAATACCCGCTCCCGCATAGATTTGCTTTTTGTGGTTTTCTGCAAAGGTCCGGACGTTGAGAAGAAAAAGTTGCAGTTTATCCGGTTCCAAGAGTTCCTTTTTCTCGATGTTGGATGCCATGTGCTCACCTTTTTTCCTTTTCTATGAAACATTCTGATCCGATTTTGTCCGTAATGACGGACGGGATGCGGATGATTTTTCCGTCCCGGTCCGTACAGGCATGAATGGTATATCCTTCCGTCAATAGATTTTCGCGGCTTTCATCCCAGATGAGGTACGTGAATTTTATGCTGGCACGTTTGAGATATGCAATCCGTGTTTCAACAAGAACGATCTCATCGTAATGGGCCGGGAGATGATAGTGGCAATAGACCCGGGTCACCGGAAGATAGAATCCGTCCTTCTCCACCTCGGAGTACGTAATCCCCATTTTTCGGAGAAGCTCGATGCGGCCGATTTCAAACCAGCGGATATAATTGGTATGATACACGATGCCCATGGCATCTGTATCCGCATAAATGGCGCGGATCCTTACGGGCGCTTTGCTCAACGAAAAAACCTCCCGTCGCCGACAAAATGCTCTAAAAACAGATGTCCGGGCGAAATAAGATTCCCCGATTTTACGGCATTTTTTTCCGTGAAAGCGAATCCTTTCGCCTGATTTTCCTCCCCATCCGAAGAGAGGACGGCGATAGGGCTGGGTTCGGCGGTATGAGTTCTGAGACGAACCGGTGTCGGATGGTCACTTAACACGGCGATTCGGTATGCGCCAAAACAGGAAATCTCGTGTAAAATCGTCCCGACAACCTTTTCGTCGAAGTCTTCAATGGCCTTAATCTTTCCTTCAAGATTCCCCTCATGACCCATCTCGTCCGGGGCCTCGACGTGGACGAAGATCAAATCCACCCTTTTAAGGGCATCCAAGGCTTTCGACGCTTTGCCAAGGTAGTTCGTGTCGGCGTAGCCGGTCGCTCCCGGAACGGAAATAACCTCAAATCCGGCATAGATGCCGATTCCGTTGAGAAGATCCACAGCGGAGATCATTCCGCCGCGGATGTTGAACCGTTCCGTGATCTTCCGTATCCGAGGCGCCCTGCCCTGCCCCCAAGGCCAAATGGTCGTAGCCGGTTTTTTCCCTTCGGAAAGCCTCTGCCGGTTGACGGGATGATCCGCGAGAAATTCACGGGATCTTCGAATGAGGCTTATGATCTGATCGGCATCCTGACCGGAGGGCAAATGGGGTTCATACCATTTCCCAATGATGTCATGAGGCGGCGTTGCCATAACATCCGCTCCATCCGCCGTCCAGACTAACAGGTGTCGATATCCGACACCGGGATGGAAGCGGAACCGATCCGATCCCACGGTGCGGTCCAGATCGACAATGAGCTGCCGTGCCTCTTCGGAAGAAATGTGGCCGGCCGTAAAATCTTCCATGATCGGATTCCGATCGTCGCCAAGCGTAACCAGGTTGCAGCGGAAAGCTGTCTCAGCGGGCGCAAGGGTAATCCCCATGCTTGCCGCCTCAAGGGGACCCCGCCCGGTGTAGCAGACGTTCGGATCGCAGCCGAGAACAGCCAAGTTGGCCACATCGCTTCCGGGCGTAAAACCCGATGGGATCGTATCAATCAATCCCAGGGTGCCCCCGGCGGAAATCCGGTCCATGTTGGGGATACAGGCGTATTCGAGCGGTGTCTTGTCTCCCAGCGCGGCAAGCGGATGATCCGCCATGCCATCGCCCAGCAGGATGGCGTATTTCATCAAAAGCTATCGTCCTCAATCCGGATCAACATGGTTTTCCCCATCACGACATCAAGACGATCGATCTCTTTCAGAGCCTTTTGAACATCTCTCTCTCTGGCTTTATAGGTGGTCATAACGATCGGAACGGCACCTCCCTGTGTTCTCCCCTTCTGAATCACGGCGGCGATGCTGATATCGTTGGCGCCTAAAATTCCGGAGATCCTCGAAAGAACACCCGGACGATCGGCGGCAGAGAAACGAAAATAGTAGTTTGTCCGGATCTCATCGAAGGGCATCAGCCGAATCTCATCGATGCCTTCCTCGTCCAGAACCCGCGGGGGCACACGAACCGAGACCCCCTTGCGCATATCACGGGCAATGTCGACAATGTCACTGACCACGGCGCTGGCCGTCGGCATCATTCCTGCGCCCTGACCATACAGAAAAATCGAATCGGAGGCGTCGCCGATGATGTGAAAAGCATTGAAATTTCCATTGACATTGGCCAGGAGGTGATTCAAGGGAACCATGGTCGGATGCAGTCTCGCCTCTATCCTTTGATCCCTTCGGATTGCAATGGCCAACAACTTGATGCGATAACCCAGCTCCCGCGCAAACAGGATATCCTGTTCGGCGATGTGGGTGATACCTTCCCGGTACAGATCATCAAGACGAACCTTCTTCCCATAGCAGAGAGAAAGGAGAATCGCGAGTTTGTGAGCTGCGTCAATTCCCTCGACATCATAGATGGGATTGCACTCGGCGAATCCAAGCGCCTGCGCCTCCTTAAGCACCGTCTCAAAGGAGCCGCCATCATCTGTCATCTTGCTGAGGATGAAGTTGGAAGTTCCATTCACAATGGCAAAGATGGATTCAATCCGGTTTGCAACGAGGCTTTCCTTGATGGTCTTGATCACGGGGATTGTCCCGCCGACACTGCCTTCAAAACCTATATTCACCTGGTGTTGCACGGCACTCCGGAATATTTCGTCTCCGTGCGTTGCCAGGAGAGCCTTGTTTGCTGTAACGACATGTTTCCCCCGAGCCATGGCGGCCAGGATAAAGGTGCGCGCGGGCTCGTATCCGCCCATCAATTCAACCACAATATCAATGTCCGGATCATTCAGAATTTGGGCCGCATCGTTTGTCAAGAGTTTCCGCTCGACGGTAACCTCTCGGGATCGATCGATATCGATGTCCGCGATTTTCCTCAGATGAATTTCAGCGCCCAGACGCCCGGCGAGGATGCTTTCATTTTCTTTCAGCAGCCTGACAACGCCCGTACCGATGGTACCGAAACCGATCATGCCTATGGAAATAAATTTCTTCATGGTTTTGTGCCCGACGTTCTATGCAACGGTATCAGCATGCCATATCAAAATGCAGTGCATCTATATCAATTTATCCCGTTTTGTCAAAATAATTCATCGTTCATGGTTCATCCGGTCCTGGCCAGTTCCAATCGATTTCCCCAGCGGCAAAGCAGGACCTCCCGGAGTTCTTGATGTTCCGGTTTTGTAAGGTGGGAATCATTCTCGACCAGGGCGAAGGCATCTTCCCGGGCCTCGCTCAGAATTCGACCGTCGCGCACGATGCTGGCGATCTTGAAGTCGGGCAATCCCGATTGGCGTGTTCCCATAAATTCTCCAGGACCGCGGATGGCCAAATCCTCCTCTGCAATCTGGAAACCGTCATGGCACTGTTCCATCATCCGTAGACGTTTATGGGCATTCACGGAACCGGTTTTTTGTATGAGCAGGATACAGAAAGAAGGAACGGTACCCCGCCCTACCCTTCCCCGCAACTGGTGGAGTTGGGACAGTCCAAACCGCTCGGCGTGTTCAACGACCATCAGCGAGGCTTCAGGAATGTCGATTCCTACCTCAATGACCGTGGTGGAAACGAGAATTTGGATTTTTTTTGCGGTAAAATCCGCCATGATTTGCTCTTTTTCTTTTTCCTTCATTCGACCATGGACAAGGCCTACAAGATAACCAGGGAAAATTTCTTTGGCTAAATGTTCCGCCATGCGGGTTGCATCTTTGAGGTCAAGGTTTTCAGAGGCCTCCACAAGGGGATAGACGATAAAAATCTGATGACTACGATTCATTTCGCTCCGGATGATCTCATAGACCCGCAATCTCTGAGACTCTGAAAAAATTTTTGTCAGGACCGGCTTCTTTCCCGGAGGCATCTCATCGATCACGGAGACATCAAGATCACCATACACCGTCATGGCCAGTGTTCTTGGAATCGGTGTTGCAGTCATAACGAGAACATCCGGGGCTGGCCCTTTTTTTCGCAGTTCCGCCCGCTGGACGACACCGAAGCGATGCTGTTCATCTATGACCACAAGGCCCAGGCTGCGAAAGCTGACCCTTTCCTGGATCAGGGCATGGGTACCCACGACCAGATCGGTCCCGCCGTTTTGGATTTTATCCAGAATCATTGCTTTATGAGAAGGCCTCATCCCCCCGGTCAAGAGATCCATTCTGATGCCAAGCTGCTCCGACCAGTTTTTCAGGTTCCTGTAGTGCTGTTCTGCAAGGATCTCCGTAGGGGCCATGATCGCAGCCTGATGTCCGTTCTCACAGGCCGTGATCATGGCCGTCATGGCCACAACCGTCTTCCCTGAACCCACGTCACCTTGCAACAGACGGCTCATGCATCGGACGGATGCCATAT
The DNA here is from genome assembly GCA_034677965.1 of Syntrophales bacterium. GTDB lineage: Bacteria > Desulfobacterota > Syntrophia > Syntrophales > UBA5619 > UBA5619. The sequence continues at coordinate 28,110 of JAXDCM010000184.1, forward strand.
CCTTTTCAATTTCCGAGATGACCCGCCGCTGAGAAGGCGTCAACGTATAGGAGAGCAAACTGTAAAATTTCCGTACCATTGTCCCGTTCGTGTTAAAACGAATTCCCCGTTCGATGACCTCTCCTCTTTTTTTCAAGGCCATACCGACTTGAAAAAAGAAAAACTCATCGTAAATCAACCGCCGGTGGGCATGGGATCGGCCCTCCTGAAACATTTGAATCTCCTGATCGTTCCCGGGGAAATGAACTTGACGTACCGCATCGTTGATTCCCATCAGTTCTCGCTTTCGGCAGATTTGCCGAGGAATGGGACTCTCAATCAGATGGGCATAATCACGAACGACTTTCCACTGGATTCGACGCAAGGTTTTCTGATGCAGACCTTCCGTCTCCGAATACACGGGAATGATCCTTTTGAAATGGAGAAGTTGATCATCCTGGTCGTTGAGGATCTCGAAATCGGGATGGATCATCTCCCGTTCAAATGGGAATCCTCCGACTTCACCGGCAAGAATGAGACGCGACCCTAATCGGAAAGCACTTTTCAGAAATCCCAGACGCCCTTTGAACCACTTGGCTTTCATCCTCCCTGAACCGTCATCGACGCTCACCTCGAACATCCGATGCCGTCCATAGAAGCGGGTTTCGGCTTTTATGATGCGTCCCACGACCATCTGACGGACCCCGGGAACGGTTTCGGCAATTTTAAAAATCTTTCGACGATCCTCATACCGTCGCGGAATAAAATATAGAAGATCCAGAATCGTGATCAGGTTTTTTCTGGCAAGGAGTGCGGAGATCCGCGGGCCGACCCCCTGTATGAACCGGACAGGGCGTGAAAGAACATTCAGAGGCTCGGGGTTCTGATCGGGGCCGACTGAGAGCGTGCTATCCGGAAGCGCTTTCATTGAGCTGATCAGACCAGCCTTCAACTCGTTCAGAAGAGTTTTCGCTTGAGAAAGACGATGGATTTTCTGTTTTTGCGTCAGGACTTCATAACCGGCAAAGAGGTCGAGCAATGCGTCGCAAAGGATCTTGAACCGACCCTTCGGCAAACCCTTTTCTTCCTTGAAAATTTCTTTTTTCAACCGACACAGGAGGGTGGTCATCAATTTCTCAAGATTCTTGATCTGAGGGAGGTGTTGATAGCAATCCTCCGATGCAAAGGCAAGGGGAGTCTCTATTTTTTCTACAAGCTTTTCCAAGGATTCCATAAGAGGTCTCATCAGAATATCTTGATCATTCATCCAATAATATCCGATAGAAAGCGACAATTTTGTTATCAGATCATCCTCCTTTCGGCAAGGAAATAATTGACTTTTCATGGGACGTTGGCTTAAAAGATAATCCAATTGTTCGTGATCACTCATCCTTCATGAGGCGTCTATGACAGAGTAAGGATCCAGACCGAATTGCACCAGGACAAGCCACTCAAAGACTTCCTGTGTGGCGGAATACGACTTAGGATGGTTCGGGGATCGATGCCGACTGCGCGTTATCCTTCCTGGAAAAGATAAAAACCCTGATCAGGATCACATCAAATAGCTCTTTTGTTGTGGACGGTGGGCAAGCATGGTGAAAAAAGTTTTTCTTGGCGTTCTCGTGTCGGGAAGCGGCTCAAACCTTCAATCCCTCATTGATCATGTCGAGCGAGGGGCGCTGGATGCCGAAATTAGAATGGTTGTCAGCAACAATCCTTGCGCTTTTGCGCTTGAACGATGTCGCAAGCATGGAATCCCTTCTGCCATTATTGACCACCGCGAATTTCCGTCCCGTGAATCATTCGAGGATCGGCTGGTTGATGTTCTCCAAACAGCCGGAGTTGATCTGGTGGTCATGGCAGGATTCATGAGAATCCTTTCCCGTAAATTTTTCCAGTCGTTTCCAATGCGGGTCATGAACATTCATCCGGCGTTGCTTCCGGCATTCCCCGGTATGCATGTTCAGCAGAAAGCCGTGGATTATGGGGTCAAGTTTTCAGGATGCACGGTCCATTTTGCCGATGAAGGAGTGGATTCGGGACCGATCATCATTCAAGCCGTTGTTCCGGTATATGACGAAGATGATGCCGAAACCCTTGCCGCAAGGATTTTAAGCCAGGAACATCGAATTTATCCGCAGGCGGTCCAGTATTATGCAGAGGGCCGAATCGAGTTTGTCGGGCGAAAGGTTCGGATTCAAAACATTGACAGGGTGACTGAAAAAGCGATGCAGAATCCGCCACTCACCCGCTTTTGATCTCTTCCCATGAACAGTCTCGCACGGGTCATCTCTCCAGGAAGGGAACAGGGCATGTATGATACGCTGATCATCGGGCGGGATCTCAGTTCTTTGGTTGCCGCATTGACTTGCGTTCGTGAAGGCCGGAAAACCATTTGGATTACGGAGGAAAATCCGGACTGCCTGTATCGGGAGGCGGGTTACACTTTTCCGTCTGATGCGAGACCTCTTTGGGTTTTGGCTGACCGGCAGCTCTTTTCCACCCTGATCCGAGGCCTCCTCCCTGCCGATTATGCTGTCGACCCAGGCGGCATCCTGAAACCGGCATTCCAGATTATCCTGCCCGGTCATCGGGTGGACCTTTTTTCGGATCGTGAAAAATTAATCGGGGATTTGGTCCGGGAATTTCCGGAACAGGAAAAGGAGATCAAACGTTTTTATCGGACCGCCGAAAAAGCAGGGAATCTGTTCAAAGAACTGATGACCAAAGAGGAAACCGGCCATCTTGGAGGAATAGAGAGGATTCTCTCTCGGATCGCATGTTTTCCTGCAGCGCTGTCGAGTCATATTTCCTTGACTCTCCCAAAAGAGGAAAGATGGGATGGATTCCACAGGATTTTGCAGGCCCAGTTAAACTTTCTGTCTCATCTGGAAACGGATGGCTGTTCGCTTCCTCTCTTCGCGGCATATCTGCTCTCCATCCCGATGAGCGGTTTTTTTCATCCATCGGGAGGAATGAATGCCTGGAAGGAACATCTACGACGGGCATTTATGGATCATGGCGGCATCTTGAAGCAGGGATGCTCGATCATCCGTATCGAAACGGAACCAAACATAACCGTTGACTTGAAATGTGAGGAGTCCACCCTGACCCTGTCCGGAAGGAAGCTGATCATCAGCGCCCAGTGGGAAAAACTCGAGCTTTTGCTTCCCGCCCGTAAGGTCCTTTCCGGGCCGAGGTGTCGTAATGCTTCCATCCGTTCCGTTGGTTATCCGTTCTGCCTTCACATGGGAGTCCATGAAGGAGGACTTCCGGAATTGATGGCCGCCGACTGCGTGGTGTTGCGGAACGGGAACGGTCCCATGACCAGGCGGGATCTTGTTTTTCTGCATTTGAGCCCTGTGGGGGATACCGATTATGCGCCGCAAGGATGTCGGGCGCTTTCGGCTACGATATATCTTGCGGATTCACCGCTGCGCCTCAGTGATCAGGAGTTGAAAAAGGAGGCCATGGGGATTATTGACTTATTGGAAACCTTTTTGCCGTTTTTGAGGGAGAGTATCGATTATCTGCGTGTCGATCAATCGATTCTTCATTCGCGGAAGGATCAGGAAATCCTGAGTCGCAAATACCATACCCCAAAACGTCTTTTTTTCGGAATGAGAACCTTTTCACCCCATACCCGCCTCCGGAACGTACTATTGACAGGAAGTATCCTGAGGGCTGGTCTTGGTTTTGAGGGGGAAATCCTTGCAGGCATGAACGCCGCATTTCAATCACGACAGAGGAGTTGAATCCATGAAGGAAAGTATTTTCGATGACTTTATCATCCCCAGCCTCGGCAAATGTTCAATCCCCTCCCCCATCAATGTCAGTCGTTTCACCCCCGAAAGTAAACGGCTCCTCTTCAACATTTATCTCGACCAGTACGATGAACAGCGGGATCCTCAGGGATTGCCGCTTTCGGTAGAAGTCGCCGGCCCCCGTGAAAAGATTTTTTTCGATCCGTCCAAGACCAAAGCGGCCATAGTGACCTGCGGAGGCCTTTGCCCGGGAATCAATGATGTGATCCGGACGATTGTGATGGAACTCCATCATCGGTACGGCGTAGCGAATATCATCGGGATACGCTATGGCTTTCAGGGCTTGATTCCGAAGTATCGCCACCCCATTGTCGAATTAACCCCGGATTACGTCAAAGAAATTAATACCATGGGAGGGTCGGTCCTTTCCTCATCCCGTGGACGTCAGGACATCGGTGAAATGGTCAACGCACTCGAGCGGATGAATATCAATCTGTTGTTCTGCATTGGCGGGGACGGAACGATGCGTGCCACCGAATGCATCACCGCAGAAATCACCCGCCGGGGTTTCAATATTGGGGTGATCGGTATCCCGAAAACCATCGATAATGACTTGAATCTAATTCAAAAGACCTTCGGCTTTGATACCGCAATTTCCGAGTCGGTCAAGGCTATCCAGTGTGCCCATGTGGAAGCGAGGGGAGCTCCGAACGGAATCGGCTTGGTCAAGATTATGGGGCGTCAATCCGGTCATATTGCAGCCGGTGCCGCACTAGCACAGAACGATGTCAATTTTGTCCTGATTCCGGAGGTCCCTTTTGATCTCGAAGGAGATTTGGGTTTTCTGAAGGCTGTGGAAACCAGGTTGCGACATCGTTCCCATTGTGTGATTCTCGTTGCCGAAGGCGCGGGACAGGAACACCTCCGGAATGATGGGCAAGCCATGGAAACGGACGCTTCCGGCAACCCTCGTCTGTTGGATATTGGTGTTTTCTTGAAGGCCGCCATTCAGGAATACTTCAAAAGAATCGAAATGGAGATCAATCTCAAGTATATCGATCCGAGCTATATGATCCGCAGTGTTCCCGCAAATGCCAGCGACAGCATGTACTGCGGCGCTCTGGGTCAATACGCGGTTCATGCCGGCATGGCGGGAAAAACGGGAATGCTTGTCGGTTTGATGAAGGACGAATATGTTCATATTCCGCTGAAGATCATCCGTTCAGGGAACCGGGTCGATCCGGCCGGAAACATCTGGATGAGGGTCCTTGAAGCCACGGGGCAGCCTGCTTCGATGAAAAATCGATGAAGCTCTGACCTAAAAAAGCGGCAGTAAAACAGACGCAAAGCCATCACCCGATGATTGATTTCGGGCCGACGGCATAAAAAAGGGCTTGCATTCTATCCGGATTTGGTTTAGGGAATCTGCGAATTTTAGAGAGGAGTTCGGTTATGTCGAGAATTTGCGAGGTGTGCGGCAAGAGGCCGGTGAAGGGTCATAAAATCAGTCATGCAAACAACAAAAGCGTAAAAATCTGGTATCCCAATCTTCAGAAGATCCGTTGCATCGACGGCAAGTCTGGTGAGGTCAAACGTGTCAAGGCATGTACCCGTTGTATTCGTTCGGGGTTCATTAAAAAGGCTGTTACAGGCTGAGTGATTTTAATGCACTGGAGCACCGATCCGGATGGATCCATTTTCATCCGTCCCGACGTTATCGGCGAAGAAAAATTCAAAGCGCCGCCCGGTGTTTTACCCCTCCCCCTTCGGTTAGGCATGCCCTTTCGCTGCGTTTGAACCGGCCCCGGTCCAGAAGAAATCTCTTCTCGAAAAATCTCTTCTTGACAATCAGATTCCCACTGATATGTTTTTCTTACAGGGATGGTGTCCATGTCTGTAATCGAAAAAGGTGATCACAAGAAATGATCAACGCAAGAAGGCTTCCCACAACCCGCTGGTATCTTCGGAAGGAAAACGATGAAATTCAGAGGCTGCTGGTTCGGGAATTGGGTTTGAGTCCTTTGATCTCCCGCATCCTGGAAAGCCGTGATATATGTGATCCGGACACCGCCCGCCGCTATCTCTCCCCTTCGCTCAAGGATCTTCACAATCCTTTCCTGATGCAGGATATGAGTAAAGCGGTCGACCGGCTTATCCATTCTGTCTATCACAAAGAGAAGATGGTCGTCTACGGTGATTATGATGCCGACGGAATCACTGCTGTTGTCATATTGCTGCAATTTCTCCGGAAGATTCATCCGGATGTGAGCTATCACATTCCGGACAGGCTGACAGAGGGGTACGGTCTGAACCGGGAGGCGGTGAAGCGGTTTCACGCGGAGGGGGTCAGTTTGATCGTTACCGTGGATTGCGGCATATCGGACCATGAAGCGGTTGCCTACGCACGGCAAAAAGGCATCGACACGATTATTTTGGATCATCATGAAATACCGGGATTTCTTCCTGAAGCGGTTGCCTCCGTCAATCCGAACCGCACCGATTGCCGTTTCCCGTTTAAGCATTTGGCGGCTGTGGGTATTGCCTTTAATTTTTTAATCGCGTTGCGTGGGGCGCTGCGCAGGGAAGGATTCTGGAAGGATGGTTCTTACCCGAACTTGAGAACATATTTGGACATGGTTGCCTTGGGAACCCTCGGAGACATTGTGCCTCTCGTGGATGAAAACCGGATATTTGTCAAAGTGGGTCTCGATTTGATTAACGAAGGAAAAAGAATGGGCCTACTGGCCATGAAAAAGGTTTCCGGAGTGGAATATCAGGTGATCGATTCGGGAAAGGCTTCCTTTTCTCTGATCCCGAGAATCAATGCAGCGGGGCGGATTGCCTCGGCAAATGATGCCGTCGAACTTCTTCTTTCTGAAAATCAGGATCATGCCGAAGAACTTGCCTTAAGGCTTGACGGCTTCAACCGGAAACGGCAGGTCATTGAAAAGGTCATCTTACAGGAGCTGATTGAAAAGTTAGGGGATTCTTGCGATCCCGTAAAGGCGGCTCCGCTGGTCTTCGCCTCCCCGGACTGGCATCCGGGAGTGATCGGTATTGTGGCCTCACGGCTTGTCGATCGCTTCGGACGGCCGGCCATTTTGATCAGCCTGAAGGACGGAATCGGCAAAGGGTCCGGAAGAAGCATTGCCGACTTCAATATCTACGAAGGATTAAAACGCTGCGGATCACTGCTCCTATCCTATGGCGGACATCGTTATGCCGCAGGCATTTCGATCAGGGAAGAGGATATCCCCTCCTTTTCCGTTCAGTTACAGAAAATCTTGAACGAGAACGTTCCGGACTCCGATTTCAGGGCTTCTACAACGATCGATGCCCAGTGTAGTTTGACAGACATAGACCATAAACTGCTTGAACAGATCGAACAACTGGCGCCTTTCGGAAGTCGAAACCCCGAACCGATTCTCTGTATACGAAATGTCAGCGTGGCCTCCCCTTCCATCGTCGGACGCAACCATCTTAAAATGCGAATTCACGCGGACGGCGTTTCGCGGGATTCCATCTGGTACAGCAAAGGGGAGTTTCTGCGGGATCTGTCCTCCGCTCTGATGGACATTGTGTTCACGCCACAGATGAATACCTGGAACGGATCTTCGGCAATCCAACTCAAAATGAAGGATATCGCAATCCCCTTGAATTCCTGATCGACTCTTTTGTACCGAGCCCGGGACGTCTATCCGCTGTAGCGATCTTGGATCATCTGATTTCAGAAATGATCCTCGGAGCATCCCTGCTATTTCCGGCGGATCAGCGACGCAGGGTTAGCTTGAAGGAAGGAATGCGCAGAATGGGGTTATAGGACTGTTTCGACTCGGCCAGATTCGGAATGTTCATATCACTTTCTTTATTGATATAACGAAACTCGCTGAAGAGCCTTCGTGCGCATTCGTTATCCAGGAACTGATAGAGACCCTTGATCCCGGAGTCCGCCTTTTCAAAATTTAATGTGGCGGTCGTTTGATTCAGCCGTGATCCGATGCCGAAGGCATATATTTTTCCGTCCACACGCACCTGAATTCCCTTCGATTCCAATCGGTCCATGTTTTTCAATGTGGTGATCACGGCGTGTTTCTCACAGGCAAGACTACTTTCCTGTTCCGTATCGCAAGCATGTTGATCACACCAAAACTCAAGAAATTGCAGACATTCATCCACATCCTCCGGGCGGATCTCATCCACCTTCACTCGGTTTCTACGTAAGTATTCGCGTGTAAACTGATTGATGAGGTTCCGTTTTTTCGAAAAACGGTTCCCACGGAGATGGATGAGGTCTTCCGTCAGATAGACGTAGTCTTTAAATCCGGGCTGCTCCTCGATGAGGAAAAGCGATTTCAGTTCATCAGAATCGAGAGTCTCCAGGTAATCCCCCGGAACATACCAGTACAAGTCGAATCCCGTTTTTCGGGCAGTATCGTAAAGCATGGACGGGGTAAATGAGATTCGCTGTAAGGAAACGGGAAGGATCAAATGCCGTTCCAGCGGGTGATCTTCTTCATAGCCGCAAATGTACAGATTTCCATCGTCAATGGCATAATCTGCCTTGAACGTCCGGTAGCTCCAAGCAATGATGGATGCCGGAGAGTATACACTGAGGCTGTATGGGTTTTCGGAAAAGAACGGTTTCAGGATTTTGTAATGATCAATAGAAACAGGTTTAAAATTCATGGCTTTGAGTTCATCAACATGGGAATCCAGGAGGGCATCTTCCGAAATCCGGAGCGCCGGTATAAATTGTCAGAACCGGGCTCGGCTATGAGACCGATCCAGCGGAGTCCATCCGCATGAAGGCGTTCCAACAACACACGAAGGATCCTTTGTCCGATGCCTTGATTCCGACAATCCCTGCGGACGGTGAGATCCTGAATATAGGCGTCACTGACACCGTCGCTGATCGCCCGTCCCATTCCAATAACATCCCCTCTCTTTATCGCAACGACAAAGCAGTGACTTCCCGCAATCAGTCTGGGGATCAAACGAAAACCTTCGCTGTCGTCCGTATGCCACCACCCCTCCGATCGATACAGCTCCTCGATCTGACGAATCTGTTTATCCGTGGGGACTTGTAGGATTACGGCATCAATCTTGTCATGATCATCCGCTGCCATCATTTTTTCCGCTGGAATTCCAGACCACTCAAAGGATGAACAAACAGAAAACTCTTATGGCGGGTAAATATATCCTAATGGGTTCCGTGTCAAGTCTGGCATATCCCGCGTTGCCGAGTGCCTGGTGTTGCCGAGGTCGAAGCGATCAAGACCCTAAAGCCAACGCTTCCGACGTCTGTAGGATTTGACGTCCGTGTATGATTTGGCCGTACCCGCTGCGGACATTCCGAGATAAAATTCGCGGACATCCGGATTCTCCCGGAGCGCTTCCGCTTTTCCTTCCATGACGATCTTGCCGTTTTCCATCACATATCCGTAATGGGCAATCTGCAGAGCCATGCGCGCATTCTGCTCGACCAGGATAATGGTCGTTCCCTCCTCTTCATTGATGCGCCGGACGATCCGGAAGATCTCCCGCACGACAAGCGGCGCGAGCCCCAGTGACGGCTCGTCCAGCAGGAGCAGTTCCGGGTGCGCCATGAGCGCGCGGCCCATGACGAGCATCTGCAATTCTCCACCGCTGCAGTATCCGGCCAACCCTTTCTTCCGTTTTTCGAGAGCGGGGAAATAATGATACACCTTCTCCAAATCTTCGCGGTAGGGGTTCCCCCATCGTGTGGCCGTTCCAACGCGAAGATTTTCCTCGATGGTCAGATATTTAAACGGTTGTCTCCCTTCCAGAACCTGAATGATCCCCTGGCGGGTGATCGTTTCCGGCGCGCGATTCTGGATTTCGCCATTACGGTATAGGATTGTTCCGTCCGTGACCCGACCGTTTTCCGGTTTCAGGAGGCCGGAGATGGCCTTGAGTGTCGTGGTCTTTCCGGCTCCGTTGCTTCCGAGCAGGGAGACGATGTGATTCTTCTCCACGGCAAGAGAAACACCCTTCAAAACCTGAATCACATCCGAATAGACTACGGAGATGTTGTTCAATTGCAGCAGCAGATCATCCACAAAAAGCTCCTCTAATACGAAAATGGCCAAAGGCGAAAACTGGAACGGACAATACGCCACACCTCTGCAAGGCCGCGCGGCTCCATAAGAATAAATAGGACTATCGCCAATCCGAAGACGAATTCGCGCAACGGCGCCACGTTCAGGCCCGACTGAGTCACGATGCCGGTGTTCATGAGCAGTTCCGTCATAAACCGGAGGGATTCGTTCAGTAATGTAATAAAGACAGCGCCGAAAATGGAACCGGAGATGCTTCCCATTCCGCCGATGATCACCATCGCGATGTATTCCACCGAAAGCCCGAGATTGAAGGGCTCGGCCGTGATGCTCCCCATGTAAAAAGCCCACAGTGCGCCGGCGAACCCCGCATAGAAGGAGCTGATGCCGAACGACAGAAGTTTATAAGGAAAGATGGGGATCCCCATCCCCTCGGCGGCGCGGTCATTGTCGCGAATGGCGATGAAAGCCCGTCCGAAGCGGGTACGCATTAGATTGACGGCAACCCAGACGGCGCCGCACAGCGCTGCAAAGATGATGTAGTAAAAACCCGTGTCTCCTGAAACGGGAAGCCCCAAAAACGCCGTAGGGGGAAGCATAATCCCCATCGTGCCCTTGGTCAGACTTTCCCAGTGGATCAACAGATATTCGATGATGAATTGACCGGCCAGGGTGGCAATCGTCAGATAGAGACCCTTCAAGCGGCCGGAGGGAATCCCAAAGATCATTCCGACACCGGCCGTAAAGAGTCCCGCCGCTGGAACGGCTAAAAACAACGGCATATGGAGATCGGTCGCGAAAATGGCCCCTGCATAGGCTCCGACACCGAAAAAAGCGCCATGACCGAGAGAAATCTGCCCCGTGAAGCCGATCAGAATGTTAAGACCGATCGCAGCAATGGCCGCAATGCCGACCATGTTGAACACATACATCATATACGGGCTGGCGACCATCGGTACAACGATAAACAGAAGAAGGAGACCGATTCCGGCCCATAGGCGTCCGAAGTCGGTCATGAAAACCGCCAACTCCTGATCGTATCGTTCACGGAAATTCCCACAGGGGTGGAAGTGTATTTTTCTCATGATGTCATACCCGCTCGATCTCCTTCAAACCGAAAAGACCGTATGGCTTGACCAGCAGAATCAGTACCAGCACGACATAGGGAACGACATCCCGGAGCGACGGTGACAGATATCCGCCGGTGAAGGTTTCCAAGAGACCGATGATGATGCCGCCGATGATTGCTCCACCGATGCTGTCAAGCCCGCCCAGGATGACGACCGGAAAGACCTTCATTCCGATCGCCGAAAGGCTGTGCACGTTAACCCCATTGATGATTCCCAGCACCATGCCGCTCATCCCGGCCACCAGCGCCGCGATTGCCCAGGAGAGTGCAAAAACGCGCTTGACATTGACACCCAGAGAGAGCGCGGCGCGTTGGTTGTCCGCCACCGAGCGCATGTAGATCCCTTGGGAGGAAAACTTGAAAAAAAGTCCGAACAGGACCAGAAAAAGCGTACCGATGATCAAAACCGCACCGTACACGGGCGGAATCCGGATGGATCCCCAGTGGATTCCAAGAAACTTCGGCAGAAAATCCGGATAGGTGTATAAATTTCCCCCCCACAATAGCAGAATCGATCCCTTAAACATCGCGGCCAGGCCGACGGTCAGCATGATCACAAAGATCAGCGGCTCGCCGATTAACGGGCGAAGAAAAATCCGTTCCACCAGAAGTCCGAAAACAAAACTGCCTCCCAGCGCAAGGAAAAAGGTGACGGGGATGGGCAGGCCCCCCCAGGTAGCCAGGGCCAGAAAAAAGTACGCGCCGATCGCAAGCAATTCCCCGTGGGCAAAATTCAGCACACTGGACGATTTGAAAATCATCACGAAGCCCATGGCTGAAATCCCATATAGAAATCCGATCGATAGTCCGCCGATCAGCAGTTGGATGAAAAAATCCATCGAACAGTCCTCCCGTTAAAAAACATGAATGATACGGACGCAGGTGTCGATTTCTCCGACTTGGCCGTCCCGGTAGCGGACCTTTCCGCGCACCTGCATTTTTTCCTCCCCACTATACATGGCCTCAATCAGTTTCAGATACAGGCCGTAGACAAAACGGCGGCGGACCTTTCCCGTCCTGGTCAGCTCATCTTCATCAGCATCGAGCATCTTATACAACAGGATGAATTTGCGGACCTTCATCGCTTCCGGGAGCTGTTCGTTGACCAGGCGCACTTCGGAGAGCATGAGTTCCTCGACAGCCGGTTGCTGGGAAAGATCGAGGTAGGTTGTGTAGGGGATCATCTTTTGTTCCGCCCAGTTTCCGGTATTCCCGAAATCGATGTTGATCATCGCCGTCAGAAAGGGGCGTCCTTCTCCAAAGATGACCGCCTCCTTGATGAACGGGCTGAATTTCAGCCGGGTTTCAATAAAATCCGGAGAAAATGCCTCTCCGCTCTTATTTCGAATAATGTCTTCCTTGCGACCGATAATGACCAGTTGGCCGCTGCCGTCCAGATATCCGGCATCTCCGGTTCGGAGCCATCCGTCGGCAAATGCCGCCTCTGTCGACTGATAGTCCTCATTATAGCCTTGAAAAACAGAGCGGCTCGAGACAAGAACTTCCTGGTTCTCCGCGATTCGGACCTGAACGCCGGGGAGGGGTTTCCCGACCGTTTCCGGCTTGACTTCATCATCGGGCTGGATCTGGAAAATTCCCCCGGCTTCGGTCAGTCCGTAACACTGCTTCAGGTTCAATCCGATGGCGCGAAAAAAATGGATCACATCCGGGCTGATCGGATGACCCCCCGTGTAGGCACCGAGGAAATTTGAACAACCGATGCGGTCAAGCAGGGGCCGGTACACAATCCGTCCCGCCAGCCGGTGCATCAGTTTCAGATAAAGCGGCGGAGATCTCTTGCGCATTTTTTTAGAAATCACGGAACGGCCGATTCGTTCGGCTTGTTCGAAGAGTCGCCGCTTGATCCATCCTGCATCCGCTATTTTCACGCGGATGCGGGATGCAAGATCCTCCCAGAATCGTGACGCGGTGATGATCCGTGTGGGACCGATCTCTCGAAAATCCTCTCCGACCGTTTCCGGCGTCTCCGGAAAGTTCATCGTCATTCCGGCGAGGAGGGCAACCCCCAGTCCCCACATCTGATCGACAATCCAGGCGGGAGGCGAGATCGAAATCCAGTTTTCTCCCGCACGGATGGAAACCGCCTGGATCCAGCCCTCTCCGATTGCCGTCAGATTGCCGTGCGATAGGCAGGCCATTTTCGGCAAGCCGGTTGTGCCGGAGGTCTGGATCATCAATGCGGTCTCATCGGCCCTGCCAAGCTGCATTTCCGTCGTAAAAAGATCGGGGCGCGTCCGGTCGAGCTCTTCGCCTTTGGAAAGAAGTTCCGCAAATGACAGCAGCCAGGGATCTTCTCGCTGGGCATCCATTCCAGTCGGATCGATGTAGATGACACGACGGACATGATCGATTCTGTCGCGGACGGCGATCAGTTTATCGACCTGTTCCTGGTCCTGAGCGAAGACAACGGCCGTCCGGATCCGCTTCAGTGATGCGGAAATCTCGTCGGCAACGGCTGATGTAAAGAGGTTCAGCGTAATCCCGCCGACGGCTTGCGCTCCAAGCTCGGCGAAAAGCCACTCGGGGTGGTTACCGGTGATTAGGCCGGCACGGTCCCCCCGGCAAAAGCCGATCGCGAGCAGTCCCAGCGCCGTGTGTCTCACGTACCTGAGATAATCCTCCCAACTGAATGTTTGCCATATCCCGTAAGCCTTTTCCCGGATTGCGGCGCCGGACCGGCCGAAGCGGGAGGCCTGCATCGCGAGGATCTGCGGCAGCGTTCCCATCAACGGTGTGAACTCTTCTTTCTTTGAGAGGATTCCCTTTCCGTTCACACCTTCTCCTCATCGCCTAGATACGCTTTGATCACCTCCGGATGACGGACGATCTCCTCCGGCGTTCCTTCCGTCAACATTTCGCCGAAATTCAGAACGGCGATCCGCCCGGCAATGCTCATGACGATCGACATGTCATGCTCGACAAGAATCATCGTCTGCCTCCAGGCCCGGTTGACCTGAAGCAGAAAACGGACCATGTCTTCTTTCTCCTCAAGATTCATTCCCGCAAAAGGTTCATCCAGAATCAGCAAGGCCGGTTCGAGGGCCAGCGCGCGTCCCAATTCTACCCTCTTCATCATTCCGTAGGGAAGGGCCCCAACGGTTTTGTTTCGGACCGATTGAATCTCCAGGAAGTCGATGATCTCTTCCAGAATCCGACGGTGGCGGATTTCTTCGCGTCGGACCGGATTCAGAAAAAAACCGGCGGAGCCCAGACCATATCGACAATGGATATGCCGTGCGAGCAGCAGATTGGACAGTACCGTCATTCCCGGAAAAAGCTCGATGTTCTGAAAGGTTCGGCCGATTCCCACACGGACCAGTTTATGGGGAGGCAGATGCGTGATCTCCTGACCGTTGAACAGAATCTTTCCCTGCTGCGGGCGATAGAATCCCGTAACGCAATTCAGCAGACTGGTCTTGCCCGCGCCGTTGGGTCCGATCAGCGCGAACAACTCCCCTGTGTGAACGGCAAGATCAATCCGGTCCAGCGCCGTGACACCGCCAAAACGCAGCGAGACCGAACGAATCTCGAGCTCGGCCCGCTTTATATTGGAATCTGTTCCCTCATAGATGGACGGCTTTCCGCGAAACGCTTTCATCATCCGTCTCCCACCATTCCTGCACGGTCCACCGCAGGAATTTTCAAACCTCATCTATTTCTGCAGTTTGATCTTCTCTTTTCCCGGAACATAAAAATTGGTCAAAGGGATATAGGTCCCGTCTTCCTTGACCTGGACCATTCTTGCCGTGAAGGAGGCGCCGTGGTCCGCAGGTGTATAGGTCACAGGCGGGATCAGGCCGCCGAAATCTTCCTGTCGGAAGGATTCCATGGCCAGGTTAATCGTTTCCCGATTAATCGCCTTTGACTTTTCAGCGGCCCGGATCATCGCCCGTTCCATAATCATCGCGACAGCAACCCCCTCCCAGTACGATGCATCAAATTTTTCGACGTTCTTGTAGCGTTTCCAAAGTTCCTGCATCACCTTCATCCCCGGAATATTGTCCGCCGGCAGCCCTCCCGGAAACTGAATTTTCAGACGATTTCCGATCAAGCCTTTTCCCATTCTGAAGAAATCGGGATCGGTGGAGGTCCAGGTTCCGAAAAAAGGCGGATCATAGCCGATCCGATCTGCGCTGCGAAAGGCCGTGATGATGGTGGCCGGCAACATCTGAATGAAAAGATATTCCGCCCCCGCCTTTTGCAGACGGAGGAGTTCGGTCGTCAGATCGACCGTCTGCGGGGGGAATTCCTCGGTCGCAACGATCCGGATATTCTGTTTTGCCGCATATTCCCGGCTCGGCTTGTGAATGGAACGGCCATAGGCGTTGTTGTAGGTCAGGAGCCCCACCTTGGGTGCCTCTTTGCCTTTGTGTATGGCTGCGATATAATCGAGCACGGCCTCACAATCGAGGCGATAGCTGCCGAACGGGAGAAACATGTAGCCGATCGGCGGCTCGAGGATTTCCCAACTGGTCGAATAGTTGATGGTCGGAATCTTGTATCTTTGGACAATCGGTTTGGCGGCAAGTCCCTCTCCCGCCCCCCATGTGGCGATCATGTCCACGTTGTCCTGCACAGCAAACTTGCGGACTGCGGCCACTGCTTCCGGCACCTTGTACGCGGTATCGACCAGAATCATGTCGATTTTGTTTCCGGTTACGCCGCCCTTTACCTCGTTGACATAGCGGAAATAATCCTGATGCCCTTTGGCATGGAACTGCCCCCATGTGGATGCAGGACCGGTCAAATTGATGGCGGCTCCGACTTTGATATTGGCGGAAATCGCTGTTCCGGGCAATATCATGAAAATGATCAGGACGGATAAAATCATCATTTTTTGAATGCTTTTCATATTTCCCTCCTTTTCCATAATGCAAAAAAGCCGTGAATGAATCCACGGCTCGTCTCGAAACAAGTAACCGTGGGCGACGTTTTCGGCCTGCCCACGGAGCATATAACCCATAGGGTTACAGGCGCAGAGGGCAGACCCCGATAAAGAAGCAAAAAAAGCCGCCCCTCTCAACCATTTCCACTCCCACGATTTCGGTCATCTTTTTCTTGTCCATTTGGAGAGCTCTATAAAACAGGCATCCTCCACTTGTCAAGCAGAAAATGAATACTACACCGATATTCCATAGGATCAGGAATCGATGCCCAGTTTTTCACAACGGTAATGGAATGAATCGTAACTGATCCGCAAAAGTTCCGCCGCTTTCGATTTTGACCCTCCTGCCTTTTCCAACGCCTTTTCAAGGTAATCTTTTTCCAATTTCGTCAATTCCTCGTTGAGATTGATACCGCCCTCCGGAAATTCGGCGTTGATTCTCGCCCGATTCCCTTCTTCGTTTCGGGAAAGGATCAAATTTTCCGGAAGAATGATATTGGTGGTTTCCATCGCGATACTTCGTTCGATAATGTTCTCCAATTCCCGGATGTTTCCCGGAAACGGGTATCGCATCAAAAGCTCCAATGCATAGACCGATATGTTTCTGATCTCCTTACCGAACGCAAGAGAATATTTTTCGATGAAATGATTCGTCAGGATCGGGATATCTTCTTTACGCTCCCGGAGGGGTGGTAATTGAATCGGGATGACATTGAGCCGATAATATAGATCTTCACGGAACGATCCGGTTTTAACCGCGTCCTCGAGATTTCGATGGGTGGCAGAGATGATGCGCACATCCACAAGGATGTCATCCGAACCGCCGATTCTGCGAAAGGTTTTTTCCTGGACCACTCGCAGAAGCTTGACTTGCAGCAGGGGCGGCAACTCGGCAATCTCGTCCAGAAAAACGGTTCCTCCTTGGGCAAATTCGAAAAGTCCTGCCTTGTCCGAATAGGCGCCGGTAAAAGAACCTTTGATATATCCGAAGAGTTCGCTTTCCAGCAGATTTTCAGGGATGCCTCCGCAATTGATCACCAAAAACGGCATGTTCCGGCGTGCACTGTTTTCATGGACGGCTCTGGCCACAAGTTCCTTGCCTGTTCCGCTTTCACCCAGAATCAGAACATTGGCGGGTGTGTTCGCGATTTTTCTGATGGTTGCATAGACCTTGACCATTTCTCGGCTGTTGCCGACCATCCCCCCGAAGCCTGTGGTTTCTGCCACCTCCTTCAGAAACAGGGCATCTTCCTTTTTGACCCCTTTTGCGGATAGTGCATTACGAACAATGCGCTTCATATCTTCGATCGCAAAATCCTTCTCGATGTAATCGTAGGCGCCTTCTTTCATCGCGTTAACAGCCGTTTCACCCGAGGCATAGGCCGTGATGAGAATCACCAAGGTTTCCGGCGAAATTGCCTTGATTTCCCGAAGAAATCCGATCCCGTCCATTTTCGGCATCTTCAGGTCGGTAATGATGAGATCAAACGTTTCCTTTTTGCACCGATTGAGAGCTTTTCCGGCATCGGAAGCGGTAGTGACCCGGTATCCTTCCCCCTTCAGCATAATCTCCAGAAACTCGCGTATCCCTTGGTCATCATCCACGACAAGGATCTTGGCCATTGCTTCTCTCCATAATGTCGATCATTTCAACGGTCGTTTCCGTCCTTGGGAAAAGCCCGGCCGGGAATCCATACCCTACAGACCGTTCCCTGGCCGGCATGACTTTGCAGATCGATGGTGCCGTCGTATGCATCGAGAATCCGTTTCACCACGGCAAGTCCGAGCCCTGTCCCCATCTCACGCGTCGTATAGAAAGGTTCAAAAACCTTTGCAAGCTTCGATCTCTCGATGCCGCAACCCGTATCTTGAACCAGGATTTCCACACCATCCGTTTCTTTGATGCGGCGACGATATGTCGCAACCGTCAACGTACCCCCCTCCGGCATTGACTGGATTGCGTTGAGCAGCAGATTCCAGAGGACCTGCCTGCATTCGGACCGGTTCATCCAAAGGCGGAGTGAATCATCCGGCAGGTTCATATCGATTTGTAAAGGATCCGGCCAGTGTGGAACAAAGTGAAGGGAATCAATCACCTCTCGGATCATGCTCCCAGGGTCGATCTGCTCAACGACTCCCGGGCTTGGTCTGGCCATCAATAAAAAGTCCTTCAAGAAACCTTCCAGCTGATCCTTGCTCCGAAGTATGATGTTCATCAATTTTTGTTGGGTTTCACTGTTTGCATGATCCCGGCTCAGCATTTGGATCGAACCGCTCATTGCTGCAAGCGGATTCCGGATCTCATGGGCCATGCCGGCAGCCAACTCACCGATGAAAGCCAACTTTCGGCTCTCTTCCAATGATTCTCTCATTTGAATGATATCCGTCAAATCCTGGAAAAGGATGATGTTCCCGATCATTTGCCCTTTCGGATCGAGAAGGGGGGACTGTGAACCGCCGATGGTCAGGGTTCGTTCATCACCCTTCTTGAAAATCATTTCAAATCTGCTTCCGGTTTGCTGTTGGAATCCATCCGGGTTACGCATCTGCAGTAAAGGTTGAAAATGGGGGAAAATTTCGGAGATCGCGCGATTTTCAATCTCCGAGAAAGATAACCCGGTGATCTTCTCGGCCGCTTGGTTAAAGGATTTGATCCGGCTGTCCGCATTCACCGTCATGATTCCGGTATCTACCGATTCGATGATACTCCGGTACAACAGATCGAGCTGGTCGAAGGCGCTCTGTTTTTCGGCCAGCAATGTTCTCACCTTCTTCTCACGCTCGACAACAAAGCTGGTCAGTAGCGCGATAAAGTAAAATGAGAAGATATGGGTGACGATCCTGGTGAAAACGTACGCGGCATTCTGGATGTCGTTGAAGACGGGAGCGGAAAAGACCGGGTAAATCACTCCATAATATTCCAGGTCGACAAAAAGGCCGTAAAAAATGCCGGCGAGAGAAGCGATGATCAGACCGCCCCCTCTACCCAGAAAGAGCACCGAATAGATGATGACGAGGGGGTAAAAAATCGAATAGATGCTATGGATGCCGCCGGTCGCATAAACAATGCCCGTGATCAGTAAAATGTCGCAGAAGCTCTGAATGTAGATGTTCCATGTAAAGTTCCGCAAATATTTCAGAAGAAAAAAATAGCTGATGGAAAGGATGTAGGTAAGAACAATTGCCTTGAAAAGTGCCGATGCCGATATCGACGAAAGAGCCTCCATTCCCTCGATTTCGATAAAGCTGGCGATTCCAAGCAAAAATGTGACAATTCCTATCCTGGACAGCATCAGCCATCGCAGGGGAGATGTCACATTTTCAGGGAAAATCCTTTTCGTCATCTAAACTCCCGATCCATAACACCTGTATAAACATGTCATTGCGAACACAAGCTACTTTCTGTCTTGAAAAAAGTCAACATCGTTCCTCCGGATTCTTCTCCGATGTGACGTCTGATTTTGTTGACAGGTGATCCGGTATTTTTTTATGATGCCGTTGACTTCTTTTCCGTCGGCTCCTTGACCCAAACGAATGCCTGAGACTTCATCAGACGAAGGCGCACTCGTGTTCAAAAGACCCTTTATACCCATATCGGCGGCATTGGCGGCGGGAATTGTATGGGGGAAGTTATTCCAAACTCCCAATGCTCATTTACATCCGGTTTTGCTTGCCGTCCTTTTGTTGATGGCGTTCATTCTTGTTCTGAAGCGACCAAAACCATTCTACCCCCTTCTGATGATTTCTTTTTTTCTTCTTGGGATCCTGCAGATTCACCTGTATCTTCACCCCAGAGTCGATCAAAATCACATTGTGAACTTCTTCGGAAGTGAAAAGACTCTCGGGGAAGGCATGGTCTGTGAAAATCCACAACGATCACTGGATAAAACGGACTTGGTTATTTCTATGACAAGAATTTTGAGCAAGGGGCAATACCATCCTGTGAATGGACGTGTTTTACTGACCGTCCACGAATATTATCCGTTTCATTATGGAGATGTCATCCGCTTCCAGACACGTCTCCATCCCCCCCGTAACTTCCATAATCCCGGAGGCTTTGACTACGAGACTCATCTGCGGTTTCAGAAAATATTGTTGAGAGGATCCGTTCGAGACGCCTCCCAATTTGTCGTCCTGCGCAGTGATCAAGGAAATCTTCTGAAGAAAAACCTGGAACGGTTTCGTGACCGTGTCCGGCAGGCCATTCTGGGTCGTTCCCCGGGAATAGAAGGAAGGATCATTCAGGCGATGATTCTCGGGGATCAAAAGGAAATACCAAAGGAAATCATGGAGCAATTCAATCGTACCGGAACCACCCATATCATTGCCATATCCGGATTCAATATCGCAATAGTCGCGATCTTTGCCCTTTTTATGGCAAGACTTTGTCTTAAAACCGAATATTTTCTCCTACGATGGAACATAAAAAGGGTTTCCACCACTTTTGCGATTGTCATTGTGATCTTTTATACGTTGATTGCGGGTGCCGGTATTTCGGTCGTCCGAGCATCGATCATGGCGATCGTCTTCCTCTGCTCCATCCTAATGAACCGTGAACAGGATCTCTGGAACACCTTTGCTCTCGCCGCTTTTGTTATTCTCATTTTCGCTCCGCACTCCCTCTTCGATATTTCTTTTCAACTTTCCTTTGCAGCCGTTGCATCGTTGATATTCTTCACGCCAAAGTGGATCAGCCTGTTCCCCGCCGCGCCCATGATAACAGAGGCACATCCAACTGTCCTTTTTCGTCGTCTTTTCAGCAAAGGCATGCACACCCTCGTACTCTTTTTTTTGGTTTCCCTTTCCGCAACGTTGGGTACGCTGCCATTGATCATCCTCTATTTCAATCGCGTCTCGCCGATTACACTTTTGGCAAACCTTCTCTGTGTTCCGATTCTTGGCATCCTGGCCATCCCGGTTTCACTGTTGATTATTTTAACGGTTCCCTTCTCGGCCACATTGACCGGCTGGGTTATCCAGGCGTCGGAATTTTTGGTCCGCATTTCGCTGATTTTCATCGACAGGTTGGCTTCGCTGAGCTGGGCCTCCTTCTATCTCTCTACACCCAGCTTTGTCGAAATATCCGCCTTTTATGTTCTGCTGATTTGGAGTGGTTTGCTGGTCAGGTGGTTCGTGATGCGACGAAACGTCATGGCCGATGTGAAAATGCCTTTTTCACTCAAAGTGATCCCGGCAGTGATCGTGCTGTTTTTCGGCCTGAACCTTCTATATCTCCAGATGCGAGACCTTCAACAGGAAAACTTTTCCGTGACGGCAGTGGATGTCGGTCAGGGCAACAGCATTTTGGTCCGGTTTCCTGGCGGTAAAAAAATGCTGATTGATGGGGGAGGATTTTTCGACAATCGTTTCGATGTCGGAAAATATGTCCTGGCGCCCTATCTCTGGCACGAACGGATCACCGGGCTCGACACAGTCGTTTTGACCCATCCCCATCCGGACCACCTCAACGGTCTCCTTTTTGTAATCGAAAATTTCCATGTTCATGAGGTATGGACCAATGGAGAGACGTCCCCCGAAGAAAATTATCAGACCTTCCGTCGAATCATTCTTCAGAGAGGCATTCCCCTCAAGATCATGACGGACAGGACGCCACCGGTCAACATTTCCGGGGTTCAGATCGAGGTTTTGCATCCGTCAGAAAGGGCTCTGGACTCGGCAGTGACGGATTCGGCCAATCACCTTCCCCAACGGTCGTCCTTTGTAAAACCTCCTTCAATCCTTTACGATGAGACGAATGACCGCTCGCTCGTACTCAAATTCACTTTTGGCAAACGGCGTTTTCTTTTTCCGGCGGACATCTCGGAGACAGTGGAACGCCGTCTGGTTCATGAAAATATCGATCTGCAAAGCGATGTGATCGTCGTTCCCCATCACGGGAGCCACCGTTCCAGCCATGTTTTTTTTGTAGAGAAGGTGAAACCGCAAATCGCAGTGGTCAGTTGCGGATCGGGAAACCTGTTTGGCTTTCCAAACCCCGATGTGCTCCGCAGATACGAATCGATCCATTCAGAAGTCTTTCGGACGGATCATGATGGCGCCGTGATCCTTAAAACGGACGGTCATAATCTGACCGCGAATGCCTTTCATTCGATCAAAAACAGGGAGGTTCCCGAATAAACACCCGACGACATTCAGCGTCATTTGTATTGCGTTTGCCGGTTTGTTATGTTATCCAAACCGGCCTAAAAATCGGAAAATCTGAAGAGGTTGCTGTTCATGGAGATCATCACGGCAGTCAGGGGATTCAAAGACGTCCTTCCCCCTGAGACGGAAAAGTGGCGCTATATCGAAGAGACGGCTCGTGACATTTTTCAAACGTTCGGTTTCCGGGAGATCCGCGTTCCACTGCTCGAAAAAACGGCCCTCTTTCAGCGTGGAATCGGGGAATCCACGGACATCGTGGAAAAGGAAATGTACACTTTCGTTGATCGGGGAGACGAATCCCTTACGCTCCGGCCGGAGGCGACGGCTTCCGTCATCCGCGCCTATCTGGAGCATGCGCTCTACAACACGGAAACGGTCACGAAACTATTCATCTCAGGGCCGATGTTCAGGCGAGAAAGGCCTCAGAAGGGCCGTTACCGGCAATTTCACCAGATTGACGCCGAGATTCTCGGTCCGGATGATCCGCATACCGATGCGGAACTGATCCTGATGCTGATGCATTTTTTAAAAAAGCTCGAATTGCCGCATCTGAAACTCGAAATCAACTCGCTCGGCTGCGATCAATGCCGACCTCCTTTCCGGGCGGCCATTCTCTCGTTTCTTCGAGGACAGGAAGAGAAGCTCTGCAGCGATTGTCGCCGCAGGCTTGTCACGAATCCGTTGCGCGTCTTTGACTGCAAGGTTGAGTCCTGTGCCGCAATCCTCTCCGGAGCACCGCTCCTTCAGGATTTTCTCTGCCCTCCGTGTCGGGAACACTTTGTGAAAGTCCAGTCGTCGCTCGATCTGTTCGATCTCTCATACCGCCTGAATCCGAAAATGGTCAGGGGTCTCGATTACTACACCCGGACCACCTTTGAAGTGACGCAGGAATCTCACGGCGCCCAGAACGCCGTTGTAGGCGGCGGTCGTTACGATCATTTGGTTCGTGACCTTGGAGGTCCGGACATTTCCGGAATTGGTTTCGCGATCGGTTTTGAACGTCTGGCTGCGATGACTCCGAAACCGAAGACGGATGTATCCGATGGCCCTCTTCTATTCATAGCCATCCTGGGCGACTCGGCTTTCGATGAAGCCTTTCGACTGTGCAACACACTCCGGATGAAGGGTGTGCGGGTTGAAATGGACCATGGGGGGCGGAGCCTCAAAAGTCAGATGAAGCGGGCCGATAAACTTCAGAGCGTTTATACCCTTATTCTTGGGGAACGGGAAATCGTAGAGAAAAAAGCTCTCCTCAGAAACATGCGCGCCAGTACCCAGACGGAGATTCGCCTGGACCAAATAGAAAAGACCATCATTGAATTGGAGAGGTAACCGATCTTGACCGGATTTTTGACAAGACGCAAACGGACGCATTACTGTGGTCACCTGAAGGCTTCCCATGCCGGAGAAGATGTTATTTTAATGGGCTGGGTCAATCGCAGGAGGGATCACGGCGGGGTGATCTTCATCGACCTTCGTGATCGGGAGGGACTGGTACAGGTCGTTTTCAATCCGGATGTCAACCCGGACTGCCATGCTGAAGCCGGAAGAATCCGCAATGAATTCGTCCTGGCCGTCCACGGTCGTGTACGCCGCCGCCCCGAGGGAATGGAGAATCCTGATCTTGGAACCGGAGATGTGGAGGTGATGGCCGATGAACTGGAGATTATGAACGAGTCGAAGACCCCTCCTTTTGTCCTCGACCAGATGACGGATGTTTCCGAAAATGTCCGCCTGAAGTTCCGCTACCTCGATCTGCGACGGCCCGAAATTCAGCGAAACCTGATTCTGAGGAGCAGCATCGCCGCGGCAGCACGCGACTTCTTTTGCCACAACGGATTTATTGAGATCGAAACCCCTTTTCTGACGAAAAGCACCCCTGAGGGTGCCCGAGACTACCTCGTTCCGAGTCGTGTGAATCCGGGGACTTTTTTCGCTCTGCCCCAGTCTCCGCAGATTTTCAAGCAATTGCTGATGATATCCGGGTTCGACCGCTATTTTCAGATCGTGAAATGCTTTCGGGACGAGGATCTTAGGGCGGATCGCCAGCCTGAATTTACGCAGATTGACGTGGAGATGTCATTCGTGTCCGAGGAAGACGTGATCCGAATCATGGAGGAAATGATAGCCCATCTCTTCCGGACCTGTCTCGGCCGGGATCTTGCCCTTCCCTTCCCCCGCATTTCATATCGGGATGCCATGAGCCGATTTGGAAAAGACAGTCCCGACACCCGCTTCGGGTTGGAGCTTAGAGATCTGACGGACATCCTGAAAGGATCGGGATTCAAACTCTTCTCCGAAATCGCTTCCGGCGGCGGGTCGATTCAGGCCATTAAAGTCGATGATGGGAAAAGCCTCTCCCGAAAAGACCTCGACGATTTAAAAGATTTCGTTTCTCGCTTCTCGGCTGCAGGCCTCGCCTGGGCCAGGGTCAATCCCGAAGGCTGGACCTCACCCATTTTCAAGTTCTTGACCCCGGGTGAAGTGACGGCAATCACTGAAAAAATGGAGGCCCGTGCGGGTGCCGTGATCATCTTCGTGGCTGATTCACCCGGTGTCGTGCGTGATGCCCTCGGACACCTGAGGATTCACCTGGCGGAAAGACTGGGTCTCATTGATCCCAAGGCATTTGCCTTCACATGGGTCACCGGATTTCCACTGTTCGAGTTCAGTGAAACGGAAAAGCGCTATGTGTCGACGCATCACCCGTTCACCGCGCCGGTTCCGGATGATGTGCCTTTCATCGAGTCCGACCCTGGCAGGGTCCATGCCCAGGCCTATGACCTTGTTCTGAACGGTTCAGAAATCGGCGGCGGGAGCATCCGCATTCACCGAAAGGAGGTGCAGGCCTTGATCTTCAAGGCTCTGGGACTCGGGGAAGAGGAGGCGCGGAACAAATTCGGCTTTCTGCTCGACGCTTTGGAATATGGGACGCCTCCCCACGGAGGGATCGCTTTCGGCCTGGACCGGTTGGTGATGATGATGACCGGAGCGGATTCAATACGGGATGTGATCGCCTTTCCAAAAACACAGAAGGCTGCCTGCCCGCTGACGGACGCTCCGTCACGGGTCAGTGTAGAGCAACTGATGGAGCTGTCGCTGAAGATCGCGATGTAGCACCGCCATATCTCCATGATCCGTTTGAAACTCGTGTTGATGCAGAAACGGATCTGTGACACGGAACGAACCGCTCTCCATGTCCCTCCGGATCGGAGAGATCCTGTCTCATTCCATTTCGTCAATCTGCCATTGATCGTACGGTCGCTCCTTTTTCCGGTTTACGAAAGAGGAGAGCTCGAGGATGAAACGCGAAGGCTGGACGGGAAGATGTCCCATGCCGCGACTGTAATCGGTCATGGGATAGCAAAGATAGAGCTGATCTTTCGCCCTGGTGGTCGCGACATAAAAAAGCCGCCTTTCTTCCTCTTCCCCCCCCGGCTCCTTCAGCGCACGGGCGAGCGGCATCATGCCTTCGCAACACCAGATCATGAAAACCACCTTCCATTCCAACCCTTTGGCCTGGTGTATGGATGAAAGCACGACACGGTCTTCCCGGATCTCTTCGATTCCTCCTTCCTCCGTGAAACCGGTCAGCAAGGCAAGCTCGCTCAGAAAACCCTCCAGCGATGTGAACCTTGAAGAAAAATTTGCAAACTGGATCAGGTCCTCTTCCCGAGACAGGGCATCGGGATATCTCTCCCTGAGGTAATCACTGTATCCCGACTTCAAGATCAAATCGATCAATGGGGACGGGCCTCGGTTTTCACATCCGTGCAGGATGCGGAAGGTTTCCTGGAAGCCCCGGAGTCCCGTCACGGCCGAGCGGCCGGCGCATCCTTTAAACTCTTCCGTAAAAACCGCGGCATGGGGGTCAGAAGTGCGGCAAAGAAACCGCCAGACCTTGTCCACGGTCACCCGTCCGATCTTGGCGTAAAGCCTGAGAGCCCTTTTCCATGCAAGCTCATCCAGAGGATTGACGAGGATTCGCAGGTAAGAAGTCACATCCTTGATATGAGCCTGTTCAAAAAAACGAATCCCGGAGCGGATCTCGAACGGGATCCCGCGCCGCGTCATCTCCATCTGCACTTCCATCGAATGGTAGTGGGCACGATACAGAACGGCGATCTCCTCAAGAGCGATGCCGCCGCGGTAAAGTTCCAGAATGCGCTGGGCGATGAAATCGGCCTGCTGGAGAACATTACGGGTCGGCACAAGAACAGGCCGAACCCCTCTCTCTCTTGCCGCCCGCAGCGTTTTCTGAAACTGATTTTCATTGTTGACAATGCTCAAGTTTGCCAAGTGTAAAATCTCCGGGGTGCTCCGGTAATTGGTTTCCAGTTTGAAAATTTTGCAATCGGGGTAACGGTCAGGGAAAAGCATCATGTTCTCGTAATTTGCCCCTCGGAAAGAATAGATGCTCTGGGAATCGTCACCCACGACCATCAGATTTTTATGACGAGAGGCGACGAGATCCATGATGTCTGCCTGAATTCTGTTGGTATCCTGATACTCATCGACCAGGACGTGCAGGAAGCGTTCCGCATATATGTCCCGGATGTCGTCAAAGCGCAGGAGCAGTTCCCGCCAGAGAAAGAGAAGATCATCGAAATCCATCACATTGAGTTCTTTTTTTCGTTTTCGGTAACGAACGGCTACAGTATCGATTTCTTCCATACGATGGGAGAAAAAAGGATATCGCAAGGCAACAACGTCCGACAAGGGGGTTTCGGTATTGACTGAAAAGCCGATCATGTCGCCGATGACATCGGCTCTGGGAAATTTGTCGCCCTTCCCGTCGATGCCGGTCTCCGCGATACAGGTGTTGAGCAGTTGTCGGGAATCCTCACTGTCGAGAATCGAAAAATTGTTTTCATAATCGAGGCGTTTTGCATGGGAACGGAGGGTCAGGTGTGCACAGTGATGGAAGGTTCCCCCCCAGAGGCCGCCAATCCCGTGCCCGATCAGCATCTCTACGCGCGACAGCATGGATCGTGCGGCTTTGTTTGTGAATGTGGCCAACAGAATTCGCTCCGAAGGAACACCGCTTTCGACAAGACGGGCTACTCTATAGGTCAGTGTCCTTGTTTTCCCGCTTCCGGCTCCTGCGATGATCAGAAGCGGCCCCTCCTCTTCAAAAACAACCCGACGCTGCTCCGGATTGAGTTCTTTTTCGTAATCGATCATCCGATCCTCACCTCATCCATCCACTTCATATGGATGGACTTCTTCCTTATTCATCGAAAAACCATTGCCATCGACACGCCGGGATCCGTCTGAGAATATACTTGGCCGTTGTGGCCGGGGGATTTCACGGTTCGAATCATGTCGGCGGGACTATAGGCCAATATCCCGAACCGGTCAACGAATATGCCGGCAGGTATTCACCGTCAAGAGGCAAAATCGGAAAGGAACGGAACGATCGCACAGCCTGTCCGGTTGCGGTCCGTTGTTCAGGGATGGTACTTCTTAAATGCAAGCCCCGAAATGGTTGACGGCGGCAGGTTGAACGCCAGAGGGATTATTCCCGCGCACCGATCAGTGGCAGTGTTTTTTCGATGTTGAAAAAAAGAAGATATTTGGATCCGGTTTTTTGAGGTTCCGTTCTTCTATCGTATTTTTTCCGACGGATTTCCTCAATCATCGGACTGTCTTTCTCTTCCCGAATCATCTTCAGATACAAGCGATAACCCACATAGCCTTCATCTTCTTTAAACAAGTAAACGGCGTGCGGATTGCTCTGCAGATTGGCATGCGTCAACCGTTCAGAGGCGATAAAAGCGATTGTTTCTTCGTCTACAAAGTGCGGCCTGCCATAAATGGCGGCATTGACCCTTCCGCTGTTGTCGGATGTGGCCAGCACACCGACACCCTTTTTATTCATGAAATATTCACTGAGTTTCATGATTCCCTCCCTTATTGCTGTATGATCAATCTTGTCGGGCTATGGAACAAACCCGATTTCGCGGGCATAACTGAACTGCCTCCGCCAGGGGATATTGGCATGCGCACCGTCAAAAGGTGCGGCGCCCGTTTGCACAATGGACGCTTCATCCACGGTCACGGGGTGAAAACCCCCGATGAACCCGAAATCTTCCGCAATGGGCGGATGGCTCCCCGGCAGGCAATCGCACTCCTTAACGATGCCGATCAGGGCGTTTACGACAAACGTTTTCGGACCGATAACCTTCCAGACGGCCGCGGCCGTCTCGACGAGTTTTTCCTGAAATACGTTGATATCCGTATCCCAGAAGATTTTGAGAGCCGTTTGGGGGCAAAGGGCGATACACTGGGAACACCCGATGCATTTCTTGAGATCATAGACCGGATTTCCATCCGGTGGAAGGACGGCGGCGCCGGTGGGACATACCTCCATGCAAAGTCCGCAACGATTGCAGCGATCATGCTTCAAAATGGGATGAGCATCCGCATGCATTCGCTGCTTCTGGGCCCGGGAAGCCATCCCCATCGAAATATTTTTAATGGCCCCTCCGAAAGAGGACTCCATGTGTCCTTTGAAATGGGAAAAAATCACAAAACCATCCGCTTTACGGGTGATGGCTGCCACCTGGACCGAGGGAAAATGAAGATGCCCCCCGGGCAATTCGATGACATCGCGCCCATCCATCCCGTCTCCGATAACCACCGGACATCCGAGATAGTCTTCGGTGTATCCGTGTTCCTGCGCCGTCTTCAGGCTGTCCGTTCCGGTTCTTCTTCCGCCTGAGTAAAGGACGGTCGTGTCAAATACGAATGGTTCGACACCGGATCCCCGAAGCCACTGAACGATCTCACGCGCATACCGGGGATGCAGGAAATTTTTATTTTTCTTCTCCCCCCAGTGCAGCTTGATTCCCACCGTCTGACCGGCTTTGAATGGAAACGCTATTTTCCGCAACAGGGTCCGCATGGATTCAACGGAAGCTCCTCGAACCTTGATGGTCCGATTCCGGCCTTTCTTTGTTTTCATGCAGATTTCTTTCTTTCAGATAGCTGCCCGCGCACATACTCGATGATCGTTTGCGTACCCGTACCCGGTCCGAAAACTTCACGGATTCCCGCAGCTTTAAGGGAGGGAACGTCTTCCTGGGGAATAATTCCTCCGCCGAGAACCAGCAAATCGCCCATGTTGCGTCGATGCAATCCTTCCATGATCCGGGGGAACAGGTAATTGTGGGCGCCGGAGAGGCTGCTGAGCATGAGAACATCCACATCCTCCTGCTCTGCAGCCCCGACGACCTGCTCCGGTGTTTGACGAAGTCCTGTGTAGATCACCTCCATGCCGGCGTCGCGGAGAGCGCGGGCAATCACTTTCACCCCACGGTCGTGCCCGTCCAAACCGGGCTTGGCCACCAGGACTCGGATCGTCTTTTCGGTCGACATAAGGTCATTCCTCCGTATCGAATCGCCTAGGGCTAAAAAGATGTGCTCCCACGATATTCCCCGAAGACCTCACGCAATGCCCCACAGATCTCTCCAATGGTGGCCTCCGCCTTCACGGCTTTGATGACGGCCGGCATCAGATTTTCCTTCGACCTCGCTATACGACGAATCTCCTCAAGCGAATTTCGAACTTCCCCGTTTCTCCTCTGAGACCTGAGTTGTCGGAGTTTCTCAACTTGAAGTTCTCCGACGGTCTGCCGGATCTTGAGAAGCCCCTCCGGAGGAGGTTCTTCGATTTGAAAACGGTTCACACCAACAACGATCCGGTCCTTCCTCTCGATCTTTTTCTGGTATTCATATGCGCTGTTCGAAATCTCTCCCTGCAGAAACCCTGTTTCGACGGCCGGGATTACGCCACCCATCTGATCGATTTTTTTTAGATATTCGTTGCACTCCTCCTCGATCTGTCTCGTCAGGTTCTCCAGGAAATAGGAACCGGCCAGCGGGTCCACCGTTTCGGTCACGCCCGTCTCATAAGCGATGATCTGCTGTGTCCGGAGCGCGATCTGCACAGCCTCTTCCGTCGGGAGGGCCAACGCCTCGTCGTACGAGTTGGTGTGGAGAGATTGGCACCCCCCCAGCACAGCGGAAAGGGCCTCGAAACCGGTGCGAAGTATGTTTAGAAACGGCTGCTGAGCCGTCAGAGAACAGCCTGCCGTCTGCACATGGTAACGCAACATCCAAGAGCGCGGGCTTTTGGCATGAAAACGTTCTTTCATGATTCGGGACCAGATCCGCCGCGCCGCTCGGAATTTGGCAATTTCTTCGAGAAAATCCTGGTGCGCGCTGAAAAAGAAAGAGAGTCGAGGGGCGAAGTCGTCCACGCCAAGTCCCTCGCTCAGTGCGGTTTCCACATACGTGATGCCATCCGCAATGGTGAAGGCCACCTCCTGGACTGCTGTGCATCCCGCCTCACGCATGTGATACCCGCTGATGCTGATGCTGTTCCAGAGGGGCATCTTCTTCGCGCAAAACGCAATGACATCGGAAACCATCCGCATGGCGGGGCGTATCGGGAAAATATAGGTCCCTCTTGCAACGTACTCTTTCAGCACGTCATTCTGGACGGTTCCCCGAA
>JAXDCM010000185.1:0-5194 GCA_034677965.1 Syntrophales bacterium
AAAGTCGGATTTTACTACATGCTCATGATGGCATCCGGGATCGCGTCGCAGCCGTTTTTGGGTTACCTGTCCGACCGGTTCGGACGGCGAGTTGTGATCATACCGTCCATGATGCTGCTGGGATTGTTTCAAATCCTGATCGTATGGTCCGGTTCCGGCGCGGGTCTGGTGCTGGCGGCTCTATGCACCGGGCTCTTTATTTATTCGGTAAGCATCCTCGCGCAAGCCGCCGCCATGGATGCAACTCCCCCCGGCGCCGGGGGCGCGACCATCGCGTTACTCATGGGAAGCGCGGCACTGTTCCAGATTCCATCACCGACCATTGCCGGTGCTTTATCCGAAAGATACGGCACGCCATCGGTATTCTTGTACAGCGGCGCGCTTGTGCTGGCCTCGACGCTGGTTCTTCTTTTCCTGCCCAAGGATAGTCTCAAAGTCTCCAGCGAAAAAGGTGGATAGAGGCAAATAAGAGGCAAGTCAACATCGACTCCGGAAGGTTGAAGTCCTTGAAAATTCCGCATGCTTTTTTTATCGAAGCCTTCCTTTTATCAGGCGTTCGGCAATTCTTGCAGAGATCCACCCTTCGGAGGGTAATGATGAAAGCAGGGGCTTGACGCACAAAATTCTTTTTCGTGTACTCTGACGAAATTAAGGAAGTTCTTATCAACCTTATCAACACAAGGAGACGCCCGATGAGAAAATTTTTAGTTGTATGTCTGATTACCGGTGTGTGTGCTTCCTTCTTCATCGCAGGATTCATGTTTCAAAAGGCGAGCAACGCAGAGCGTGACGGCTACAGCTTATGGTCAAAGCATGCATTATTCTCATTCTTGCCTGTAGATGTCTATGCGGCTGATAATGTTTGCAATATAACTCCAGCCACATTACACGAATTAAGAACCAGATGCACTGATACTTGTCAATCTGTCTACGGAAATATGGGCAACATGATTCCGTACGCGGGTTGTGTTTCAGGGTGCAGCACCTACGCGTCGACAGCAATGGAGAGATGTAAAAATTAGTTACTGATGGGGTGACTGTCCCTTTTCCGTGACAGTGCAGATCGGGGGCGGGTTTGTACAGCCTCATTGGTCCGGCCCATTCTACCATTGGATGTACCGGATCGGCGGGAAGGACACCCGCCTCCCGGTGAGCCACGCGTTCTTTCAAATCGTAACTGTTAGCATTACATCCAATCTCATATCCTTGACTCGATGAATAAGAGAGAAGGACGCATTGTACGAATAGCCATTGAAAGGTCGAGAGGTCACTATGGATCTGGATTTGTTGGGTAAAGTGGTCATGATCACGGGCGGCAGCAAAGGCATAGGCTATGCTTGCGCCGAGGCCTTCGCATCCGAAGGATCGCGGATTGCTCTGGTGTCGAGGAGCAAAACGAACCTTGAGACCGCCGCCTCAAAGTTGGAAGCGCGGGGGCATGAGGCCTATTGCGTCCGTGCCGATCTCAGCCGACGCGACGCCGGGGAGAGGATCGTGGCTGAAGTCGAGCATGCGCTCGGGACGGTGGATGTGTTGGTCAATTCGGCCGGGGCGGCAAAGCGTTATGCTCCGGAAGAGATCGACGTTTCCGCCTGGCACGACGCGATGGACGCAAAATACTTTACCTACATCCATGCCATGCAGGCCGTGCTGCCCGGCATGGTATCGCGTGGCCGCGGCGTCATCATCAACATCATCGGCGGCGGCGGCAAGGTGGCGGGGCCTGTTCATCTTCCCGGAGGCGCCGCCAATGCGGCCCTGATGCTGGTTACAGCCGGATTGGCCAACGTGTATGGCAGAAAAGGCGTCCGCGTGAACGCGATCAATCCCGGCCTGACTTTGACCGGGCGCGTGGAAGAGGGAATCGCCGCGGAATCGCGCCGCAGTGGAGCGGCCCCGGCTGAGCTGCTCGCCAGGGGAACCGAACGCATCCCGCTCGGCCGTTATGCGAAGCCGGAAGAAATAGCAAACGTCGCGGTTTTTCTCGCATCCCATCAGGCAAGCTACGTGACCGGCGCCATTGTGCCGATGGACGGCGGGGCGAATCCGATTATTTAGGACCATCTGATTTCTGATAAAAGAGGCGGCCCTGCCGCTCAGGGCCGTTTCGTCTCAAAGAGCTTCCGATACTGTCCGTATCCCTCTTTTTCCAGATCCTCCCGGGGAATGAACCGCAGGGCGGCCGAGTTCATGCAGTACCGCAAACCGGTGGGCGGCAGTCCGTCATTAAAGACATGACCGAGATGGGAATCCCCGACTCGGCTCCGAACCTCGGTGCGGCTCATCAGCAGGCTGCGGTCCTCGCGTTCCACCACATTCCCCGGTTCGAGCGGTCGGGTAAAGCTCGGCCAGCCTGTGCCGGAATCGTATTTGTCCAGCGAGCTGAACAGCGGTTCGCCCGAGACGACGTCCACGTAGATCCCGTCCCGCTTGTTGTTCCAGTACTCGTTCTGAAAAGGAGCTTCCGTTCCTTCCCGCTGGGTGACCTCGTACTGAAGCGATGAGAGTTTCTTGCGCAACGTCTGTTCGTCGGGTTTTCGGTACGTCTTGCCGGCGGCGGGCGGCAACGGACAGGACTCCTGCTTCCAGGTCTTCTCCAGGAAGGACTGACGTCCGGACCCGTACCGGTAGGAGAGGTAATGCATCGGGTTCTTCCGGGAATATCCCTGGTGATACTCCTCCGCCTCGTAAAACTTCGTGAATTTCAGGATCTCCGTGGCGATCGGTTTCGCGAACCGTCCGGACTTCGCCAGCGCCGTCCGGGATTTCTCCGCTATGCGACGCTGATCCTCGTCGTGATAAAAAATCACACTCCGGTAATGGGGACCCCGGTCGGCAAATTGGCCGCCGCCGTCCGTCGGATCGATGCTCCTCCAGAACGCATCAAGCAGTTTTTCGTAACTGATTTTAGCCGGATCGTAAAAGACCTGAACCGCCTCGACATGTCCCTTTCCCGAGTAAGTCTCGTAGTCGGGATCCGGCCCGGTCCCGCCCGTGTAGCCGGAGACGACCTTCACGACCCCCGGCAGTTTTTCCAGGTCCGATTGCGTGCACCAGAAGCAACCGCCGGCCAGCGTGGCGATTTGGGTTTTTGCTTTCGTTGGCTCCATGGTTTTGCTCCTCCCTCTCTCAGCGGCCGCTGCTGTCTGGCAAATCATGACCAAAAGAAGCGCCGCAATAAAGGCCATTATTTTTTTCATACCGTATCTCCTTCCCGATATTCCCGTTTCTGTCGTGGCGATAATGTATGGACGAATCAACCGATGTCAAACCACGCAGCATCGCATGGCGTTTTGGATGTGGGTCATCGGAAGGCCGGGTTGCGGAGTTCGGTGCAACATGATAAAGGTGCCGCGCGCGGCGGAAGACATCTTCCGGAGTCGATTGGAAATCGACCGGCGGTTCCATCGGGCCGTCGGCAGGATGAAGCGAAGGCGACCGGCCTGCCGCCGCATGAAGCGCTTAGGGGGATTTTGACGTGGCATTGTTCCTGCTGGTATTTTTTCTGATCTACGGCGGTTTTCATTTCTACTTTTTCCTGAAGGTCCGGGCGGCGTTTGCGCCCGGCGCCGCGGCTCAGATCATTCTCATAGCGCTTCTGATCGTCGCCATGACGGCGCCGATCATCGTCCGCGCCTCCGAGAGGTACGGCTTCGAGACCCTGGCCCGGATCCTGTCCTGGGCTGGGTATCTCTGGATGGCGGTTCTGCTGCTTTTCTTCTCGGTTTCCCTGCTGATCGATCTATACCGGCTTCTGCTCCATCTTTCGGGGCTGCTGTTCCGGGCGGACATCGGCGCGTGGGTCCCCGCTGCCCGAACCATTTTCTTCCTTCCCGCCGCGATCGCGCTGGCCATGGTGGCCTACGGATCGTTCGAGGCACGGAGTATTCGGACGGAAAACCTGGAGATCCGTTCGGCGAAGATCCCGAAGGACGTGGGGCGGCTCCGGATCGTCCAGATCTCCGACCTCCATGTCGGCGTCCTGGTGCAGGGAAAACGATTAGCAGGAATCCTTCGGAAGGTTCGGGAGGCGAAAGCGGATCTGATCGTCTCCACGGGCGATCTTGTGGATGGTCAACTCGACAGCATGACCGAAGCCGCGGCGCAGTTTCGGACGATCCGTCCCCGGTACGGAAAGTTTGCCGTGACCGGAAACCATGAGTTCTACGCGGGAATCGACGAGGCCCTCGATTTTACGAAGCAGGCCGGCTTCACCGTGCTGCGGGGCGATGTGGCGACCGTGGCCGGGGCGGTCGATCTGGTCGGGGTGGACGACCCGGCAATGCACGGCCCGTTCCTTCGGGGACGCTTCTCGGATCGCGAGGCCCTTGCCCGCGCAACCCCCGGCCATTTCATTGTTCTTCTCAAACATCAGCCGATGGTGGATCGGGAAGGCTCCGGGGCGTTCGATCTTCAGCTCTCCGGCCATACCCACCGGGGGCAGATCTTCCCGTTCAGCCTGATCACCCGCCTGTTTTTCCCGTTTCACAGCGGAAACTACCCGTTGGCGTCCGGCGCCCTGCTCCACGTCAGCCGCGGAACAGGGACCTGGGGTCCGCCCGTCCGTTTCCTTGCCCCGCCGGAGATCACCGTCATCGACCTGATCCCGGCATAGGGCGATTTCAGGTGCAGGCTTTACTGTGCCGGTTCTCCTTGACAGGGACGCATGGCGTCATTATCTTGGACTTACGCTCTGGATCTCGAACTGTATTCTTTGCGGCTGTTCCTTAAACACGTTTCCGGAGCACCATTTTCGGATTGTCGAAACGTGCCGTTGATGGTGTTGCAGACAGGCGGTGAACCATGAATCGAAGGGCATTTATGAAATCGGCGGCCGCGGCCGGTTTTCTGTTGACGATTCCGGGCGGCCGGCATCCGCTGCTGTCCGGTCTGGAGGCGGCCGTTTTGCCGGATCTCTGCGTGGTTCGCGGAAAGTCCGCAACCGCAGCGGTTCGCGCCGCCATTGACGGGTTGGGCGGGATCCGGCGGTTCATTTCGCGCGGAGACATCGTTGTCGTAAAGCCGAACATCGGTTGGGACCGGACGGTGGAGTTTGCGGCGAACACCAACCCCGAGGTCGTGGCTTCCGTCGTTCGGCTCTGCATCGAGGCGGGGGCAAAAAAGGTGAAGGTGTTCGATCACCCCGTTTCCGACGCGCGCCGGACCTACCGGCAGAGCGGAATCGCCGCGGCGG
>JAXDCM010000186.1:0-2704 GCA_034677965.1 Syntrophales bacterium
CCGCCGACAAGGCCCGTCACGACCGAATGGTGATGCTGGTCGAGCAAATGCTGTCTTTGAACAAGCAGTTGTCGGCCGCGAAAACAGATCACGAGAAAACCTTCGTGCAGCGCCAGATCGATGCCACCGACACCCACATCGACCGACTGGTGTATGAGCTTTACGAATTGTCGGCTGAAGAAATTCGCATTGTAGAAGGTGTTGAGTGAGTCTTTAAAAGATCGCTCTGGTGTGATAGTCTTTTCTAACGCTGCACGAAAAAATCTTACACTCAAAGGAGGATGACAAAATGAGGGGTTTAAAATTTGCTCGATAGGCGTTTCTTGTTCTTTTCTGTATGACGGCCTTCGCTTTTTTCCTGGCCCATGACGCGGCGGCGGCCGGACCGGGGGACTTCGAGAAATACCGCCAGACCATCCAGAAGGAGTACGGAATCGATATCAAGGATTTCAAGGATTCCATGAAGGGCGGCCGCGCGGACGGAAAGGCGATCACAAAATACGACCTCAACGAGCTGCTCATGGGCATCAAGGTGGAGCAGGAGCACACGACCAGCAAGATGAGGGCCCTGGAGATCGCCACGGACCATCTCGAAGAATTCGGGGATTACTACACGCGGCTTCTGAAGATGGAGGAAGAGGCCGAAAAGGAAGCCGAGGCAAAGAAGAAGAAATAAGTTCCCGTGTCCTGCCGCAGGCATCGGGCTCTTCACAACAGTTTTCCCGAATAATGCCGGTACGGGCGGCGCTGGCCGGTAATGCATTCCCCAGCGTCAGCCCGTAACCCGGGCCGTCGGTTGGGCGTTTCTCACCGCCCGTTCCTCGCCGGTCGCTGCGCACGACTCAAAGATCGCCTCAATACGGGTGCGGATCTGCTCCACGTCGCCGCTGGAATAATCCGTTTCGATCTTGATGCAGGGCAGTCCGTGCCTTTCTTTCACATGCCTCAATATTTTGTAAGATTCCACGTTATAGCTGTGACACGCGTGAAGCACGACATCCACGACAACATCCGGCCTGAACCGCGCAATCAACATGTCCAGCGCCGCCAGCCTTCCGGTGTTCGGCGTCATGCAAGAGCACGGAATCTTCAAGGTTGCAGCGGCAACGGCCGCCAGGGGATCGCCCGTCCCCTCGTCGATCCGGATCGAATATCCCTTCATACCGCTGCATGCTTCCAGGGCCACGATGACC
Source organism: Syntrophales bacterium (assembly GCA_034677965.1). Classification (GTDB taxonomy): domain Bacteria; phylum Desulfobacterota; class Syntrophia; order Syntrophales; family UBA5619; genus UBA5619. Next base: position 1,194 of record JAXDCM010000186.1, read on the forward strand.
CCTCCCGCTTCTTCGATGACCTGCAGGACTTTGGCGGCATCTCCACCGACAGGACATCCGGTAACCAGTACGCGCGGGGTGTCATCGGTCCCGAAGAAGATGCCCTCTGCCATGCGGTCTTTCAGCCTGCGGAATATGCCTTCCATTAGCTGCCCGAGTTCATCGCTGTCCGTCATCGCATCGAGGGCAATGACTTCGTACAGTTCCCGCCAGTGCAAGGGGGACGGATGGCATGCGGCAAAGTCAAAAAACCGGTCCATCAGAACATTTTTTCGATTCGTCTCCCGGATTTCCGCTTCGAGCCGTTCCGCGGTGATGTCTGCGTGGAATGTCGTCTCCAGGAACAGCTTGAGTTTCCTTACCATTGCGATCCAGCGGTCCCGCACGCCCTCTTCATCGGGAAGATGGGGCAGATCCATAATGTGAGTGGGTTTGAGGTGAGAGATGAGCTCGAACATTTTTTTCTTCCCGTCGCAGGTCGTCTCGCCGATAATGGCCTCGGAAAGTTCATAGAGAGGGCATGAACTGGTCCGGATGAACCCGAAACTGGATTTGATCATCGGACAGAGATTGGCGGGAAGAATCGCCTCCGCGGCGGGAATCGTCCGGTGGGAAGAGGAGCAAAGGGATACGGGGACACCCCCCATGGCGCGAATCAGCTCCACCGGGGCATAGCCGCAGTATAATCCGACGACCGGCGCCCTCCGGCCCCTTTTTTTCAGCAGATAATCGAGATACCGCTGCGCAGGGTCCGAAGCATAGTCATCTTCGATGAGGGGCGTCAAATATTTTGTATTGGTTTGCATTGGGGGTTTTTCATGATTCCCTGGTTGGGACTTGCGGCAATGAACTGATTACCTGCCATTCCCTGTTCTTTTTCGAATCAACACCTGAGCGATATTCTTGGCTGCGGCTCATTGAGGCGCCTACATCAGGGTCTCACCAGCCTGCCGGCGCCGGCCATGGTCTCGGCAATGTCGTACATGTTGGAGATATGGCCCACGGCAATCTGATCGCCAAGCACGAAATAGTTCGCGCAGGTGCCGCAAACCAGGATATCCACACCAGCTTGCTCGAGCTGTTGCAGGTCATCCAGCGCCGCCGATCCCCTCACCGCCAGCTTGACCCCGGCGTTGTAACAGATGATCGTGTCCGGCAGGGGCTTCAGTTGCAGAATGGTGTGGACAAAGCTCCGGATCAGGATATCTCCCAGGACGTCATCCCCCCGGCCCATGTGATTGTCGGACAGGACAACGACCAGGGGGCCGGCTTCCCTCCCGTACAGGGCGTCACAGGCAATTCCGCCGTCCGGGACGGCTTGCGGACCCTGAATGTCCGCGCGGGTCCGGGAAAGGGCGATCTCCCAAACGCCACCCTCTTTTTGCACTGCCGAGAACGCACAGGCCATTTTCCCGGCCATGCGCCGGATGTTTTCCACGGCGGTTTCGTTGTCCACCAGAACAGTGACCTGTTCGTTCTCCTCCATTGCTTTTTTCGCCATGATGACGGGC
>JAXDCM010000187.1:0-13359 GCA_034677965.1 Syntrophales bacterium
TCCAGGATGTCCAGACCGCGCGCCAAAGCCTCGATGTGGTAACGGGAGGCCCCCAGTCTGGGTTCGGTTTTAATAGTTTTCATCTAATAAAACCTCTTTTTGCATTGCGAAATTTGGTAACATGCCCTTTGGGGCCTGTCAAGAAAATATTCATAGGATCAGATAATGATCAATCTCTTTTGCCTCATGAATTCCACGCCAACATCCTTTATGTGGATGACAAAATATCCATTTTGATATATGGCTCGACCGCATGATGCGGATCGCGGCTCTTTAGCTCCCGTCCTTGGATGCCTTGCGCCGGGCGTCGGAGACGTCGTATTGCATGAAGATCTGAAAGGGGTAGAAACACGATGAATCAAGAGATCAATATCAGGCCCGAGACCGATGCCGATGGGAACGCGATAACCGAGGTGGTCGTCGAAACGGTTCGGTGAAACGCATGCGGCCATCACCGGCGGAGGGCGGAGCGTCCCGCGAATCTCGGAAAGCCAAAGCGGCACGATTTGCCATGTATTCCACATTCGTTCCAACTCGATCCGATGCGCGGAAGCCGGGGAAACGCCGACCGGCGCGGGTGGACAATTCATTATCGGCATGGGAGCGAAATATGATCATTCGAACGGCCAGGATAGAAGAGCTGCCTGCCGTTGTGGAGATCTACAACCAATCCATTCCGTCCCGGTGTTGCACGGCCGATATGGAAGAGGTGCGGATCGAAGACCGGCTGGTTTGGTTTCATGAACACAATCCCGAAAAGCACCCGATCCTCATCGCCAATGTGAACGGGAACATAGTGGGGTGGTGCAGCCTGAGTGCATACCGGCCGGGACGGACGGCCCTCCGCTTTACGGCGGAGATCAGTTATTACATTTCCCGGCCATACCAACGGCAAGGCGTTGCGACGGCTTTGATCCGGCATGCGATAGCGTCCTGCCCAAGACTCCGGATCAAAAATCTCTTTGCCATTGTGTTGGAAGCGAATGAAGCCAGCCGGAGGCTCATGGAAAAGATGGGTTTCGAACGGTGGGCCTTCCTGCCGCGGGTGGCCGATTTCGATGGTACGGAAATGGGTCAGGTTTATTACGGAAAGCGGATTTGGGAAGGCGGACCGGGAGAGTCATAACAGCGCAACCCTTATTCAGGGCGGGCCGCTGATGCCGCGGTTCAATTTCGGCGGACGGCCCGTCCATGAGAAGGGGGAAACCGCCGATGTGTTGCAAGGCCTGTCTGCTTTTCTAATAACCCGGACCACCTGCGGGAGCCGCGTCGCGGTGGGGTGTCGTGGACTGGCTCAAGCGGTGTGCAAATGAGGTGATGGGATAATGAATGGGAAACAGTCCAGAGAAAAGAGGGTCTTGATCTGGCACCAGTTGGATCCAAAGATGGCTGCCGAAGCACTGCAAACCTCAGCAGCGGGCCTCACCGCCGAGGAGGCGGGTCGGCGTCTGGTTCATTATGGACCGAATGCACTGACCGAAAAGGGCCGCAAGTCGGTGGCGATGATGCTGCTCGATCAATTTAAGGACTTTATGATCCTTGTCCTGATTGCCGCTGCCGTTATTGCCGGAGTGATCGGCGAACCCGAGGATACCGTCGCCATCGCCGTGATCGTGGTTCTCAATGCCGTCCTGGGTTTCGTTCAGGAATATCGTGCCGAAAAAGCCATGGCGGCCCTCAAGAAACTGGCCGCCCCTTCGGCGACGGTGATCCGTCAGGACCGTCCCAAGTCGATTCCCGCGGAAGAGATCGTTCCCGGAGATCTGATCCTCCTGGAGGCCGGAAACGTGGTACCGGCCGACATCCGCCTGACGGAGGCGATCCAGCTTCGCATCGAAGAGGCTGCCCTGACCGGCGAGTCCCTGGCCGTCGAGAAGGAGACGGCCCCGATCGGGGAGGCCGATCTGTCCCTCGGCGACCGGAAGAACATGGCCTATAGGGGCACGATGATCGCCAACGGCCGAGGTCGGGGCTTGGTGACGACGACAGGCATGGAGACGGAGATCGGTCGGATCGCCACGCTGATCCAGGATCAGGACGAGGGCCGGACCCCCCTTCAGAGACGGCTGACCGCCTTCGGCCAGAAACTGGCCTATGCGGTGCTGGCCATCTGCGCCATCGTCTTTACGGCCGGCCTTCTGCGGGGTGAGCCGCCGCTCCTGATGCTGCTCACGGCGATCTCCCTGGCCGTGGCGGCCATTCCCGAAGCCCTGCCCGCCGTCATCACCATTGCGCTGGCCTTGGGCGCCAAAAAGATGGTCCGCCAGCAGGCCCTGATCCGCAAACTGCCGGCGGTGGAGACGCTCGGCTCGGTAACCTACATTTGTTCGGACAAAACAGGAACCCTCACTCAGAACCGCATGACCGTGGAGCAGATCTCCATCGGGGATCGGGTGATCCCGACGGAGGATCTCAAAGCCTCCGAAACGGAGCCGCTCACGCAGGGAATGAATGCCGACATCTCGCCCCGGCTGCGGCTCTTTGATGCCCTGGCCCTCTGCAACGACGCACGATCTGACACTTCGGGCAACCTGATCGGCGATCCCACCGAGACGGCGCTGATCGAACTGCTCCGCACCCTTGGCGTTTCCCCGGAGAGACGGAGGGAGGAACGACCCCGGCTTGCCGAGATCCCCTTCGACTCGGAACGCAAACTCATGACCACTTTCCACCCCTGGACGGAGAGTCGGTTCATCTCCTTCACGAAAGGGGCGGTCGAGGAGCTCCTGGCTCGCTCCGAAAAAATGCTCAACGCGACCGGCGAGGTTGCGATCAACCGCGACCGGATCCGGGAGATCGCCGACGGGATCGCCGGTGCCGGCTTGAGAACGCTGGGTTTCGCCCTGCGAATCTGGGAGACCCTCCCCGATGCGTTGACTCCGGAGGAGACGGAGCGCGGCCTGACTTTCATCGGGCTTGTCGGCATGATGGACCCGCCCCGCTCCCAGGCAGCCGAATCGGTGGCCCTCTGCCGCTCGGCGGGGATCCGTCCGGTCATGATCACCGGAGACCATCCGCGCACGGCCGAGGTGATCGCCCGGCGGGTCGGCATCCTCCGCGGATCCGCCAAGGCCGTCCTGACCGGCCGTGAGCTGGCGAAGCTGTCGATGGAGGAATTCCTGTCCCGGGTGGAGAACATCCGGGTTTATGCACGGGTCGCGCCCGAGCAGAAGCTGAAGATTGTCAAGGCCCTGCAGGACAGGGGCCATTTCGTGGCGATGACCGGCGATGGGGTCAACGACGCCCCTGCTCTAAAGCGGGCGGACATCGGGGTGGCGATGGGTGTTGCCGGCACCGACGTCTCCAAGGAGGCGGCCCACATGATCCTGCTCAACGATGATTTCAGCACCATCGTCAAGGCCGTCCGGGAGGGCCGGCGGATCTTCGACAACATCCGCAAGTTCATCAAATACACCATGACCAGCAATTCGGGCGAGATCTGCTCCATTTTTCTGGCGCCCTTTCTCGGCCTGCCCATTCCCCTGCTGCCGATCCACATCCTTTGGATCAACTTGGTGACCGACGGCGTTCCAGGGCTGGCGCTGGCCGCCGAACCCGGGGAAAAAACGATCATGAGCCGTCCTCCCCGAAACCCTCGCGAAAGCATTTTCGCCAAGGGCCTAGGCGCCCACATCGTCTGGGTGGGGCTCCTGATGGGCATGGTCACCATCGTCACCCAGGCCCTCTTCCTCGATGGAGATCAGGCCCGCTGGCAGACCATGGCCTTCACCGTCCTGTGCCTGAGCCAGATGGGCCACGTTCTGGCCATCCGTTCGGAAGAGGAGTCCTTTTTCCGGCAGAGGGCCCTGTCCAACAGGCCCCTGCTCGGGGCTGTCCTTTTGACCTTCGTCCTGCAGATGGCCACGATTTACGTCCCTGTTCTGAACCCGATTTTCAAAACGCAGCCGCTGACAGCTTCGGAACTGGTCGTGACGATCCTGCTTTCGACGGTTGTATTCGCGGCGGTCGAGATTGAAAAGGCCATCAAGCGGTCACGGAACGGTTATGGAAGAACGGACAGCGTCCGTTCCAGGCTCCCCCGCCCCTGAACCGGCGCCTCCTCCGTTTTGCTGTCTTTCCGACCCGCTCGGAACCGTTTCCTGTCGGTACCGCCGAAAACCGGCTTCCACCGGGGATAACCTTAAGAAAGGGGGCAGGCAGAGTTGCTTGCGGCGGGTCTCGCCGCTGAGCTGCTTCTGCTCGCGGACGGTGGGTGTTCCGTGACCGCGCGCAGGTTTTCGCCAAAACTTGCGGCGATGGACCGTCACGTCAATGGAGATACGGATCCGGAACCTTAAGAGACCTTCGCGTGATCGGCCCGGATCTCCGTGAGCAGATCCTTGGCAAAGGCGCTCAGAAGCATGATCTTGTCAAAGTCGGGTTCGCAGCGGATCTTCTGCATGAGCAATCCGTCGCCGTCAAACCAGCGCGGCAGCACCCCGCCGAGGAAATAACCGTGCCTCCGAAGCGCATCCACGATTTGCGCGACCCAGGGTTCCGTCAGATTCAGCCAGACCTGGAAGACAACCACGTGCCGGGCTTCCGCCTCATCTTCCAGTGCGGTTAGACGCGAGACGAAATCCGCGCCGGACCGGGAAACGGCGATACGGGCCACGCGTGCGAAATCGAAGACCGTCAGTTCGGCGCGCGTTTCGGCTTCAGCCGGCACATCCGGAACGGATGGTGCCAGATCGCGTTCGTCGTCAAGCCTGGCGTAGATGCGCCGTAAAATCCCGGCATAGACCTCCGGCAGGAAAACACGGTGCGGCTTGGGGACATAACAGCGGAAAGCGTCAAGGGTCGCGACGCGACCGGATGCGCTCTGCTCTCGCGTATAGGCTTCCGCCGGCATCAGAGCCACCTCCAGGGCCGTTTCAACATGCCGGAAAGGGGCGACCAATTTCTGTGAGATGATGTGATTGCAGACCGCTTCTCCAAAGAGCTCCTCCATGTAAGGTTTGCCGGGGACAAACCCGTCATACATATATTTCAGAATGGCGGTGAGTATGCCGCCGGCCCGATAGTCCTTGTGAACCAGGCCGACGCCGGATTCGTACAAGCCGCGGTAGGGGGCCGAGCGATACAGATGATTGGCGCCGACAACCTTTCCGGACGGCGTGCGACCGACGATGGTAATGTACCGGCCTTCCGCGTTGGCCTGCCGGATCGCTTCCGCATCGTAGAAGAGGCGGATGGGATAGCCGTCTCCGTAAACGGCTTTGAATAGGCGCACCAAGCCTTCCGCGTCTTCGGGTTGAAACGCTCCGATGGAAAACGTCTCCTGTCCGGAGGATTTTTCCTTTTCTGCTTCAGACGGCATACGGGATTCTTCCTTTCCGGCTGGATTCAGGACCACCAGCCATGGCGATCAATAAAGTCATACAAGGAACGGGCCACAATCCCCATTCCGATCTCGTTCCAATGGAGCATGTCGTACCAGGCGGAGAAATGGTCGGGATGGGATGAAAAATCGGCCTGCAGGTCCCAGTAGGGAATGCCGAGTTCCCGACACAGATCCTGGGACACCGCTTTGTTCAGGTCGGTAAAATAGGGACGATCGCGGATGATGGAATCCCGGTAGGTGCTCTGAATGGCCCAGAGGCGGCGTTCGTTGTTTTTGCTCGTGGGCATATGGTAGGCTGTCGGGGAGGTCGCGAAGAGGATCTTGATCGCGTTTGTCCCGGCATAGGCGGCGAAGTTACGGTATTGGGCGAGGATATTGCGCCTGCATGCCTCCCATTGCATTTCGCCCTCGCCCTTGGTGAAGCGGGCAGCGGACCTGCCTTCGAATATCCGCCGATAGAGAAAATACAGACAGAAGCGGCTCAGGAAGGAATTCCACCAGGCGCTTTTCCGTTCCAATTTCAGCAGAAATTCATAAGGCCAGTGCGCTTCAGGAGTCCAGCGTTCGCCCAGGACCGTCATCTGCGCGACGTCGTTGCCGCCCATGCAGACCACCAGGATTTCCGGTTTGACATCCCCCAGGGCGTCGGCCCAGAAATGCCAGTGCTGGGCGCTGGCGTAAAGGGGGGTGCCGCCGTTGAGGACCTCCCAATCCGCATGCCCGTTGCGCTTGAGAACGCTCTCAAGCACGTCGGCCCAGATATGGCGTTCGTCCAGGAGCTTGGCGCCGAAAAAATTGGATTCGCCCACCACGAGGATGCGCCGCTTCAAGCCGTTATCCGCGGGTTCAGCGCCTCTCAGACCAAAGCGGTTGACATTGATCTTTTCGGACCGGAAGCCCTTTTTCATGACGCAGTGCACCGGGGCGGGAACCTGCACCAGAAAACGGCCGTAGGGGTATTCGGCAATACGCCGGTCCCTGAAGGGGAGCCGGCAATAGATGCGGTACGCAACGCGGCTGATCATTTCCGCCAAAAGCAGGAGCAGGATCGCCAGGAAAACAACAGAGAAGACGATTTTTGATGTCATGGGTTTTTTCTCCCCGGGAACGGAAGGGTCAGATTCAGGAGCATTCCCAGACGCACAAACCCGACCGCGGCATGGAAGAGCATTCCGAAATCGGTCCCCTGTGCAATGAGCATGCCGCCCGGATAGGGCACGATACGCGGCACAACGTCGTAAGCTCAAAAGAAAAGAGCGTTTGCTGGGTTTCCTGCCTATTCGTTCCGGCGTCCGTCATGCAAGCACCTTTTTCAGAGCCGCCACAAAGGCCTCCATGGCCGGCAGATGCGACAGGCTGATCCGGATGTGGTTGGGGTAGCGGAAGCTCGTCATGGGCCGGATCATGATGCCTTCGTGCATGAGCTTGCGATAGGCCAGGGTATCGCTGCCCGGCAGCTTGGCAATGATGAAATTGCCTTGGCCCGCGATGAGCGGCAGCCCCATTCGCGTGAGTTCCTCTCGGAGATAGGCCTTGCTTTCGCGGATCAGGTCGCGGGTGCGCCGGATGTGGCCGGTGGTATCCTTCAGCGCCGCCCGCGCGGCTTCCTGGGCGATGGCGTTGACGGAATAGACCACGCAGGTGCGCCGGATGACATCCACCACGGCAAGATCGCCCGCCAGGTAGCCGATGCGCAGACCCGCAAGCGCATACATTTTGGAAAAGGTGCGGAAGACCACGACATTCGGATAGCGGCTGATCCACTCCATGCCGTTGGGGTAATCTTCAGCTTCCACGAATTCGAAATAGGCCTCGTCGATGACCACGATCTGTCTGCCGTCAACAGCGTCGAGAAAGTTCCTGAGGATTTCGGTTGTCCAATATGTTCCGGTGGGATTGTTCGGGTTGCAGATAAAGATGATCTTGGTCCGGCCGTCAATGGCTTTGAGCATGGCCGTCTCGTCGAAGCGCTCGTGGACCAGAGGAATGATGCGGGCCTCGATCCCGGAAAAAACGGCCACCCACTCATAGACCGCAAAGGTCTTGTCCGCGGTGATGATGTTGTCGCCCTGTTCGCAGAAGGCCTTGATGACGAATGCGATCACCTCGTTGGCGCCGTTGCCGATGAGGATCTGGTCCGCGTCGATGCCGTGAAAGGCCGCCAGTTCCCGGCGCAGATAATAGGAATCGCCGCTCGGGTAGACGGCGCCGGCCGGCGGGGGGAAACGTCGGATCACCTCCTGGGCTTCAGGGGGCGGACCCAGCGGGTTTTCGTTGTTGTTGAGGCGGTAAAGCCGCTCGCAGCCGTAAAGCTTCGCGAGTTCAGCATCGGGCTTGCTGGGAATGTACGGTTCAAATTCCCGGACATAGGCCGGTATCAGGGAATCAAGATTGAGCGTCGTCATGGTATTGGAAGACCAGCAGGTCGGAACGTCCTGCAAAGGGCATAATCATTTGCGGTCTGAAGCCCTGCCCCAAAAGGAACGGCATCAGCTCCGCATGCCAGGGGATACCCAGATCGAGGGTAAAGAAGATGTTGCGGATGCGCTCCTGCGCAATAAACCGGATGTGCCGCGCCAGGTTCTGGGCGCAATCGGCGCCCGGCAGCAGCGGGCTGAGCGAGGCGCGTGATTGTTCGCGGCCGATTTCGGCGGTAAAGAGCGAGAACCCGGAGCGGGTTTCCCGCATGTCGCGGATGAGCCGGATCTGGCGCATCAGGTAAAGCCGCCGGTAATGCTCCGTCAAATAGCTCTCCAGGCAAGCGTGTGACCACACCTCCGCGCCGGGATCCTCATGCAGGTGGCGGTAGAAGGAGGGGACCGGGAGTGCCGGCCCGTCCGTCGGATAAAAAGTCTGATGGCCCAGGGCTTCAAAGTTGTTTTCCAATCCGCGGGGCAGTCCGCAGGAGTTCAGGAGACCCAACGCCTTGCCGCGGGCGATCTTGCCGATGCAGGCATCGAGCAGCGCTTCGCCGACGCCGGCCGCCGGAACAAAGACGTAGGGCCCGAAGCATTCCACGATTTTTTCCGTCCGGGGGAAGAAGAGAATTCCTCCCTGGATGTTCTTGCGCGCGTCCATGGCGATCAGACAGTGGTACTTGCCGCCGGCAACCATGTCCACAAGCTTGCCGGGATAATGGAAGAACGAGGGGCGGTCCTGCTCCGGAAACCGGGCGCCCACCAGCAGGCTGAAATGCTTGATGCGTTCCGGATCGGGTGTTTCCACCGTGATGCTGCCCACGGTCTCCGGCGTGGGCGGCTCTTCGACGATCCTGGGGTAGGTCTTTTCCTTCGTGAGGCACAGCATGATCTGGTTGTGCTTTTCCATCGTGATCTGGAGCCGGTCCACGGAGCGGGCCGCCATCAGGAGCCCGATCTCCGTCAGATCGCATTCGTCGTCCAGGCTGAGCGCCGCGACCGGCACAATATTCAGGCCCCGCAGATTCATGTCCGCGGCGGAGCAGCGAAAGATGAGTTCGCTGTAGTAGATCCCATTCCGGCACTCGATGTTCAGGGTATTTCCCGGACACGCGGTATGGGTCATGTACATGAAGATCTCTTCGGCGGCGAGCTCCAGGCTTATGCAGTCGGGCCGGGCCAGGCCCGAAGCCTCTCCGCATGTCTCCACGAACCGGGAGAGCAATTTCATATAGGGAGCCAGGGCCGGGATGCTCAGGCTGACCGTGTCGTTTGGGGCGGACAGGGGCGTCATGATGATCCAATCCTTTGAAGCAGGTTGACGGAGACTTGCCTCCGGTAAGCCGCGTCGGCGCGGATGTCGTCTATGGGATGGACCGCATCGAGAACGAGCGGCGCGACCGATCCGAATGCGGCCGGGCCGAAGGGCAGGCCCGGCAGACGCTCTTCCACGGCCGTCGAGCGGATCACTGTCGGCCCCACACTGCCCCAGGCCAGGCGCGCGGCCTCAATGCAGCCTGCCGGAGAGATCTTCACCAGCGCGGCCAGGCTGGCCACGGCGCAGGCCAGGGCTTTGCGCTGGCCGACTTTCTCGAAGTGCTGCACAGTGAAACCCTCCGGCTTTTTCAAACGGATCGCTTTGAGGATTTCGTTTTTCTTGAGTCCTGTGCTGCCCGGGCCGGTGATGAACTCCGCTATGGGCAGGGCGCGTTCGGAAGAGGGCGAGGCGACAATGACTTCGGCATCCAGCACATACAGGGGCGGAAGGGTATCCCCCGCGGGCGAGGCGGTGCAGATGTTGCCGCCAAGGGTGCCCATGTTGCGGATGGGAGGCGACCCCAGCGTGGCCACCGCTTTGGCCAGCAAGGGCAGGTGCTTCCGGACGCCGGGATGTTCCAGAATCTCCGTGAGCGATGCGCACGCGCCGATTTGGAATCCGTGCGCTTCCTCCCGGATGCCGGTCAGTTCCGGAATCCGCTCCAGGCAGATCAGCGAGAGGGCCTGTTCCTGGCGGGCGCGCAGTTTTACCAGCAGGTCCGTGCCGCCCGCATAGACGCACGCCCGCGGCGCGTCGGCCAGACAGGACCACAATTCGTTCAGGGTTTTCGGCAGGAGGATGTTGTTCATTTCTTCATCCCCTGATTCATCACCCGGGCCGCGGATTCCACCGCATCCACAATCTTCTGATACCCGGTGCAGCGGCACAGGTTGCCGCTTAACGCTTCGCGGATCTGTTCGCGTGTCGGGTCCGGGTTCCTGCGCAGCAGGGCGGAGGCCGCCAAAACCATGCCCGGCGTGCAGTAGCCGCACTGCACCGCGCCGTTCTTCGCAAAGGCCTCCTGAATGGGGTGCGGTTGGGATTCTCCGGCCAGGCCCTCGATGGTGGTGATGGTTCTGCCCTCCAACTGGGCGGCGAGCATGAGGCAGGAAAGACGGTTTTGGTCATCCACAAGTATGGTGCAGGCCCCGCATTCGCCGCTGCCGCAGCCTTCCTTGGTGCCGGTCAGACCGAAGTCCTCGCGCAGGATATCCACGACGCGCCGGTCTGAAGCGCAATCGACCTGGGTCTTTTTGCCGTTTAACGTGAAGCGGATCAGCATCGCGGTTTCCTTTCGTCCGCTTTCCGGTGCTGTTGCATGGCGTCCAGAATATCCTGGGCTTTCAGCGGAGCCGTAGTGACGCGGATGCCGCAGGCGCTTGACACCGCGCCGGCAATGGCCGGCAGCGGGCCGTTGATCCCCACTTCGCCGACGCCTTTCATGCCGTAAGGTCCGGAATCCTCGAAGATCTCCACCGCCAGCGAATGCATATCCGGAACATCCATGGCGCCGGGGATGATGTAGGTGGCCAAATCCGGGGTGAGGATGCGCCCCTGTTCAAGCTTGAAGTCTTCGCACACGGCGTAGCCAATGCCCTGGGCAACCGCTCCCTGGATCTGCTGCTCGTAAGACTGGGGGTTGAGCACTCGTCCGGCGTCCGTGGCCGCCAGGTAGGCCTTGACCTCCAGCGCACCGGTCAGTTCGTCCACCTCCACGGCCGCCACGTGCGCGGCATAGGAGAAAAGCAGATGCGGGAACCCGATGAAAAACGCCTGACCCGTTTCCACTTTGTCCCGCGCAACGGGCATGATGAACTGGCTGATGCACACCCGGTCCTCGTCCGGCATCATGGCGGCCAGAAGATTTAACGCGGCCTCCCTGCCGGTCTTGAGATGTTTTACCCTCCCGGGCAGGAGTTCCAGATCGTCCACCTGGTCGGCCATCAGGACCAGCGCCGCGCGGCCGATCAGGCGCGCACGCAGCTCTTCGGCAGCCCGGATCAGGGCGTTGCCGTAAGTGTAGGTGGTGCGGCTGGCCGAGGCCGAGCCCGAAGGCAATGTGCGTTCGGTATCCGGCAGCACCAGTTCGATGGCGTCGTTCTCCTGGCACAGGACCTGCCCGGCAATCTGGACAAAGGCCGTGGCATTGCCCTGACCCATGTCGGAAACGCCGCAGGATACGCGGATACGGCCTTGAGGCGTCAGCTCGATCTTGGCGATGGCGGAGTCCGGCAATCCACGGCCGTATCCCATGGCGTTGAATACGGCGGCCACGCCCACGCCTCGTTTTTTGAAGGCACCTGCGGCTTTGATCCACCGGTCTTTCCCGCGCCAGATGGGGTGTTCGGCAACCGCCTCCAGGCAGGCGGCGACGCCCGTGGAATGGGTCAGGGTTACGCCGGCGGTATTCGTATCGCCGCGCTGCACGGCATTTTTCAGCCGCAGGAACAACGGGTCCATGTTGAGGCGGGCGGCCAGCCGGTCCATCATGCCTTCGAAGGCGAAGCTCGCCTGTGCCACGCCGAAGGCGCGCATGGCCCCGGCTACGGGGTTGTTCGTGTAGACGCACCAGCCTTCCACATGGCTGTGCGGAATGCGGTACGGGCCGCCGGCATGCTCCATGCCAAGGGCCATGACCTCGCCTCCCAGGTGGGCGTATGCGCCGGTGTTGTAATACATGCGGCATTGCAGGGCGTGCAGCTTTCCGTCGGCCTTGGCGCCCAGTCGGTAGTCCATGCGCGCCGCGTGGCGCTTGTAGCCCGCCAGCATGCTTTCTTCACGGCTCCACCACATCTTGACGCGTCTTCCGCCGGTGTGCAGGGCCGCCAATGCCAGCAGGCACTGCACGGTTGCCCCGTCCTTGCCGCCGAACCCGCCGCCCAGGTAGGGACTGATCACGTGCAGCCGGTTCATGGGGATGCCCAGGGCATGACCGATCTCAAATTTGTCGCGGAAGGGGGCCTGGGTGGAGACGATCAAGGTGATGCTTCCATCCGATTCCTGCCAGGCGACGCCGTTTTCCGTTTCCAGAAAGGTGTGGGCGATGAACGGGACCCGGAAGCTCTCTTCCAGGATGACATCGCACGCGCTGAAAGCCTCATCGGCATTGCCCGTCGCCACCGTGGCCGCCAGCAGGACATTGCCGGAGGGGTGCTCTTCGTGGACCAGCGGCGCCCCCGGCCGCAGGGCTTCCTCCACGTCAAAGACCGCGGGCAGGGGAGCGATCTCCACGGCAATCCGTCTCAGGGCCTGTTCCAGGGTCTTTCGGTCCTCGGCGACGACCAGCGCCACGGCATCGCCGCAGTGGCGCACCTTGTCGGTGCAGATCACGGGCTGGTCCTTGTGGACGATGCCCTGACGGTTGGTTCCGGGCACGTCCTTCCCGGTCAAAACCGTGACGACGCCGGGGAGGCCTTTGGCCGCGCGGGTATCGACGCTGCGGATCAGTCCATGGGGGATACCGGCGCGCTTGGCCCCGGCCCAGAGCAGGTGTTCGCCGTAATGGTCCGTGGCATACCTCTCGGTGCCGTTCGCCTTGGCCCGGGCATCCGCCCGCGGCATACTGCGCCCAATTTCCGGAATGAAAGCTTTCAAGGTATTCATCGCCTCAAGATCGACACCCGCTTCCCCTGCTTGAATGAATTGTCAGGCCCGCCCGGGACAGACTTTTCTGTTGATTGCACGGATAGCTATACCATACAAAATGGATTCCGGCGCAATCGCATCTCGGCGAGCCACCATCTGTTGCGCGGCACAGCCGTTGACGATCCGTCGGGTGCCCCAACGCATCACCGCGGCATCAGCGCGAACACACCCCAGCCCGCATATTCACGCGTGTAGGCGGCATGACGCTCGGGTTCCAAGGTCAGTTGGGCCCGAACCTCCTTCGCGAGCTCGTCGCCGGGATTGGCTTCAAGCCATCGGCGCATGGTGAACCATTTGGCCGCCTCGTATCTGTCCCAGCCGTCCTGGTCGGCCAGAACCATTTCAACGACGTCGTAGCCCAGGCGGCCGAAAGACGCAAGAAGTTCCGGAAGCAGGAGAAAGTCGGAGATGGAGTGGGCAAGGCACCCCTTGGCAACATCTTCCGTCGGCGGCAACTGCCGCCAGTAGGGCTCGCCGATGAGGATGATCCCACCGGCGCGCAGGCTCCGCGCCAAAAGCTCGATCGTGCCGACGACTCCCCCGCCGATCCAGGTGGCTCCGACGCAGGCTGCCACATCGACCTTCTCGTCGGCGACGTAGCCGGCGGCATCGCCATGGATGAACTTGACTCGATC
>JAXDCM010000188.1:0-5444 GCA_034677965.1 Syntrophales bacterium
TGGGCCCGCTGGCGGAGAGCTCCTTTATGACGACGATGATCAGTTTTCAGAACGACTGGACCATCTTTTTCCGGCGGCCGATCAGCGGGATCGTCATGTTCCTCACGATCGTTGCCCTGATCCTGCCCATGATGAGGAAATACCGGGAGATTCGGCATACCAAAAAGGCCGGATGAAATGTGAGCAGGATGCAATGACCGAACCGCCGAATCCTCAGACACCAGCGGCGGAGGGTCATCTAAAATCAGGCCGGTCAAGGAGGTGAATTGAAAGAGGTCGTCATCGTCAGCGGGGTCAGGACACCCATCGGGTCATACTGCGGCATGCTCCGGGATGTCCCCGTGGAGAAACTCGCGGCCATCGTTTTGCAGGAGGCGGTTCGACGGGCAAACGTCGAGCCGGATGAGATAGACGAGGTTATTCTCGGGCAGTCTTATGCCAATGGCGAAACCCCCAATCTGGCGCGACTTGCGCTCCTGGAGGCCGGCTGGCCGGTTGAAATTCCCGGTTTCACGCTCGATCGGCGTTGTTGTTCCGGGCTCCAGTCGATCTGGTCGGCGGCCATGGAAATCCAGACCGGATATGTCGGTATTGTGGTGGGCGGAGGCGCCGAAAGCATGAGCCGCAGCGAGTTCTATATCCCCGGTGAACTCATCAAATGGGGCATGGGGGGCGACACCGATCAGAAGTGGGGCTTTTCCCCAAAGCACCACGGCAGCTTGTCGCTGTGGGGACTTCCCTTCTACGACCGAATCCAACGCGGCCGCCCCAGACACCAGCCGATCGAACGATTCGGCGAGCTCAATTCGATGATGACCTGGGCGGAGGCGGCGGCCCGAAAAGAGGATATCAGTCGTGAAGAGGCCGATCGGTGGGCGTTGGGCTCGCACCGCAAGGCGATCCAGGCCGCGGACTCGGGCAGATTTGCGGAAGAAATCATCCCCGTCAAGGTCAAGCAGAAAGGTGGGGAGATATCGATTGACCGGGATGAATCCCCCCGCCGAGAGACGACATTGGAAAAACTGGCCAAGCTTCGGGTCGTTTACCCTGACGGCATATGCACGGCAGGAAATTCTTCCAGTGAGAACGACGGTGCGGCGGCACTGGTCATGACAACCCCCGAGATCGCCAAACGTCACGGCGTCAAGCCGCTGGTTTATCTCAGAGCCTTCGGTGCGGCCGCGACGGATCCGACCCTGACCTATCCGGCGGTGCCCGCCGCCGTGAACAGGGCTCTTCAGAGGGCCGGTCTGACCATTGACGCAATGGACCTGATCGAGATCCAGGAAGCATTTGCCGCCCAGACTCTGGCCGATGCGAAACTGATGGGGCTCAGCGCAACGGATCTCGAGCAAAAGGTCAATGTGAACGGATCGGGCATCTCCCTGGGGCACCCCATCGGCGCCACCGGATCCATCCGTCTGGTCACCCTGATCCATGAAATGGCGCGGCGGGATGCCCGATACGGACTCGTAACCATTTGTGGCGGAGGCGGACTGGGGATCTGTGTCATTGTGGAGAGAAAATCAACAACCTCTGTTTCAACATCCTCGGTTTCTTGACTTTGCGCGGGAACTGTTTTAGAAAACATACCTTAATGTGGGGATATGGGGACGGTGGAAAAGAAGCAAAATTTTTACAACCGCATATCTGCTCTGTTTTTCATGGGTGTGGGGATCTTTTTTTCACTCTACGGGCGGACGGTTGAAATTGGTGACTGGAGTGAACCGGGTCCGGGATTTATGCCTTTCTGGTCCGGTATCGTCTTGGCGGTGATGGCCTTTTTTTTGTTGCTCGGCAGCTTCAAACGGAGGGAGTGGCCGGTCATGCCGCCCTTCTTTCCGTTGGCCGATTCCTGGAAGCGTATCGTGATGGCCTTTCTGGCCATGGTAGCCTACCTGCTTCTTTTCAAAATCATCGGGTTTACATTGACGACCTTCGTATTCATCGCTTTTTTGCTCAAAGCCATTTTCCCCCAGAACTGGAAACGAACGCTGATTGCGGCCTTCTCCACTGCGATTCTGGCTCGGCTGCTCTTCGTCGATTTTTTGGAGACCCAGCTTCCCCGGGGGATTTTGGGCTTTTAGGTGATTCATGGATCTGCTGACTCATATCGGTCTCGGTGCACAGGTCCTCTTTACGCCGACCAATCTATTCTTCTGCTTCATCGGCGTTCTGATGGGGACGCTCGTCGGCGTTCTTCCCGGTCTGGGACCCACGGCAGCCATTGCGCTCCTTCTGCCCAGCACTTTTCACATTCCGCCGGTCACGGCGATCATCATGCTGGCCGGGATTTACTATGGAGCCATGTATGGGGGTTCGACGACCTCGATCCTGGTCAATATCCCCGGGGAAGCGGCCGCAGTGATCACATGCCTCGACGGTCACCAGATGGCCTTGAAGGGAAGAGCGGGACCGGCCCTGGGCATGGCCGCCTTCGGTTCCTTTATCGCCGGAACGATTTCCATCATCGGCCTGATGCTTGTAGCGCCGCCGCTGGCGAAGTTTGCGCTGGCCTTCGGACCCCCGGAATATTTTGCCCTGATGCTGCTGGGCATGGTGGTGCTGATTTACCTGGCCGCGGGATCCATGCTGAAGGCCCTGATGATCGGTGTTTTCGGTCTGCTGCTCAGCACGATCGGCATGGACAGCATTTCAGGCACCCAGAGGATGACCTTCGGCCTCCTCGAGTTCAGCGACGGCGTAGGGTTGATCCCGGCGATCATGGGGCTGTTCGGTGTGGCCGAGGTGATCGCCAACCTCGAGGAGGGGATCACACGGAGCGTGGTGACCACTCGGGTCAGGGACCTGCTTCCCAACCTCCAGGACTGGAAAAATGCGATCGGGCCGATCCTGAGGGGGTCGTTTCTGGGATTCTTCATCGGTATTCTCCCAGGGCCCGCGCCGGTCATCTCCGCCTTCAGCTCCTACGCGATCGAAAAGAAGCTCTCCAAATATCCGGAGCGGTTCGGCACCGGGGTGATCGAGGGCGTGGCCGGGCCGGAGTCGGCCAACAATGCCGCTACCGGCGGGGCATTCATTCCGCTCTTCACGCTGGGAATCCCGTGCAACTCGGTCATCGCGATCCTGCTGGGCGCCTTCATGATCTACGGCATTCAGCCGGGACCGATGATGATTTCCAAATATCCCGACCTCTTCTGGGGAACCCTCATGAGCATGTATCTGGGCAATGCGATGCTTCTGGTGCTGAATCTTCCCCTCATCGGCCTCTGGGTGCAGGTGTTGAAAGTGCCTTATCCGATCCTCTTCCCCATCATTCTGCTCTTCTGTATCATCGGGGTTTTCAGCCTGAATTACAGCTCCGTGGAGGTGGCCCTGATGATCGGATTCGGCCTCTTCGGCTATCTGGCCCGGAAGTTCCAGTACGAAATGGCGCCCCTCGTCCTCGCGCTGGTTCTGGGGCCGATGATGGAGAGCAATATGCGTCTATCCCTGGTCATCTCCCAGGGAGATCCCATGATCTTCCTGAGCCACCCGATCTCGGCCGGCCTGATGGCCGTGACGTTTGTTTTGTTGGTAACCCCTTTCATCCCCTGGATCGGCAGGCGACGAAAGAAGCTCCAGGAAAAGGTGGGGGGAGAGGCGGTGTGATTTCAAAAAACTTTTGTTCAGAAAGGATGGTACCATGAGAAAGATTTTTGTTGCATGTTTGGCAGGTCTTTGTTTGCTGGCTTTCTGTCCGGTGGTCGGAGCAACGGATTTCCCCACCGGTCCGATCACCTACCTCATTCCGTTTAACCCGGGCGGACAGTCCGATGTGGAGGCGCGTCTGCAGCAGCCCTATCTGGAAAAACTCCTGGGCGTGAAGATCATTGTGGAATACAAGCCGGGCGCCGGCGGAGCCCTGGCCTGGAGTCAGTTCAGCAAGGCCAAGCCGGATGGGTATACCATCTGCGGGATCAACATTCCTCATATCATCCTGCAGCCGCTTTCCCAAAAGGATGCCGCCTTCGTGACGACGGATCTGAAGCCCCTGAGCATCTTCGAATCCACGCCGATCGGCCTGGCGGTGAAGAAGGGGTCAAAGATCAGCAGCCTGAAGGAATTCATCGATTATGCCAAGGCGAATCCCGGCAAAATCACTATCGGCATTTCGGGCAAGCTTTCCGGTCATCACATGGCCTCACTGGAGTTCGAGAAGAAAACGGGCACCAAGCTGACCCTGGTCACCTTCACCGGGGCCGCACCCCAGGCGACGGCGCTTCTGGGGGGCCATATCGAGGCCATTTGGGGGAACTCTTCCGACCTGGTCAGCTATAAGAATGAGTTTAAGATTCTGGCCATCGGCACGGAAAAGCGGATGGATACCCTGCCGGATGTCCCGACCTTTCAGGAGCTGGGCATGAAGTTCTATCCCCGGATCGATCGGGGAGTCGCCGTACCGAAGGATACGCCGGCGGACATCACGGCGAAACTGGAGAAGGCCTTCCTCGATACGGTGAAAGAGAAAGAGTACAATGCCAAGATCACAAAGGCGGGATTTGTGGCCATGGCGCTCAACAGCCAGGAAGCGATGAAGTATATCGCGGAGCAGACGGAGGAGTATACGAAACTTTTGGTGGAACACGGTCTGCTTCTGAAAAAATAAGCGAATCCCACTGCTTCATCCGCCTGCGGGGTTGAACACAAGGGTCCCGCAGGCGGAAATCCACCGGATCGAAAGCATTTTCGAAGGGTAGAATGCCGAGGTCTTTTTTTGAACCGGCAGAAGTCATGAAATCAATGCAGACGACGTTGAAATACGGGCAGGGTCATCTGACGCTTTCCCTTCCGGAAAGGGCTCGAATCTCCATCCTGGAACCTTCCCGCCTCCCCGTGCTGGACAATCCGGAAGCGGCCTGTGAACAGGTCATGGATGATCCCCTTGGCGGTTTGCGGCTGGAAGAGGTGGCGCCGCCGAAAACGGTGGCCATCGCCGTTCCAGATGAGACAAGGCCGGCGCCGGTCAAGGAGCTCCTGCCGCTGATGCTGAAGCGGATCCGCAGGGCATTCCCAAATCTTCGCCCCGAAGACATCACCATCGTGGTGGCCTCCGGTTTGCATCCGCCCCTCGACGATGCGGGATTGAGGCGGGTGGTGCCGGAAGGGGTTGCGCCCGGCTGCAGGATCATTTCGCACGATGCGTTGCATTCACCGATGAAGGACTTCGGAAGGACGAGCCGCGGCACCCCGGTTCGGATCAACGCCTGTTTCGCCGAGGCGGATCTCCGGATGCTGATCGGCACGATCGATCCGCATCAGTTCGTGGGCTTTACGGGAGGCGCCAAGGCGGTCGTCATCGGATGCGGTTCGGATGGGACCATCGAGGCGAATCATGCGCTGATGTTTCACGACCGGGCCAAGGTGGCCAACATCGATGGGAATCCGGTTCGCATGGATATCGATGAGGCGGGGCGGATGATCGGTCTCCAGATGATCGTCAA
>JAXDCM010000189.1:0-4108 GCA_034677965.1 Syntrophales bacterium
CTGACCGGCGGAGGGTCGTTGACTGCATACGTCCCTGCTCAAACCTTCTGCGGGGGAGCGGCGATCGTACTGGGCTCTCTTCTGGTGGCCTACGTTCCATTGACCCATATGTCTCACATGTTTATGAAGTACTTCTTCTATCACAAGGTCAAATGGGACGATGCCGCGAACACCCGAGGCGGATCGCTCGAGGCCGCCCTTCAAGATAATCTTGCACTCAAGCCGACCTGGAATGCTAAGCACGTCGAAGCGGATGGACGGAAGTCCTGGCTCGACATCGCGACTTCCGTATCCAAGGAGATCAAATGACAAAAATCACAAAACCGTCGGATTTGGCTAAGCCTTCCGACTGCCTGTGCCACATTGAGCCGGGCGAACTTACGCCCTTGCCCCCTCCGTACGAGGATTTCAACCGGATGGCGATTCCCCCGCTGAAACCGGAGAAGGTCAAACACATCGAGACCTCGCTGGACGACACGGTCGCCATCGGAATTCCCAAACCCGCCAGCAAGGAGGAGGAGGAAGAACTGATCCGCAGGTTTCTATCGGGCCTGAAAAAACTGTTCGAGAAGGAGAACAACTGGACGTTCCTACAGCCGCTCATGCTCTCCATGGAGTACTGTGCCAAATGCCAGACCTGCTCCGCCGCCTGCCCCGTCTTTGAGATGAGCGGCAGGAAGGATATCCACCGGCCCATGTTTAGAGCCGAGGTTCTCCGCAGGATCTACAACAAATATCTCAAACCGGGCGGGAAGATTACGGCCAAGATCACCGGCGACATCGATCTGAACTGGACGACGATCGCCCGCTTGGCTGAATTGGCTTACCGCTGCACGCTCTGCAGGCGCTGCGCTTCGGTCTGCCCGGTGGGCGTGGACAACGGTTTGATTACCCACGAAATCCGCAAGCTCTTCTCACAGGAGATGGGGATTGCCCCCAAGGAGCTCCATGAAAAGGGGACGGTTCAGCATCTCCGGGTCGGGTCCTCCACCGGCATGAACCCACTGGCGGCCAAGGACAGCGTGGAGTTCATCGAGGAGGAGATGGAGGAGATCACCGGCTGGAAAGTCAAAATCCCATGGGATGTGGAGGGGGCGGACATTCTGCTGCTCCACAACGCGGGCGAGATCATTGCCTGGCCGGAGAACGTCGGGGCTTTTGCGATCATCTTTCAGGCGGCCGGCCTTTCCTGGACCCTCTCCTCGGAAACGGTCGGGTACGATGCGGTCAACTATGGCGTATGGTATGACGATGTTCAGCTCGCCCGTGTCTCCGTCAAGCATGCGGAGATCGCCCGGAAATTGAAGGTCAAAAAGATCGTGATGGGTGAATGCGGTCATGCCCACAAGGCGCTGACCGTGATCTCCGACCGGCTGCTGACGGGGGAGCTCAACATTCCGCGCGAGTCGGCCCTGGTCACGCTGGAAGACATCGTCATGAGCGGGAAATTGCAATTCGATCCGGGCCGGAACGATTTCCCCGTCACGCTGCACGATCCCTGCAACTATGTCCGGCTCATGGGGATCGTGGAGCCCCAGCGGCGCATCCTCAGAAAGATCGCCCTGCGTTTTCGGGAGATGACCCCTCACGGGGTGGACAACTACTGCTGTGGCGGCGGCTCGGGTTTCGCGATCATGTCCGGATACAACTTTGCCGAATGGCGGACCTTGGTCAGCAGCCGAAAGAAATTCCTCCAGATCCTCGACGCCTTCAAGGATGAACCGCAGGAGGTCCCGAAATATATCTGTGCGCCCTGTTCCAACTGCAAGGGCGCCATCCGGGATATCCTCAACTACTACCATGCGGAGGAGCGGAGCCGCCTCTATTACGGAGGCCTGGTCGAGTTGATCGTCAATGCCATGGCCGGGATGAAAAAACCCATTATCCAGTTCGGTGACGACCCTTCGTGGAAATCATAATCTCTGTTTGCGTGGGCCGTCAGACGAAATTTATCACCATATTGACAATGGCCCGCCGATAAGATACGAATTTCCAGCGATCCTGGAGCGGCATTGACTTCGGACGAAACGGAACGGGTATCATGAATCTGTTGAAATCGATCGTAGCCGTCCTAATATTGACCCTTGTGGCCCTGGGATTCTCAGCAAGCAGCGGCCTCGCCTATCTTTTGACCGTTTTTATCCCTTACCTGGCCTTCGCGGTCTTCGTCATCGGGTTCGTCTACCGTGTCGTCCGGTGGGGAAAGTCCCCCGTTCCCTTCCGGATTCCCAGCACCTGCGGTCAGGAAAAGTCCCTCCCCTGGATCAAGACCAACCCTCTGGACAACCCGTCAGGCCTTTGGGGCGTGATCGGAAGGATGGCTCTGGAAGTCCTCCTCTTCCGTTCACTTTTCCGGAATACGAAGGCGGAGATCCGGCAGCAGAAGCCTGTGTACGACAGCGCCAAATGGCTCTGGTTTTTCGGTCTGCTCTTCCACTGGTCTCTCCTGATTATCGTGCTCAGGCACCTGCGCTTCTTCGTCGAACCGGTTGCAGGTTGCATTAACACGCTCTCCGCTGTCGATGGGTTCTTCGAGATCGGCATTCCGACTCTCTACCTCAGTGACGCCGCGATCCTGGCGGGTCTGTCGTTTCTGCTCCTCCGCAGGGTGGTCAGCCCGAGGCTGCGTTACCTTTCGCTGTTTTCCGATTATTTTGCCCTGCTTCTAATCCTGGGTGTGGTCGGAACGGGCCTACTGATGAGGCACTTCTTCCCGGCGGACCTTCTCCAGGTCAAGAACCTGGCCCTGGGATGGGTCACCTTCTCGCCTGCCGTGCCGGATGGCGTCGGAACGCTCTTTTATATGCACCTCTGCTTCGTCTTTACCTTGATGGTTTTCATACCGATGAGCAAACTGATGCACATGGCAGGGATTTTCCTGAGCCCGACCCGAAACATGGCCAACGACAACCGGATGAATCGGCACGTCAACCCCTGGAACGCGCCGGTCAAGGTTCACACCTACGAGGAATACGAAGACGAGTTCCGGGAAAAGATGAAGCTTGTGGGTCTGCCGGTGGATAAGGAGTAGCGATGTCCTTTGCGAAGATTCCCAAACCCGAAGAACTGATCAAGGTCCGCTACGAACCGCCGAATACGCCCTGGATGGACACGCCTGTCGATTTCCGTCCGGGGACCTGGAGCTACCCTGGCAACGTAAAGAGCCTGGCTGCGCTGGATCTCCCCAACCCCCGGTCCTGGTCGCCGACCGACGAGGACTGGAAACTGCCCGAAAACTGGAAGGAGATCATCCTGGAAGGGATGAAAGAGCGGCTGGAAAAATACCGGTCTTTCAAGCTCTTCATGGATCTCTGTGTCCGGTGCGGCGCCTGTGCGGACAAATGCCACTTCTATATCGGATCCGGCGACCCGAAAAATATGCCGGTCGTTCGGGCCGAACTGCTTCGGTCCGTCTATCGCCGTTATTTTACCGGATCGGGCAAACTCTTCGGCCGGCTTGCCGGCGCCCGCGATCTGACCGTCGATGTCCTCAAAGAATGGTTCTACTACTTCTACCAGTGCACGGAATGCCGCCGCTGCTCCGTTTTCTGCCCATACGGGATCGACCAAGCCGAGATCACGATGATCGGTCGGGAACTCCTGAACCTTGTCGGCTGCAACATCAACTGGGTCACCGAGCCGGTGTCCAACTGCTTCCGGACGGGAAACCACCTCGGCATCCAGCCGGGCGGAGTCAAGGACATGCTCGAATTCCTGGCGGATGATCTCGAAGAACGCACCGGCGTGCGCGTGGATGTTCCCCTCAACAGGAAGGGGGCCGAGGTCCTCTTTGTGGCCCCCTCCGGCGACTATTTTGCCGATCCCGGAACATACACCTGCATGGGCTACCTGGCCCTACTGCATGAAATCGGCCTGGACTACACATGGAGCACCTACGCCTCCGAAGGGGGCAATTTCGGTCTGTTCACCTCCCACGAGATGATCAAACGCCTCAACGCGAAGATTTACGCCGAGGCCAAACGGCTGGGGGTCAAGTGGATCCTCGGCGGCGAGTGCGGACACATGTGGCGGGTGATGCATCAATACATGGACACCTTGAACGGTCCCGCCGATTTCCTCGGGGTGCCGGTTTCCCCGATCACCGGGA
>JAXDCM010000190.1:0-3742 GCA_034677965.1 Syntrophales bacterium
TCCCGGGGCGGCGCCGCCTGGATCAATACCCCTTTCTCCATGATCGCCACCCGGCTGGAGAGCGTCAGCGCTTCGGTCTGATCGTGGGTCACATAGACGGTCGTGGCCTTGGCCTCCCGGTGGAGCCGCTTGATCTCCGCCCGCATCTCGATTCGGAGTTTGGCATCGAGATTGGAAAGGGGTTCGTCCATCAGGAAGACCCCCGGGCGGGCAACCAGCATCCGGGCGAGGGCGACCCTTTGCTGTTGGCCTCCGCTCATCTGCTGGGGATAGCGATCCCCCATTTCTCCGAGGCGCATATAGTCGAGAGACTCGGCAACCTGCCGGTTCATCTCCTCCGGAGCGACCTTCCGGATCTCCAGGCCGAAGGCCACATTCTGCCGCACGGTCATGTGGGGCCAGAGGGCATAGGATTGGAAAACCAGGCCGACCCCCCTCTTTCCCGGTGAGACGGAAATCCCTTCTTTCGCAGAGAAGACCGTCGTTCCCCCGATCCGGATTTCCCCGGCGTCGGGAACCTCAAGACCGGCAATCATCCGCAACACGGTCGTCTTGCCGCACCCCGAAGGTCCCAGAAGCGTAAGAAACTCTCCCGCCTCCACGGCAAGGCTCATGTGACTGACCGCCGTGACGGAGCCGAATCGTTTCGTCAATCCCTCGATTTCGATCATTGCCATATCAAATCATCTCCCTTTTTCCGATGCGTCTGGCCAGGAACTCGCCGCCCACGACCAGGATCACGATCAGCAGGATGATCGCGTCGGCAAACTGCGAATAGCCCTGCTCCACATAGCGGAAGGTCATCGTCGTCAGGGTCCTCGTCTCGGGCGTGATGAGCAGGATGATCAGGGACAGCTCCCGCATCGTCGAGATGAAGGCCAGGATGAAACCCGAAAGGGAACCGGCCAGCGTGAGCGGGAGGATGATCCGCCGGAACCGCTGCAGCCAATTCGCTCCCGCCATCATTCCCGCCTCCTCCAGCTCACCGGCCACCTGCATCATTGAGGAGATCCCCGATCTGGCCGAAAAGGGAAGATTCTTCGCCACGCAGACCAGAACAAGCAGCAAAAAGGTCCCGTAGAGCGGCGGCAACGGGCCAATGGACCGAGAAAAGAGCGCCAGGTAGATCGCACCGAACGCGATGCTGGGGATCAGGTAGGGAAGAAACGACCCCTGTTCCAGAACAACCGCCAGCTTGGTCTTTCGGCCCCGGACCACCGCATAGCCGATCAGGATCCCCATCATCCCCGTGATCAGCGCTACGATCACCGAAAGGCGGATGCTGTTCCAGGCCGCACCCAGGATCTGAACGTTCCGGAGGATGCCGCTTTCCCCTTCGGCCAGCGCGGTCTGGCTCTTGCCGATCCAGTAATGGAGCGTCAGGTTTTCCAGCGAGTAGTCGTTGGGATAGAGCATCAGCGTCTGCCAGAGAAGCAGGAGCAGCGGCACGAAGACGGCCAGCCCGATCAGCGTCGCCATCAGCGAAAAGGCCGGCCAGCGAAATGCCCCCAGCGGCGTCACGTGACGCCGGAGTCCCTTCCCGGCGATGGTGACAAAGCTCTTCTCGCCGATCACCTTCTGGTTGAGATAGATGATGACCATCGAAATCAGGATCAGCACGAGGGCGCCGATGTAGGCCACGGCCGGCGTCCGGTTGACGATGCTCGTATAGATCGTCGTGGCGAGCGTGAAATACCGGACCGGTGCACCGAGAAAGTAGGGGGTCCCGAAGGTCCCCACGGCACGGGAAAAAGTCAGGATAAAGGCGGAAATCAGTGCCGGCAGCATGAGCGGAAACGTGATCCTTCGCAGGATCCGGAAACGGCTTGCCCCGAGGACCTCCCCCGACTCCTCCAGGTTGGAATCCAGTGAAACCAGCGCGCCGGAGACGAGAAGATAGGTAAAGGGATAATAGTGCAGCGACAGAGTGATCACGATGGGAACGAAGCCGTAGGCGAGCCAGTCCGGCGGAGAAACTCCGAAGAGGTAGGAACAGATCCCCACCGCGCCGCCGATCCGCTCGTTTTTGAAGAAGTCGAGCCAGGCCAGGGCGAGCGTATAAGAAGGAAGTACATAGGGGATAACGGCAAAGACCGCTATGGTCTTTTTGAACGGCATGTCGGTGCGAACCACCAGCCAGGCCATCAGCCCGCCCAGCAGCATAGCCGTGAGAGAGATGGTCAGCGAGGTGGCCAGCGAGTGGATCAACGGCCGATAGAAGATGTTGACGCTCAGCGGGCTCGCGAAGACGCGAATGTAGTGAAAGAAAGTCCAGGCGCCCGGCTCGGCCGCGCGGCTGATGCGGCGGTCCGCTTCCTGCCAGACGGCCGTGTCATGGACGAGCTGCAGAAAGGGAACCACCACCAGACCGACAAGGACCACCACGAGCAGCAGCCCCAGGACCACCTGGGGCTGCCTCAGTTTCAGGCCCAAGCGCTTGAGCAGCGGGCTCGCTTGATTCATGCCGAAAGACCGTCGAGGCTCTCTACTTCAGATTTGCCAGCCAGAAATCGCGGATCTCCTGTCCATGGTCCCAGACAAAGGCCGCATCCGCCATCCAGATGTTCATCTGTCCAAGTGTCCGGGAACCCGGAGGCGCCGGCTGGTCGGTGCGGACCGGCGTGTTCCCTATGACAAAGTAAGGCTTGTATCCCTGCCCGCCCTTTTCGTCGCCCATCATCCAGCGTGTCATCAGCTTCGCCGCGTTGGGGTGTTTCGCCCGGTTGACGATGGCGATGATGACCTCCGTGGCAAACCCCATGACCGGCTTGGTGTCATAAGAGACGTCGAATACCAGCTTCGGGTTCTTCTCCTTGTCCCGCAGCCTGGAAAAGGCCGTAATCCCGACCGGAGGCTTGGCCTGACCCGGCTGGCCCACCGCATTGGAGACGTCGTTGGTGGAACCGGCAATGATCGCGTCATTCCTGAGCATCCGGAGAATCCATTCATAGCCGGCGTTTTTGACCCCCTTGCTCAATTGAATCGGCTGCCCGAAAACCCGCTGGTATTCCTTGGCCATTTCGTCCCCATGCTGAACGATGGTGGCCAACACCTCGATGAACTCCGGCATCTTCACCGGATCGGAAAAGATGACCCGCGATTTCCACTCCGGCTTCGTCAGATCCCAAAGGCTCTGGACGGGGGGAACCTTGTTCGCCTCGGTGTTGTAGATCAGCGTATCGAAACTGACATGGTGGACCAGAAATGGCTTCTGGAAGCGCTCCGGGAGAACCGGTTTGATGTCCGGAGGGACATAGGTGAAGACCATCCCCTTCTGTAGGAGTTCATGGAGAACCGTAGCCGGGTCCTTCAGGAAGATCACATCGGCCACGAAGTTTCCGGCCTTCTGCTCGGCCAGCACCTTCGTCACGATTTCGGTGGAATCCATGTCGAAGCCGTTCACCTTGATGCCCGGAAATTTTTCCTGGAACGTTTTCCCGAACTGGTGGACCCGCGATGAGTAGGAATAGACGGATACCTCTTTCTCCAGCTTCGCCTTCTCGTAGAGTTGCTTATCCTCGTAGCTTTTGGATTCATAGGGTCCGAGTTCCGCCTGCTTCAACCACTCCTCGGTTTCCCTGGAATATTTCCCCTGCCCCCAGAGGGTGCCGGAAACCAGCATCGTAGCGAGAACGATAAGCGCGGCGGCAATCAAAGATCTCTTCATGGCGTGACCTCCTCTTTGTTCTGTCTTGGTATGATCAAACATTCTTCCCGGATATGTAGAATAGGAAACACCTCT
>JAXDCM010000191.1:0-7796 GCA_034677965.1 Syntrophales bacterium
TCGAACCGCCGATGATGATCACCCTCTTGCCGATGGGCAGGTAGAACCGGCTCAGCCATCGCAGCAGTCCGGGTCCGAAGATCCTCATGAAGAACTTGGATTGTTTGTGCAGGGCCTGGGTGTTGACGACATGAGGCTTGTCGATGCCCGGAAGGTTCGGAATGGCGGGCAACCCGCCGCCGGCGATGATGACGGCATCGGGTTTCTCATGTTCGATCCGGGCCGCCGTCGCCTCCGTGCCGCAACAGACCCGGACCCCGGCATTTCGCACCTGCCTCTCCAGGTAGCGGTTGATCCGTGGCAAATCCTCGATCTCCGTCCCTTTGATCATCGAGGCCAGAGGAAGCAGCCCGCCCAGCTTGCGTTCTCTTTCGTAGAGCGTGACCTGGTGGCCTCTGAGCGCGGCCACCCGGGCAGCCTCCATGCCGGCGGGCCCGCCGCCGACCACCACGACCTTTTTGGGGATCTCCGCACGCCGGATTGCGAAATCATATCCCCTGCCGAAGGCGGCGTTGATCCGGCAACGGATCGGCAAAGTCTTCTCCTGCCGGGAAAGGCACTCCAGACAGGCCGTGCAGGGGGCGATGTCCTCCACCCTTCCCTCGGCGACCTTGCGGGCATATTCCGGATCGGCGAAAAACCGCCGGGTCATTCCAATGAGGTCCGCCATGTTGTTCTGCAGAATCCATTCGCCGAGTTCGGCATCCAGCCTGCCGATGGCGAGAACGGGGATGGTCACCACCTCTTTGACGGCCGCCGCCAGCGGAACCAGCGCCCCCGGTTTTCTCACCTGATCCGCCAGAGGGTTTTGCGGCTCCGGATAGAGCATCTGCTCCGGATAGCACAACCGGTCGTAGGGACCGAAACCCCAGGCGGACACGCTCAGGTAGCCGGCGCCGGCCTG
The DNA here is from genome assembly GCA_034677965.1 of Syntrophales bacterium. Classification (GTDB taxonomy): domain Bacteria; phylum Desulfobacterota; class Syntrophia; order Syntrophales; family UBA5619; genus UBA5619. The sequence goes on from JAXDCM010000191.1 coordinate 905, forward strand.
TTGCAGGATCCGGGCAATCTCCCGGCTCTCCGGCACGGTCAATCCGTTCTGGATCCCGTACTCGGCGCCGTTCATCCGAAAACCTACGATAAAGTCCGGTCCGACCAGATTCCGGATCGAACGGATGATCTCGACGGCAAAGCGGGTCCGACTCTCCATATCCCGGCAGCCGTACATATCCTGCCGCCGGTTCCAGGCGAGGGAAAGGAAGGTGTTCACCAGGTAGTTGTGGGCGCCGTGGATCTCCACGCCGTCGAATCCGGCCTTCTTGGCCCGCTCGGCGCCCCGGGCGAATTTTTCCGTGAGGGATTGGATTTCATAGACGGAAAGCTCCCTCGCCTGGGGATACGTCGGCTGAGGGTTGTCCGTTCCCGCCAGCGAGGAAGCCGCGACGGGCTGCTCCGGAATCTTCTTCCACTGCGAGGGACCGGCGTGACCCAACTGCGCGATGCAGACGGCGCCGCCTTCGTGCATCACCGCGGCCAGTTTCGTCAGACCCGGGAGGTACCGGTCATCGCTGTTGGCGATACGGCCCGCCCCGGTCATGCCCCGAGGATAATCGACGAAGCCGTGCTCCACGACGATCATGCCCACACCGCCCCGGGCCAGCGTTTCATAGAAGCAGAGAGTCAGGTCGCTGACCTCGCCGTCGGCCGCGGCGACGCCCAGGGACGATGCGGTCTTGACCATCCGGTTCTTGAGCCGGACGTTGTGGATCGAAATGGGGGATAGAAGCCGGTCGAATCTGCGTTGATTGGGCATGACGATTTTTCCTCCGGGGCTTCCCATTGAGAACGATCTTTACGGGGGCTGAGGATATGGAAAGGGATATGGCCTGTCAAGAAGATTGTATCGCCACGCGTGCAGGTTGATAATCCCCGGGACTTCTGATAATTTGCGACTCACCAAACTTGCGTCGAAAGGATTGCTTATGTTTGCCGTCATCATGGCCGGAGGAAAGGGTTCACGGTTCTGGCCGCGCAGCCGGGAGAAAATGCCCAAGCACCTGCTGGACATTCAGGGGGAGCGGACGATCATCCGCGAAACGGTCGATCGGATCCGGCCGCTGGTGCCTCCCGAACGCACACTGATCGTCACCGGACGGAGTCACGCGGCAGAGCTGATCCGCCAGCTCCCGGAGGTCCCCGCGGAAAACATCCTCATCGAACCCGTCGGGCGGAACACCGCCCCCTGCATCGGTCTCGCCGCACTTCACATCCAGACGCGCGTCCCCGACGCGGTGATGCTGGTCCTCCCCTCCGATCACCGAATCGCTGATGAAAGCACGTTCCGGAAGATCCTGGGCGAGGCGGCCAGGATGGCGGCCGAAAAAGACCTTCTCGTCACGATCGGGATACGGCCGACCGGTCCGGAAACCGGATACGGCTATCTCGAGCAGGGCGACCCTTATCCGTCCGGCGGGCAGGAAGAGATCCACCGGGTCCGTTCGATCCGCGAAAAGCCGCCCATCGAGCAGGCCCGGGAATTTCTGCACCGGGGATGCTTCCTCTGGAACAGCGGCATGTTCGTCTGGAGAACCTCAACAATCCTGAAGGCGATCAAACAATTTCTGCCCGAACTCCATCGAGGGCTTCTGCAGATCCGCCAGGCAATCGGCACGGAGCGGGAGGAGGAGATTGTCGGAGAGGTCTATTCGGCGCAGAAGCCGATTTCCATCGACTACGGCGTGATGGAAAAAGCGCAAAACGTGCTGGTCGTTTCAGCGGATTTCGGCTGGTCGGATCTGGGATGCTGGGATGCGCTATGGGAGGTTTCCGGAAGGGATGAAAACGGGAACGCCGCCCGTGGAAACCTGATCGGAATGGATGCGTTCGACTGCCTGGTCCACAGCCCCGGGAAACTGGTCGCCCTGGTCGGAGTGAGGGACCTGCTGGTCGTGGAAACGGACGACGCGCTCCTCATCTGCCGCCGGGGCCGATCACAGGACGTTCGGAAGGTCGTCGAGGCTCTCGAAAAGAACGGCCTGAAAACCTACCTGTAGGGAAACGACGCTTCGGTAGACTGCGTCGATTTCCCGGGAACGTCCACGCCTCCCTGAACCAAAGCATCCGTGATCTTCCCGGGATCCGTTTTCCGGTCGTCATAGGCGATCCGGATCCGGTGTTCCCCTGAAGCGGTCACCGTGATGACCCCGTCCACATTTTGGAGGATAGACCTTATCCTCGCAAACGGTCCTCAGGCGGTGCAGCCGGGGATATTCAGCTCGAATGTCTGTTCCTCCGCTCCGGCCGGAACGACCGCAGCCACCAGCAACACCAGCGCCAAAAGAATGGTTCGGATTTTCTTCCTGATCATCCACTCCTCCATTCATCAAGCTTTTTTTGTCCTTCGTATTGTCCGCTTTCGGGGCCCGCCAGTGGCCTGTGAAGAAGCCGTCTTCCCATCCTTTCCTTCCGACGTTTGTGCATTCTCTCCATTCGCATTGGAAAGAATGTCGAAGGCGCTCAGGAAAGGGTTGAAAGGGGGTGTAACCTGCTGGGAGAGTTTTGCACCCAGGCCGAGCCACTGAGAAAACTGTGCATCGACCGAGGTCTTGTAAGAAAGGTAGCTGGCAAGGACCTGTTGAAGATATTTCTCGAAAAATTCGGACAGCACAGTTTCCCCGAACTGCAGTATGAGATGAAGAAGAGGTACCGGCAATAGAAAATTCTTGCTCTTCGCCTTTTCTAGGATGATTTGGGTGAGGGTAAAGGCCGTCACATCCTCTTTGGTCTGGACATCAACGACCTCTACCTGACTACCTTCCTTGATGATATCTGCCAGGGCGGAAAGGGTAATGTAGGTATTTTTCTGCGTGTTATAAAGACGACGGTTGTTGTACTTCTTGATCACCACAAGTTCTGCCATACATCCCTATCTCCTTCCTGTCTTGCTCACATGCGGTTACGGCTGAGAAACGTCAGACGTGATTTCCGTCGGTTCTTTTATAACAGATCATACAGCGAATAGAAACAGAGAAAACTAAACCAATGGATCAAAACATACCGTTCCGGAAACATGTTGCGCAGCTCCTTCGGAGGACTTTGGTTCTCCCTGTGAAATCGTTCCATCCGACTCACCCGGAAGCAGAAGGTTTCAGGTTTGTTCCGAGCCGGAAAAATCACTGAGCCAGGGACCAGAGATGTTACCATGCAACATATTTAAGAATTAAAAAGCTGAATTATTACTTTGTATTACTTTATCTATAAGATATTATAAAGTATTATTATATGATTTGCTTGGATCAAAATATGTTGCGTTGCAATATTTTTGCTTGACAAACCGTTCCCGATGGATTATGTTGTGATGCATGAAAACCATTTACCAAGGAGGATTCAAATATGGACCCAAAGCAAGTAATCAAACAGACGTTAGATTTTTACAAGTCGACCTTCGAGAACACGTTTAACGCCATGACGATGCTCCAGGAGCAGAATCAGAAGATGGTCGAGATGTACCTGGACCAGACCCAGGGTTTCCCCGAGGAGGGCAAGAGGGCCATCCAGGAGTGGGTCAAGGCCTACAAGAAGGGCGTGCAAAATTTCAAGACCGCTATGGACGAGAGCTTCAAGAAGGTCGAGGATTTGTTCACCGAGGCGGCAAAATCCGCAATGAAAAAGGGCTGATTGACAAAACAAGGAGGGATGAACAATGCAACCCAAGGATATGCTCAAGCAGATGATTGACTTCAACAAGTCCGTGTACGAGAATGCCTTCAAGAATATGAACGTCATTCAGGAACAGATGGAAAAGGTCGTTAACCTATACATCGACAATGTTTCCGGAATGTCTGAAGAGGGCAAAAAAGCCGCCAAGGAATGGGCTATGATGTACAAAAAGGGCTACGATGACTTCAAAAAGCTCGTCGACAGCAACTTCAAAAAAATGGAAGCCTTCTTCCAGGAGAAGAAGTAAAAACAAGACACAAATCAAGCACTGTGAGCTGACGAATCAAGCGGGCCGGGCATTGAGGCTTTCCTGATCATAGGGACGTTCAACAGCCCTTTGAAAACTCGGCGCCTCATGCCCCGAGGCAAGCCGTGAGGTGAAATTTTAGTAGGAGAATAGGCTCGATGATTGTTCCTGATGAACACACTCCGCCGAAGGACCATGCAGAGAATTTTCTGGATCTTCACTTTAGGTCCGCCGAGGTCGGCCAGAAAACGGCTCAGTCGGCGTTGGAGCTGTTCAAGGCCTGGCAGACCCTCATCAACGGCATCAACAGCTACTACTTTGAGTTCATGGCCCCTTTCTGGGTGGCGCTTCAATCCTTCCAACGAACCGAGAAGCGGAAAATTTTCGAACACCCGCCGCAGGAGACGGCCAGTGATTATTTCGACCTCTTTCGCTTCAACATGGAAATCGCCAAGAAAGGGCTCTTCAGCACCGCGAGGGTGATGAACCAGTTCCATGCCAGCGAGATGGAGAGATGGAGTTCAGCATGGCTGAATACGCTATTGAACCGTCCGGGAGAGGACATTGCCCAGAATGCGGAGCGCTTTTCCCGTCTGGTCCGGCTCCTCACAAACGATTACCCTCAGGCCATTCGTGACATCGAACCCCGTTTCGGTTTTCATTTCGACGACGGGGGATATATCAAGGTTGCGGAGACGGACCGTTTCACCCTTTACCAGGTCCTTCCCTGGGAGGAATGCACGGAGGTCCGCCCAAACGGCAAGCCAGTCCTCATCATTCCCCCGTATGTGCTGGGGGCGTCGATCCTTGGTTTTTTGCCCGGTGAGGGCAAGAGCTACACGCACAGTTTCGCCAACCAGGGTATTCCGACTTACATCCGAATCATGAAGGATATCCAAATGAACCCGGCTCTCCAAACCATGACGGGAGAGGACGACTGTCGCGATATGAAACGGTTTTGCGAAGTAATCCGCAAGCGCCACGGCAAACCGGTTACACTCAACGGATACTGTCAGGGAGGGTTCATTGCCGTTCTCGACCTGATCTCGGGCGAACTGGATGGTCTGGTGGATGCCTTCATCACCTGTGTCGCCCCTATGGACGGGACGCGCAGCAACGCCCTTAAGGAATACCTTGAGCACCTTCCCACGCGTTTCCGTGATCTCGGCTATGCCATCAAGACACTCCCCAATGGCAACCGAGTTGTGGACGGCAAGGTGATGAGCTGGGTTTATAAGCTCAAGAGCATGGACAGCGAAGCCCCCATCTATACCTACTACCGCGACCTTATGATGTTCAACCGGGAGAACCCGGAAAATATTCGGATCAGCTCAACGGCCGCGGCACTGAACTACTGGCTGATCTACGATCGTAACGACCTGCCTGTATCCATCACGCAACTGAGCTTCGACTCCTACACGAAGCCCGTGGCCGGCGATGGCACTCTCCCGGTGAAGCTGTTCGGAAAGTCCCTCAATTTCAAGCGATTGCAGGATAAGGGGATTCCGTGGCTTCTCTGCTATTCTTCGGAGGACAATCTCGTCGATCGGGACGCGGCGATTGCGCCGGCCGATTACATCGATCTCGAGACAACCGTTTTTCCCAAGGGCCATGGCGCGATAGCCACATCTTGGTCACTGTCGACTTCCGCGTGCGCGCTTCACACGCATTTCAAAGGAGGCCGAGGTCCCGTCCGTTTTCAACTCGACCTGGACGGCATCGGAAAAAAGGGACAGAAAAAAGCCCGGAATTCAAAAAGGGGATGATTCCAGCGGTCAACCCCGCCCAACCCGGAGAGGGATTATCCATGGACAGCAAATTCCTTGAGTTCTGGGGAAATGTTCTGCTCAGCGCCGCCAAGGGGCAGGAACAGGCCGAGGGCTTAATTCGGCTGGCACGAGAAGGTTTCGGCGTTCTTGAACAGCAGATGGCCCTTTTCGAGAAATTCTGGAACCTCGACAAAAAACCAGACCCGCCCGCGGCCTCTACAGAGAACTGGACGAAGGCCTCAGCGGATTTCGTTAAATCTTACCAGGAATTCATCGGGTTTATGGGCATGGTCCCCCGGCAGGAACATGAGGAGCTCCTAAAGGAACATGAGGTTCTCAAGGGGAGACTTGCAGACCTTGAGGAAGAGCTGCGGAGGCGTAAAAGGGGAGCGGGCGAAGAGGCAATGGATTCTGCCATAATTGTAAAGGGATTCGAGGATCTCATGAAAAAGCAGTCCGAGCAGTTCCAGTGCCTGATGAACTCCTACGGCCAACTGTACGAGGCGGAAAAGGCAGGGCGCAAGTCGTCGAAAACCCATCGCCCCAGAGTATCAGAGAAGCGAGGTTAGACCATGACCGACATCGGAAAAAGCCCAGAGGGCTCGCAGAATGTTTTTTTCGCGGATTGGGTCCAAAATCAGGCGAATGTTTGGGAGCAAGCCTGGAAACAGACGGCAAAGCTGTGGCAGACAACAGTCGGAATATCCCCTGAAAAACCTGGAGAATCGGAGAAACCGGCCGGTCTCGATGCGGTCGGCACGGGTCTTTTCAATTTCTTCCAGGCCCTTTCCTCATTGACCGGCTCGCCGAAACCCGACGACCTCCAGGACGTGAAATCCACCCCGGACCTCATGCTGAAGCTGATTCAGCCTTTTTGGAACTATTCCATCAAGCTTCAAAAGCAGTGGGCGGAAATCACGGGTGTGACGGCCGAAGGGCAGCCGGAAAGCATGGCCGAACTTTTCAAGCAGATCACCAAAACCCTTTTCGAAGAGTACGGAGAAGATTTCCGTAAGATTCTGAACGTTCCCCAGCTGGGACTGAACCGTTACTACCAGGAGCGGTTCAACCAGGCCATCGAAAAGGCATCGGTTTTTCAGTCGGCGCTGGCTGATTTTCTGCAGCTTCTTATGATCCCGATGGAAAGGTCATACTTCAGCGTCCAAGAGGAGATCGCACGGATGGAAAAGGAGGGGAAGGCGGTCATC
>JAXDCM010000192.1:0-5257 GCA_034677965.1 Syntrophales bacterium
ATCCGGATGAACTGACGACCGAAGAGGCGAAAACGATGATCGCGGATCTGGCGGGCTTCGGCGCGCCGGTCCTTCTGTTTTCGGGCGGCGAGCCGCTGATGCGGGCCGACCTGCCGGAGCTGGCGCGGTTTGCCGTGGAGCGTGGGATGCGGGCGGTCATCTCGACAAACGGGACGCTCATCACCGAAAGGCAGGCCCGGGTCTTCCGGGAGATCGGCCTCTCCTACGTCGGTGTGAGCCTGGACGGCGCCGAGGCGACGCACGACCGCTTCCGGGGGGTGGCCGGGGCCTTTGCATCGGCGATGCGGGGGATCCGGATCTGCCGGGATCTGGGGATCAAGGTCGGCGTGCGCTTCACGATCAACCGGCACAACGCGGCGGACGTTCCGGCGATCTTCGACCTCCTCGAAGCGGAGAGCATTCCGCGCTGCTGCTTCTACCACCTGGTTTACTCCGGACGCGGATCGAAGCTGATCGGGGAGGATCTTTCGCACGACGGAACGCGGAAGCTGCTTGACCTGATCATGGACCGGACCAGGGATCTATTCGACCGGGGTCTGCAAAAGGAGATCCTCACCGTGGACAACCACGCGGACGGCCCCTACGTTTATCTGCGCCTGCGGAGGGAGAACCCGAAACGCGCGGCGGAGGTCCTGGAGCTTCTCCGGATGAACGAGGGAAACAGCTCCGGCCACGGGATCGGCTGCATCAGTTGGGACGGGGAAGTCCACCCCGACCAGTTCTGGCGGGGGATCTCCTTCGGAAACATCCGGAAGCGCCCCTTCAGCGAGATCTGGACGGACCAGGCCAACCCGCTGTTGATGCAGTTCAAGGACAAACGGCCGCATGTCAAAGGTCGTTGCGCGGCCTGCCGCTGGCTCGATGTCTGCGGCGGCAATTTCCGCGCCCGCGCCGAGGCCGTCACGGGAGACATCTGGTCTCCGGACCCGGCTTGTTATCTGACCGACGCGGAGATCGTCAGTGATGGGTCTGCAGGAAGGGAACAACCGTAGCGGCCCGATTTCTCATGACAATCGCAACCCTCCCGAAATCGAGCATGTCGCATTGATGACAGGTATGCTTGGTTTCGAACTGTTCTTCATCGACAGCAATTCACCATGAAATTCATACTTGCAATAAATATATAAAAACTTATATAATGCCTCCATGAAAATCAAGTCGCTGAAATTCATCGCATCAAGCCTCGATGATCTTCGCAACTTTCCCGATGAAGCGAGGCGGGCTGCCGGCTTTGAGCTTTACGCGATTCAGTCAGGACTTGAGCCGAGGGACTGGAAGCCGATGCAAATTGTAGGCGCCGGTGTAAGGGAAATTCGTATTCGCATACTTGGTGAATGGCGGGTTATCTATGTGGCGATGCATCACGAAGCGGTTTACGTGCTTCACGCATTTCAAAAGAAGACGAAAAAAACGAGCAAACAAGAGATTGATTTGGCTCGCCAGCGTTACAAGCAAATTGGAGGATAATCTATGAGTGAGACAATGATCAAGTCGTCCGGAAACGTGTTTATTGATCTTGGATATTCTCCGGAAGAAGCCGCAATTCTTCAGATGCGAGCTGATCTTATGACCAAACTCCGCAAGTTCATTGAGACCAAGAAGCTTACACAGACCGATGCGGCGAAAATTCTGTGTATCAGTCAATCCAGAATATCCGACTTGATTCGAGGAAAATGGGAGAGATTTAGCCTCGAAATGCTGGTTACTCTTGCCACGAGAGCAGGCATGCGTGTAAGACTGAAAACGGCTGCGTGAAGATCGCAAATGGTTATGGTTCATTCCGTAGTCATGAACGACAAGTGATGAGAATTTTGACCGGAATCGGATCGTTCATAAATGCGTTCACTCTCGCTCAAAAAGGACACTGTTCAGTATGTTAAAGGGTTGGCCAAGAATGCCGACTTGTCTTATCAGAACCTGATCAACCTATATTTACGAGACTGTGTTGAGACGAAGAAAGAGCCCCGTATACAATGGTCTCACCCCACATGACTGATTTCACCAAAAAGGCCATGCCGATAGATTTTTAAGTTACAATCTCTCATAGCCAATGCCAATCAAATGTATGGCAAAAACATGCAACTGTATGGTATAGAAATACGCCATGGGAATTTTAGGTGAATTGCTGTCATCGAGAATCAGAGCGGAAATTTTTCGCAATCTCTTCGGTGTTGCCCCCGATTCAGCGCTTTACATGCGAGAGATTGAGCGACGAACCGGTTTTGCCATCGGCACCGTGCAGACGGAGCTGAAGAAGCTCCAGCGTCTCGATATCATCTCCCGGGTGAGAGACGGGAATCGTGTTTACTATAGGGCAAACACGGCGCACCCCGTTTACCCTGAAATCCGCGCCCTCGTCCTCAAGACAAGCGGACTGGCGGATGTGATCGTAAATGCCCTCAGAAACGAAACAGGCATCCGGGTCGCCTTCCTGTTTGGATCTTTCGCCAGACACGAGGAAAAGGCCGGCAGCGATGTCGATCTGATGGTCGTCGGTGAGATCGGATTGAGAAAGTTGACGGGTCTGCTGATGGATGTATCCGGGAAAATAGGCCGGGAGGTCAATCCCCATGTTTTCTCAAAAAAAGAATTCGTCAAGCGGAAAAAAAATCAGGATCATTTCCTGAAACAGGTTCTCGAAGCGCCAAAGATTTTCATTATCGGGACCGAAAATGAGCTTGCAGAAATGGCTTGAATACGGCTGGTTGCGTTCCCATCAGTCCAGCCCGAAAGAAATCTCCGACCTTCTGCGGATCATCGACCGTGACTTGCAGGATGCCGTCGGGGATATTTCAGCCGACTGGCGGTTCGGGATTGCCTACAATGCCGCCCTGAAACTTTGCACTATCCTGATTTATGCAGAAGGCTACCGAGCGGAAAAGACCCTTCAACATTTTCGAACGCTTCAAGCATTGCCATTGATTCTTGGAAATCATCACGAAGCAGATGCCAAATATCTGGATACCTGCCGTAATAAGAGAAATGTAGCTGAGTATGATTACGCGGGCAGAATTTCCGAAGATGATGTGGATGAACTCGTCGGCTTTGTAAAGGAATTAAGAGAGAAAGTCATTCAATGGCTTAGGGCGAACCACCCGGAATTTCTTGCCGGGGAACGATGAGTGACTTAAATCAGATGTTGTAGCCGGAAGGAGTTCGATAATGTTATGGGAAATATAATTAAAACTGGAGCCTATTTCAATACCCGGGTTAATGGGTCCTTCTGTAGAGACATACCTTTCCAAATCAGGAGAGGAGTAGATACCGGATGGCCCCGGTTTTTTAAAGAAAAGGAGGCACACGATGCAATTTCCCGATTACCGGCCCAGAAGGCTGAGGAAAAACGAGAATTTCCGGAGGTTGATCCGCGAGACGAAGCTCTCGGTGGACAACCTGATCTATCCGATGTTTGTGGTGCCGGGACAGAAGGTGAAAAAGCCGATCGCGTCGATGCCGGGGAACTTTCAGATGTCCGTCGATCACATCGTCCGGGAGGCGGTGCGGATGAAGGAGCTGGGGATCCCCGCGATTCTGCTCTTTGGGATCCCCGAGAAGAAGGACGAGATCGCCTCCGGGGCGCTGGCGAAGGACGGGATCGTCCAGCGGGCGATCCGGGCGATCAAGGAGAAGGTTCCGGAAATCCTGGTTGTCACGGATGTCTGCCTATGTGAATACACGAGCCACGGCCACTGCGGGATGATCGAAAAAGGCGAAGTGGACAACGACATGACCCTGGAGGTGCTGGCGGAGCAGGCCGTTTCCCATGCGAAAGCGGGCGCGGACATGGTCGCCCCGTCGGCGATGATGGACGGCCAGATCGGCGCGCTGCGCGAGGGGCTCGACGAGGCGGGCTTCGCTGCCGTTCCGATCATGGCCTACTCGGCCAAATATGCCTCCTGTTTCTACGGCCCCTTCCGGGAGGCGGCGGAGAGCGCCCCTTCGTTCGGCGACCGGAGGGCCTACCAGATGGATCCGGCCAACTCCGATGAGGCGATGCGGGAAATCACGCTCGACATCCAGGAGGGGGCGGACATCATCATGGTGAAGCCCGCGCTGGCCTATCTCGATGTCATCCGCCGGGCAAAGGAGGAGTTCGACCTGCCGCTTGCCGCCTACAACGTCAGCGGTGAGTTCGCGATGGTCAAGGCGGCGGCGCAGATGGGCTGGCTGGACGGCGAACGGGCGATGCTGGAATCGCTGACGGCGATCCGGCGCGCCGGTGCGGACATGATCATCACTTACTTTGCTCCCGAGGCGGCGCTCATTTTGGGAAAATAGATACATCGGTTGTGATTCCCGCGTAAGCGGGAATCCATATTTGATGAAACCTTATTATGTTTATATCCTCGCGAGCAAAAAGAACGGGACTCTATATCTGGGTGTGACAAATGATATCGCAAGAAGGATTTATGAGCACAAAAACAATCTGGTAGATGGATTCACTAAAAAATATTCGGTGCATTGTCTTGTCTATTTTGAAGTTTGCGAAGATGCTCGTGTTGCCATCCAAAGAGAAAAAAATATAAAAAAATGGAGAAGGCGGTGGAGGATAGAACTTATTGAAAAAAACAACCCTGATTGGCGGGATCTGTATTTCGAAGTAATTGATGGATTCCCGCTTTCGCGGGAATGACAGAAAGAAAATGAATGACAGAAAGTCGCGGGAATGACAAAAAAGGATCGGTGCGGTGAAGGATAGAGGTTTGGGAGAGACACCGAAAAACTTAATTTTGCCGCATACGCTCCGGATGGTCGCCTGGGAGGTGACGAGGAGCTGCAACCTTGCCTGCGTGCATTGCCGCGCCTCGGCAGTCGGCGGACCCTATGCCGGGGAACTGGATACGGGACAATGCCGGAAGCTCCTTGATGAGATCGCGGCCGTCGGCAAACCGGTCGTCATTCTGACGGGTGGTGAACCGCTGCTGCGGCCCGATGTTTACGAGATCGCCGCTTATGGGGATCAAAAAGGATTGCGGATGGTCCTGGCGACGAACGGGACGTTGGTGGACGGGGAGGTGGCGGCGAAACTGATCCGGTCCGGAATCCGGCGTGTGAGCGTCAGCATCGACGGCCCGGATGCGGAAAGCCATGATGCCTTCCGGGGCGTTCCCGGGGCCTTTGCGGGCGCAATGACGGGAATCGAGGCCATGAAGCGGGTGGGGTTGGAATACCAGATCAACACGACGATCACCCGGGCGAACCTTCCGCGGATCCGGCAGATCCACAATCTGGCCCA
>JAXDCM010000193.1:0-7727 GCA_034677965.1 Syntrophales bacterium
TTGCCGATTTGGAAGATGCCATGTTCTATGCCTCAGCCGATGGCGAGCCCTCCTCGCTCTCCCGAGCTGATCCGGATGCACTCGGCCAGATCCAGGACGAAAATCTTGCCGTCCCCGACTTCCCCTGTGCCGATGCGCGCCCCCTGGATGATTGCGGAAATGGTCGGCTCGACGAACGCCTCGTTCACGGCGATGTCGAGCCGGACCTTCCGGAGCAGTCCGCCGACCTCCTTGGCGCCGCGGTAGATTTCGGTATGCCCCCTCTGCCTTCCCTGGCCGAGAACGTTGGTGACGGTCATCAGGTTCACTTCAACCGCTTCGAGCGCCTGTTTGACCTCCTCCAACTTGTGGGGCTGGATGATCGCAATGATGAGTTTCACGATTTTCCCCTCCTATTCAACCACCGTGTAGGCCGATTCGCTCTGTTGGGTCAGATCGAGACCGACGATTTCGTCCTTCTTTTCAACCCGCATACCGATCAGGGAATCCACCGCCTTGAAGATGATCCAGGTCATCCCTGCGGCAAAGATCGGTGTGATGACCACGAGCAAGATCTGGGTGAAAAGCTGCCCGGGATTCCCGAAAAACAGGCCGTCGGCTCCCGCGGCATTGACCGCCTTCTCGGCGAAGAGTCCGGTGGCGAGGGTTCCCCAGATGCCTCCGACGCCGTGGACGCCGAACGCGTCGAGGGAGTCGTCGTAGCCGAGCATTCCTTTGATCCGGACGACGGCGATGTAGCAGAACAGCCCCGCCAGGGCGCCGATGAAGATCGCATTCATCGGATTGACGAAGCCGCAGGCCGGCGTGACGGCCACCAGCCCGGCGACGGCTCCGGTCGCCGCGCCCAGAACGGTCGGCGCGCCGTGGTGGCGCCATTCGATCAACGCCCAAGCGAGACCCGCCGAGGCCGTCGCGATATGGGTCGTGACGAAGGCGTTGGCGGCCAGCTCGTTCGCCCCCAGTGCGCTGCCTGCATTGAACCCGAACCATCCGAACCACAGCAGCGCCGCGCCAAGGATCGTGAAGGGCAGGTTGTGCGGCCGAAAGGGCTGCTGCTCGTAGCCGCACCTTTTCCCGAGCAGGATCGCCAGCGTCAGCGCCGAGACCCCGGAGCTGACATGGACCACGATCCCGCCGGCGAAATCGAGCGCCCCGAGGTTCCGGAGCCAACCGCCCGTCCCCCAGACCCAGTGGGCCAGCGGATCGTAGACCAGCGTCGACCAGAGGAGCGTGAAGATCAGGAAGGCTGAAAACTTCATCCGCTCCGCGAACGCCCCGATGATCAGCGCCGGTGTGATGATCGCAAACATTGCCTGGAAGATCATGAAGGTCTGGTGGGGGATGGTAGCCGCGTAATCCGCGTTCGGCAGGCCGCCGACGAAGTTGAGGCCCGCCCATTTCAGGCCGCCGATGATCCCCCATCCTGTGTCCGGACCGAAGGCCAGGGAGTAGCCGAAGAGAACCCACTGCAGGCTGATCACGCAGACAATCACGAGGCACTGCATCAGAATGGAAAGGACATTCTTCCTCCTGACCAGCCCGCCGTAAAAGAAAGCCAGCCCCGGAATCGTCATCCCCAGGACCAGGACCGCCGATATCAGAACCCACGCCGTGTCTCCCGTATTCATGATGACTGCCTCCCACTCGTTTCTTGCCTATGGGGCCTCCTGCCGCCCAGCTCCCCCTCTTTCCTTGGAAAAGTGGTTCCGGCCGGCAGCGACCCTTCCCGAAAAGGATAACGCAAGGCGGATGCCAGCATCCATGAGGCAAGATAAACGTATGAATATTTTGGTTATTCGAACGTGGAACCGCCGGAATGCACGGGGGCAATGATCAAGACAGTTTTGTGACTTTTCAGAACGGTACAACAAAAATGTAGCCCCGCCAAAGCGTTCCGGGGGATTCCCTGCGGGGCAGAAAACATTTGCCCGATCGAAGGACTTTGAGGTATGAAATCACACCATGATTACGGATGAAGAACGGAAGCGATACGCCCGCCAGATGTTGATGTTCGGCGAAGAGGGGCAGGAAAGGCTCAAATCGGCGAGTGTTCTCGTTGCCGGAGCCGGGGGATTGGGCACGGTCATCTCCCTCTACCTGGCCGCCGCCGGCATCGGCCATCTGCGGATCATCGACTGCGACGTCGTCGAGCCGAGCAACCTGAACCGTCAGATCCTCCACTGGAGCGGGGACATCGGACGGCCGAAAACCGCATCCGTCGCGGATAAGCTGGCCGCCCTGAATCCGCTGATCCGCATTGAGGCGATCATTGCAAGGATCACGGAGGAAAACATCGAGGGGATGGCAAGGGGCTGCGATCTCATCGTCGATGCGATGGACAATGTCCCGACCCGCCACCTTCTGAACCGTGCGGCAGTCGCTCAAAAAATCCCCTTCGTTCACGGCGCCGTCCGGGGCTTTTTCGGCCAGGCCACGACGATGATCCCCGGGAAGGGCCCCTGTCTGCGCTGCTTTTTCCCGGAGAGCTCCCCGCGGGAGGTGTTCCCGATCGTCGGCGCCGCCTGCGGTGTGATCGGTTCCATTGAGGTGGCGGAGACGATCAAGCTGCTCACCGGAAAAGGGGAACCGCTGGTGGGAAAGCTCTTCATTTGGGACGGCCTTGCGGGCTCCGCGGAGACGATCGTCATCGAACGGAATCCGTCCTGTCCCGTTTGCGGAACCCTGGAATGAAGAAGAAAAGGCAGCCATGAGAGTCCTGTTGGTCGAAGATGACGCAAAGATTGCCTCGTTCATCCTCAAAGGGTTGAGATCTGCGGGGTACGCCGTGGACCACGCCGCGGACGGCGAGGAGGGTCTCCATCTGGCGCTGACGGAGCCTTACGATGCGGCCGTCATCGACCTCATGCTGCCCCGCAGAAACGGCCTGGCGCTGATCAGCGAGATGCGCGCCGAAAAGGTGAACACCCCGGTGCTGATCCTGAGCGCAAAGGGTTCGGTGGACGACCGCGTCAAGGGGCTGGAAACCGGCGGAGACGATTACCTGACGAAGCCCTTTGCATTCTCCGAACTTCTGGCCCGGGTGCAGGCCCTGATCCGCAGGGCGAGCGGCGCCGCCGAGCCGACCCGGCTGAGCGTCGGGGACCTGTCGGTCAATCTCCTCAACCGCGAGGTCCTGCGGGGAGGAAAACGGATCGACCTTCAGCCTCGCGAGTTTTCGCTGCTCGAA
This sequence comes from Syntrophales bacterium, assembly GCA_034677965.1. Classification (GTDB taxonomy): domain Bacteria; phylum Desulfobacterota; class Syntrophia; order Syntrophales; family UBA5619; genus UBA5619. The sequence continues at coordinate 3,188 of JAXDCM010000193.1, forward strand.
TATCTCATGCGCAACACCGGGAGGATTGTTTCCAAAACGATGATTCTGGAACACGTCTGGGATTATCATTTCGATCCCCAGACCAACGTGGTCGAGGCCAGAATCAGCAGGCTGCGCGACAAGATCGACAAAGACGCCGATCACAAACTGATCCACACCGTTCGGGGCGCAGGATATGTCCTCAAGGATACGCGGTCTCTTCCGGAATAGCCTCACCTTCCGCCTGACGCTGTGGTACACCGCCATCTTCGCGGCCTCCTCCGTGGTCGCGTTTATCCTTTTTTACACGCTCATCACCTCCGTGATCCAGCAAAAGACCGACGAGGAGCTCCTGGACCGGGCGGGGAAATTTTCCGCGGTCCTGATGGAAAATGGAATCGGAGCCGTCAAGGAACTCGCTCTGCTCGAGGCCCGTGCGGCCGGAGAGAGAACCATCTTTTTCCGTCTTCTCTACCCCACCGGCCAGGCTGTCTTTTCATCCAACCTGGCCTCCTGGAAGGATCTCCCCTTTCGGAAGGAGGCCATCGAAAAACTCATCGGCGGCGCCGACCGTTTTATCGAAACGGTCAACATGACGAGCCGCCACGACCAGGTGCGTATTCTGTACGCGATGATCGGCCCCGGCGTCATCCTCCAGGTGGGCCAGTCCACAGAGCGTTACATGCGCATCATCGACGCCTTCCGGCGGGTTTTTCTCGTCACGATGGCGCTGCTCATCGCCCTGGCAACGGGCGTCGGCTGGTTCATGGCCAGGCGCGCGGTTTCGGATGTCGAGGCGATCACCGGAATCGCCCGGGGCATCTCCGGCGGCACTCTCGAAATGAGGGTTCCCGTGAAAGGCCGGGGCGACGAGATCGATCAACTGGCCGCGACCCTCAACGGGATGCTGGATCGCATCCAGTCGCTGGTCGACGAGATCAGACAGATGGGGGACAACATCGCCCACGACCTCAAGAGCCCGCTCACCCGGATCCGGGGCCTGGCGGAGGTCGCACTGACCACGGGAAAATCGCAATCCGATTATGAAACGATGGCGGCAAGCGCCATCGAGGAATGCGACCGTCTCTTGAACATCATCAACACCATGCTGCTGATCTCCAGGACCGAGGCGGGCGTGGAGAAACCCTCCCACGAAAAGATCGATCTGTCGCATCTGGTCCGGGAGGCCTGTGAACTGTTCGGGACAACCGCCGAGGACCGCGGCCTGACCCTCTCCTGTCTTGTGCCGGAGGAATGCCTTGTCACGGGAGACACCCGCATGATCCAGCGCCTGCTCTCGAATCTCCTGGACAATGCGATCAAGTACACCTCTGCGGGGGGTCGGGTGGACGTGTCGCTTTCCCGAATCGAGGGCGTGGGTGTCACCCTCGAGGTCAGGGACACGGGGATCGGCATCTCCGCAGAAGACCTGCCCCGCATTTTCGATCGTTTCTACCGCGGGGACCAGAGCCGCTCCGAGTCCGGAACCGGTTTGGGGCTGAGCCTCGCCAGGGCCATCGCCCGCGCCCACGGCGGGGATATCGCAGTGCAGAGCCGTCTCCACGAGGGAAGTCTCTTTGTCGTGACCCTCCCCTCTTCGGGATAAGATTCAACCGGTTTATCCGTGCTTTTGCCTATCCGCCCTTGAATGTTCCATGATCTTACACATTTTTTATTGTAGTCGGCATCGATTTTCGGAAAAGATAGTTGAATGCTGATCACCCGGATCGAGCCTGCCGGCGATAAGCTCCTTCCAACCTCACCAAATGGTCATCTTCGTGTCATCCTCCCGTTAAGTTCGATCCTTATAATGGGTCTCAAAAAAGGCTGTGATCAGCCCATGATCGCAACAAGGAGGTTAAGCCATGAAACCGAAAAGAAAATTGAAGATCGTATGGATCGCCCTGCTTGTGGCAGGCGTGGTCGCGGGATTCGGTTACGGGATGACCGCAACCGCAAAAACGGGAGAGGTGCAGGCCGCACCCACGGCGGCGCTCTCCGGCGGATCACCCATGGTGCCGGGCAATTTCAGCGCGCTGGCGCAGAAGGTGCGGTCCGGCGTGGTCAACATTCAGGTCAGCAAAAAGATCAAGAACGCCGGCCTTGAAAGGTTCGGCAGGAGCCCCTTCGGAGAGGGGAATCCCTTCGGGGATTTCTTCGGTCCCTTCGGAGGCTTCGGGAACAAAGCCCCGGATCTGAGGCAGCGAGGTGTCGGCTCCGGATTCGTCATGAGCAAAGAGGGGTATATCCTGACCAACAACCATGTCGTCGAGAACGCGGACGAGATTAAGGTGAAGTTGGCCGGCGGAAAAGAGTTCAACGGGAAGGTCGTGGGGCGCGATCCCAAGACCGACCTGGCCCTCGTCAAGATCCCGGGGGATTCGGACCTCGAGTCCCTCAAACTGGGCAACTCGGATGACCTCAAGGTCGGCGAATGGGTGGTGGCCGTCGGCAGCCCCTTTGGGCTGGAACAGACCGTCACCGCTGGAATCGTCAGCGCCAAGGGCAGGGTGATCGGGTCCGGTCCATATGACGACTTCATCCAGACCGACGCATCCATCAACCCCGGCAACAGCGGCGGCCCCCTGATCAATCTCCAGGGCGAGGTCGTGGGCATCAATACGGCCATCATCGCCTCCGGCCAGGGAATCGGGTTCGCGATCCCCATCAACATGGCCAAGGAGATCGCCTCCCAGCTCCAGGAGAAGGGACATGTCACGCGGGGCCTGTTGGGCGTCTCGATCCAGGATCTGACTCCGGACCTGGCCAAGTCGCTCGGCCTCAAGGAGAACAAGGGGGCCCTCGTCTCCCAGGTGGTCCCGGGCAGTCCGGCCGACAAGGCGGGGATAGAGCAGGGCGACGTCATTGTGAGCTTCGACGGCCGGCCGATCGCCGATTCCAAGGATCTCCCCCGGATCGTCGCCTCGACGCCCACGGGAAAAACCGTCACGGTGAAGCTGCTCCGGGACGGCAAGGAGATCGAGCGCCAGGCCAAGATCAGCGAAATGGAAGGGGAGAGCGTGGCCGCGGCTGAAACCCCCAAACATCCGTCGCTGGGAATCGCCGTGCAGAATCTGACGCCGGAGATTGCTCGGGAACTCGGCCTGAAGAAAAGCGCCGGCGTGGTCGTAACCGGGGTCGAACCCGGAAGCCCGGCCGCGGAGGCCAGGATCCAGGTCGGCGATGTCATCCAATCGGTCAACCGGCAGCCGGTCAAGAGCGTGGCCGATCTGGCAAAGATCGTTGAAAAGGCCAAGGACGGTGAAAATCTGCTGCTTTTGGTCCAGAGGGACCGGCAGGCCATGTTCGTCGCCGTGGCGCCGAAGTAGTAAAACATCAGAAGCGGCGGGCTGGTGGAGACACCTCCGTCAGCCCGCCGCTTCTGCAAATCCGTATCAACTTTTTCAGCAGCTAAGCAGTAAATAATCCCTTCCTCGGCAAAATATATTACGGTTGTAATGCAACAACAAAAGGGTGTAAGAAAAAAACCATCTCCCGGCGTTCGATTCCCCATCGATGAGGCAAATGGTTTCGTAGATAAGATAAAAGACCATGTCCGATCCATTCAAAAAGGATCTTCAATACGTTAAGTTCAGTTCCTATGGCTTCCTCAAAAATCTGAAGCTCTTCGAGCCGTTCCTGATCTTGTTCCTGTTGGAAAAGAACATGACCTTCACCCTGATCGGCACGCTCTACGCTTACAGGGAGATCATGACCAACCTGCTGGAAGTGCCGACCGGGGTCATCGCCGATGCATTCGGCCGGAGACGAACGATGGTGCAGTCGTTTCTGGCCTATATCATCTCTTTTCTGATCTTCTTTTATGCCTCGACATTTTGGCTTTTCATGCTTGGAATGACTTTCTTCGCCTTTGGCGAGGCGTTCAGGGGCGGCACTCACAAAGCCATGATCTTTGAATACCTCAAAATGAAGGGCTGGCAGGATCAGAGGGTCGCTTACTACGGTCATACGCGTTCCTGGTCGCAGAACGGTTCGGCTGTTTCCGCCCTGATCGCGGCGGGCATCGTCTTTATGAGCGGCCGCTACGACATGGTCTTTCTCGTATCGACATTACCCTATATCCTGAACCTGTTCCTGATGCTGTCGTATCCCAGGGAGCTCGACGGGGACATTCACAAAACCGGCGGCGTTCGGGAAAGTCTGATCCTGGTTTGGAAAAGCCTGAAGATCACGTTCATGAACACCGGGGCCTTGAGGGAAACCACCAATGTGTGCATCTACGACGGTTTTTACAATGCCGTCAAAGATTTCCTGCAACCCATCATCAAGAGCATGGCCCTGGCTTTGCCCTTGCTGGCCTTCCTCCACGAGAAACAACGTTCGGCCGTCCTGGTTGGTATGGTTTATTTCTTCATCTATCTGATGACATCCCAGGCGAGCCGGAGATCGGGCGCATTCTCCGGGCATTTTAATATGCTCACCACTCCCTTGAATCTGACGATGCTCGCAGGCTTTGGTATAGGTATCCTTTGCGGGCTGAGTTATCTTTTAGGATACAACCTGACCGCCATTCTCCTTTTCACGGGTATTTTTCTTCTCC
>JAXDCM010000194.1:0-14894 GCA_034677965.1 Syntrophales bacterium
AACAGGAAGAACGAGTTTGTCGTCGTCCAAAGGGGATCGAGAATGTTCATGCAGCAATTGTTCAGAAAATATCTCATCAATGAACTGGTCTATGAGGGGCATACGCCGTTGATCATACTGCCGTGAAGCGGAACTTCGCAATCAGAAGGGCTTGACGCAGCAGGAACTGGCAAGGCTTATGGGAACCAGCCAGCAGGCGATTTCGAGGATCGAGAGCGGCGAGTATGAGGGCTTCACACTCAAGACCTTGGAAAAAATCGCCGAAGCAACCGGAATGCGGGTCGAAATCGAGTTTGTTACGGCATAGCCTGTCATCTGTCTTTTTTCTGAAATTGTCTATTGTGCCGGCAACATAGATTGAAAGGGAACCGAGATCAAACCATCCAATCTTCATCATTTCCTCGAATAAATGGCTTTCCGACATAGTATGAATGGCTACCCTGTAATTCCATGTTCTGACGAATCTCCCATTTAAAATTTATATTTGCAAACAAATACAAGTCAATACTGTGGTCATCAGGCTGAGTTTATTGAATGCCGTTCATAATGTTCGATAATCTTCCAGACTAAGCATTGACCAGCAGCCTGCCCCAAGCTCTACCCCAATAAGCCCTTTTTCTCATTAGCATTTCTCTCTACATTGTGATAATCAGGCCGCTATATGTAAACAGGTGATTGCAAAATAAGGTCTATAACCACGCGTGAGGTACCATGGACTGATTACTGAAGCCCCGTGTCTCCAGAAGTGACTACGGGGCTTTGTTTTTTTTTAAGACGCAAGCATAATTGAACAACGCATCCAAATTGGGATCAAGTCATGGAAAGGGAGACGATTCATGAAAACACTCGCTGATCTGTGCAAGCCCAGGGCTTCGGTTTTCGACAAGGCCCGCCTGGACACGGTTTACAATCTGGACGACCTGCCCACGATTGATCCCGATGACTTTCTTTCCGAGAACTATGTTACCGAAGGCATGCGCATCCTCCTGACGGAGGCCTTCAATCGGCTGGAAGGCAAAACCACCAGCGCCTCCGGGACGTTCCTGCTCAGCCAGTCGATGGGCGGCGGAAAGACGCATAACCTGATCACCCTGGGGCTTCTGGCGAAGCATCCAAAATACCGCAAGCAGGTCATGGCCGATTTTTTCAAGCCGGGCGACCTGGGCGCGGTAACGGTCATCGCCTTCAGCGGCCGAAAGACCAGCACCCCCTTCGGGATCTGGGGAGAGATCGCCGAGCAGCTCAACCGGAAAGCCGTCTTTAACGAGTTTTACAGCCCCCTGAAACCGCCTGATCCCAACAAGTGGGTAGAACTTCTCCAGGGCAAACCGGTGCTCATTCTCCTTGATGAATTGCCTCCTTATTTCGAAGCTGCCCGGGCCGTGGCCGTGGGCGACACGTATCTGGACCGGTTGACGGAAATCGCCCTGGCCAATTTACTCGTAGCCGTCAACAGCAACAAACTGCCCCGAGCCTGCGTCGTCATCGCCGACCTTTCCGGCACGGCCTATGCGAGTGGGAGTGCATCCATCACCCAGGCCTTGCAGTCCCTGAACGATCTGGAGCAGGAGGTCAACAGGAACGTCGTCCGGATCGATCCGGTTAAGATCAACACCAATGAGATCTACCACATCCTGCGAACCCGGATCTTCGAGAAGACGCCCTCCGCCTCCGACATCGAGGCGGTGGCCGACGCTTACGGCGTCGCCGTGGACAACGCCAAGAAGATGGGCCTTTCGGAAGTCTCTCCAGACCAGCTCAAGACGGACATCCTGAACGCCTACCCCTTCCACCCGGCGATTCGCGATCTTTACGCTCGCTTCAAGGAGAATCGCGGCTTCCAGCAGACCCGCGCCCTGATCCGGATCATGCGGCTCATCGTTTCTCATCTGTGGAGTTCGGGTGCGGCGGCGAAACACCGATTGATCGGCCCCCACGAATTCGACCTTCAGGATGCCTCTATGCTCAGTGAGATTCGGCAGATCAACGCCGGTCTGGAGGTGGCCGTCGCCCGCGACATCGCCGCGGAAGGCGGAGGCGCCCTGGCCCAGCAGATCGATGGCGCCAACGCGACGGACGCCCAGGATATCGCCAAGTTGATCTTTCTTTCCTCCCTTTCCACGGCAACAAACCCCGTCCTGGGACTCAGCCGTTCAGAGATCCTCGGTGATCTCGCCGCCCCGGAGAGAGATGTCGTGAAGCTTCGCGGCATCTTTGACCGCCTCCAGTCCGATGCCTGGTATCTCCATGTCTCCCGGGACGGAAAGCTCTTCTTCAAGAATGTCGAAAACCTGAAGGCCAAGGTGGCCACCTACGCCCGAAACAAGCTCCGGGAGCAGAGAGAAAAGGAACTGCGCGACCGCCTGGGCGACATGTTCAAGGTCACCACAAGGGCGGCCTACCAGAAGATTCAGGCCCTGCCGGCCCTCGACCAAGTCCAGCTCCAGTCCGATGCGGTGGCCCTGATCGTCTTTCGCCCGGCGGAAGATTCCTTCCGGGCTATTGAAGAGTTTTACAAGAATCAGCAATACAAAAACCGGGTCTGCTTTCTGACCGGCGCGGCGAAGGCTTACGACACGGTGCTGGAACGAGCCGCCGAACTGAGTGCCGTCCGCACGATTGTCAAAGAGATGGAGGATGAAGGCGTCCGGGAAAGCGATCCCCAGTATATCGAAGCATCGGAGATCAAGAGCAAATTGGAGGGCCGGTTCTATCAGGCCTGCCGCGAGACCTTTACCATCCTCTATTACCCGACGAAGAACACCCTCGTATCGGTGGATCTGGATCCCAAATATGTGGCCAATGAATACAAGGGGGAAGAACAGGTCCTGGCCGCCCTCAAGGAATGCTACAAATACGAGACTCAGATCGCTGCTGACGGCAATTTCCGGAACCGCGTGGAAAGCAAACTCTGGCCTGAAAACGCCAAGGAGGTTGCCTGGAGCGCGATCCGGCAGCGTGCCGCATCCGATCCCTCTTGGGTCTGGCATCATCCCGATGCCCTCGACAATCTGAAGGATGAGCTGGTCAAGCGGGACCTTTGGCGGGAGATGATGGGCTACATCACGCGGGGACCCTTCGAAAAGCCGGCCGCCTCAGTCCAGATCCAGGTCTTGAGCCGCGACCAGGAAACCGGCCAGGCAACTCTGCGCATCCGGCCTCAGAACGGCAATACGGTTTACATGGAAACCAAGGGGCCGGCAACGATCTCATCGAAAAAACTGGAAGAGTACGACCTCAAGACCAAGGCCCTGAAGCTCTCCTTCCTCTGCGTCGATTCCAAGGGCGAGCACGCCACCGGGGAGGCGGTATCCTGGGCCAATACCATCGTCGTGAAGCACCGTTTCTACCAGGAGGGATCGAAACGCAAATGCGAACTCAAGGCCCTGCCCGGCGGACAGATCCGCTTCACCACCGATGGTTCCGGCGTCGAGACGAGCGGTGTGCCTTATATCAAGCCCTTTGAGATCCCGGCGGATTGCCGGGTGATTCTCGCCGTGGCCGAAGGGGAAGGCATCAAATCCTCAGCGGTCAACATTCCCGCACCGCAGGGGAAGGTCGATCCCGCAGCGACGATCGACCGTGCCCGGGCCGCCGTCTGGAAACACGCTTTCAAGAAGGACTCTACAGGGGAGACCTATCAATTTCTGGAGGCCGCCAAGAAGCACAACGCCGATCTTGGAGGCGCACGTATGACCATCGCCAAAGATGCCCGCTGGATAGAACTGAACACCCCGGACGATGCCTTCCATGCCGTGGGTCACTTTGAACATGGCGCCGACCTCCTCAAGGAATTCGTCCCTGACGGAGTCCTGGCCATCGATATCGGCAGCCTGAAATTCGATTCGGGACAGCAGTTGCTCGATATGGTCGCCGATCTGAAGATGGAGATCAAAGAAGGGGAAGTGCAGCAGTGATGATGGTCCGCAGAAAAACCCAGTTTATCGGTTTCGGATTCGATCCGGGAGAATCGCTGCATCATTTTGCCGTTGTCTTTCCGGAAAAAGATGAATATCCCGTGACCATCGAGGAGCGTTTCGAGTGGAACGATGCGCTTAACATTGTTGCTGGTATGGCCAGGCCTTCGCTGGTCAAGGTGCGCCTGGTCCGCTACCGCTGGGAGCGGATCGCGGAAGCGGCCAGGGGACAGTTCAACAAAAGGATCCGGTCCGCCGGCCATCGCTCCGTCGCCTGGAAAACGGACCGGGCGAACATTCTGCCCCCCCATTTCGGCAAGGAACTGATCCTCCTGGCCTGGGCCGTGGAGGATATAGACGAGAGCCTCATCCCCAACGCCATCGCCAACTGGGCCGGCCTGGAACCGGAGGAGCGCTGGTGGCTCTACACGACCGTCAATGCGACCTTTACCAAAGCGGAGGCGGGAAAGGACCGAGGCTGGCGCAAGGCGATCAAGATCGCCTTTTCGGAAAACCCCGTCCCGGAGATGCCCGGCGAGCGATTCGTGGAGGAACCAGACATCATCTCCTTGCCCGTCAAAGAAGAGGTAACTCCGGCAGAAAGCGTCTCAACCACGCCCGTTACGAAAAGAAAGCGGAAAACCGCCTCGAAAAAAATCCCCCAGGCGTCCCTCTTTGAAGAGTCATAGAGATATGAGGGACATGATATAGAATTGCATAGCAATTCGTTTCGTGTCCCCCGAAGCGCATTGAAAGGCGATATGCAGGATTTAACCTTCATCGAAACCCAGTTCCCCGTCAGCAAGCTCTCCAAGGAAAGCTACAAGGAACGGAAGTCCAACAACAGCCAGACCCTCACAGGCCTCGGCAAGTGGTGGGGTCGCAAGCCCCTCGTCCTCGTCCGGGCGGCCGTTCTGGGACTGCTCCTTCCCGCCTCCGCCGACCCGAAGAAGGATCGGGAGATCTTTCTCAAACTCATGACCATGGACGAGGAGGGGCTCTGGAACCGGCTGCGGGCGAATATCCCCGCGGCCGAGGTCTATGAGTTTGCCACCGAGGCGGAAAGGGAATTCTACTTCACCCGGGAAGCGACTAAATGGAAGTGGAAACGATCGGCAACCCGGGATGACCGGGCCCACATGCAGAGGCGGGCCTTCAACCGGATGAGCTACGACCGGAAGCTCACCTGGTGCATGCGCCCGGAACAGATTGCCGGCCCTTCGGATGTGGCCTGGCAAGAGATCAACGCCCACCTGGGAACGGAGGCGCACAGCCTGACCGAACTGGTCAACGAGTTGGGCCGGCGTCGCTTCGGCCACACACCCCGCGTCGGCGATGCCTTCTGCGGCGGGGGTAGCGTCCCCTTCGAGGCCGCGGTCATGGGCTGCGATGTCTACGGGACGGATTTGAACCCCGTGGGGGCGCTCCTGACCTGGGCCGCCATCCACCTGATCGGCGGCGGCGAAGGGACGGCCAAGGAGATTCAGAAGGCCCAGAAGCTGATTTATGAAACTGTGGGCCGTCAGATCGAGACCTGGGGAATCGAAAGAAACGACGAAGGCTGGCTGGACGAGGCCACGGGGGAGACCATCGGCAAGGGTTGGAAGGCCGACTATTACCTCTACTGCGTCGAGGCGACGGACCCCGTGACGGGCTGGCGGATTCCTCTGGCTCCCTCCTGGATCATCGGCCAGAAGACGCGGACCATCGCCCGCCTGATACCGGACAAATCGACAAAATCTTTCCAGATCGAGATCGTCCAGGACGCCACCTCCGAAGAGATGGAAAGAATCAAGTCGGAAGGGACGGCCACCGACGGCATCCGTTGCCCTGTGGACAAAAAGGGAAACCTGATTCCGCCAGAGATGCGCACTTCCACGTCCTTCAACGAAATCCGCGGACGCGAGGGACTGCGGCTCTGGGAAAACGAGGATCTGGTCCCCCGACCGGACGACGCCCTCCAGGAGCGCCTCTACTGCATCCGCTGGGTGGACCCGGAGACGGGCGAAAAACGGTATCGCGCCCCGACTCAAGCGGACCTCAAACGGGAGGCCGAGGTCCTGCGCCTCCTCAGGGAGCGTTTTGAGGACTGGCAGGACAAGGGATTTATCTCTTGTCGGAAGATCGCAGCGGGGTACAATACGGATCAACCAATTCGAGAACGCGGTTGGACCCATTGGCATCACCTCTACAATCCACGGCAGTTGCTGATGATCGGTCTTTTTCAGGAACTGGCGGCTGAGACGGCAAAGACTCAAAAGGACGGTGCAGCATTGCTCCTGGGGGTTGGACGGCTGGCAGACTGGAGTTCGCGATTATGCAGGTGGGATCCCAGTGCAGCTAATGAGAAAGGGGCGCAAACTTTCTTCAATCAGGCCCTGAACACCTTGGTCACCTATGCAACCAGGACGCATGCAGCTTTAAAAACGACATGGCCACTCACCTTTCCGGTGAGGAATATCGGGGCCGATTCGCAGATTATCCCCCTGGACACGCGAATGACGGCCCATGCTGCCGACATCTGGATCACCGATCCTCCTTACGCCGATGCCGTCAACTACGAGGAGCTCTCGGAACTTTTTCTGGCCTGGTACGAAAAGCGCCTACCCGTTGTCTTTCCCGAGTGGTACGCCGACAGCAAGCGCGCCCTGGCCGTCAAGGGGTCCGATGGAAACTTCCGGATTGCCATGGTGGAGTGCTACCAGTGCCTGGCCGAAAACATGCCCGCTGGCGGTCTGCAACTCGTCATGTTCACCCACCAGGACGTGGATGTCTGGGCGGATCTGGCCCTCATCCTCTGGTCGGCAGGGCTCCGGGTGACGGCTGCCTGGACCATCGCCACGGAGACGGATACCTCCTTCCGGACGGGGAAATACGTCCAGGGCACGGTTCTTCTCGTTCTCCGCAAACGGAACGAAACCCTTCGGGGGGACAGGTCCGACATCTACCCGGATGTCCAGGCCGAGGTCCAGCGGCAGCTCAAAACCATGTTGGAGATCGACGATAAGGAAGATCCGAATTTCGGCGACTCGGACTACCAGTTGGCAGCCTACGCGGCGGCCCTGCGGGTCGTAACCGCCTACAGCGCCATCGAGGACATCGACGTGGAGCGGGAGCTCAGAAGGGTGCGCCGGGCAGGCGAGTCCTCGCCGCTCACGGACATGATCAAGAGCGCTGTCCGGATCGCCTCCGATTTTCTCGTTCCCGACAGCCTGGATAGTGTGATCTGGAAGCGCCTCCTGCCGGAAGAACGCTTTTACATCAAAGGCATCGAAATCGAGGCCCACGGGGAATACCGCGACGGCGTCTATCAGGAGTTCGCACGGGGCTTCGGCATGAGCGACTACCGAGACCTGATCGGCAGCGGCGCCGCCAACCAGACCCGGCTGAAGACACCAGGCGAGCTCAAAGGGCGCGATCTTTCCGGCGAGGGCTTTGCCGGATCGCTCCTGCGGCAGATCCTCTTTGCCGTCTACAAAACCGCCGAGGAGGACGATCCGCGCCCGGGGCTGGATTATCTCAAGCAGGAGGTCCCCAACTACTGGGACCGCCGCCAGATGATCATCGCCCTGCTGGACTACCTTTCCCAGAAACCTTCCGTGGCAATGACGCACTGGAAGAAGGACGTCGAAGCCGCCCATCTGCTCCTGGGGGCGGTGGAAGGGGACGGGGTATGATCCATCCTTACCTTCCCACCACGTTCTACCGGGGCATTATAGTGAAAGATCGCTTTTGCTTTTTCATAGAAATCGCTCACAAGCGTAGCATCCACAATATGCTCAGAAAGAGGTATGCCCTATGTTGACACGTATCAGAATCCGTAACTTCAAGCGTTTCGAAGATTCAGAAATTGAGCTTGGCAAGGCAGTGCTCCTGATCGGTCCCAACAATTCCGGAAAGACAACGGCATTGCAGGCACTGGCCCTATGGGACATTGGACTCCGACGGTGGAACGAGAAACGCAAAGGCAAATCCTCGCCCGGGAGAAGACCGGGAGTCACTGTCAACCGCCGCGACCTGGCTTCCATTCCTGTTCCCGTTGCCAATTTGCTCTGGCGTAATCTGCATGTACGGAACGTTTCCCGGATGAGGGAAAACGGCAAGATAGGTCCGACAACCGAGAATATCCGCATTGATATCATCGTGGAAGGTGTAACCCGTGACAACGCCTGGTCCTGTGGCCTCGAATTCGATTACGCTAATGAGGAATCGTTCTATTGCAGGCCTCTTCGTATTGATGAAACAGGGAAAGAACGGATGACCATCCCCGACGAAGCGGAGGGTGCCCGCATCGCATATCTTCCTCCAATGTCGGGCTTGGCGGACCGTGAGTTTTTAAAGCAGCCGGGAGAAATCGGCGTACTTATCGGCCAAGGACAGACGGCCCAAGTGTTACGCAACCTTTGTTACCAAATCTATGAGAACAAAGAAGCCGGACATTGGGATAAATTACTTCGCCAGATCCATGACTTGTTTGGTGTTGAACTTCTACCACCAAAATACATTGCTGAGCGCAGCGAAATCACCATGGCCTACAACGATGCGAAAAAGAATACGCTCGATCTGTCATCCTCGGGGCGCGGGTTACAGCAGACGTTGCTCTTGCTTGCGCACCTTTATAGCAACCCCGGAGCGGTGTTGCTTCTCGATGAGCCCGACGCACATCTGGAGGTGTTACGGCAGCGCCAAACATACAACCTCCTAATCCATGTAGCCGAGCAGCAAGGATCGCAAATCATCGCAGCCAGTCATTCCGAGGTAGTCCTCAACGAGGCTGCCGAGCGGGATACTGTTATCGCATTTGTTGGCAAGCCCCATCGTATTGACAATCGAGGCTCACAAGTTCTAAAAGCCTTACGGGACATCGGATTTGAGCAATACTACCAGGCGGAAGAAACCGGATGGGTGCTGTATTTGGAAAACGCCACCGACCTTGCCATCCTTCAGCAATTTGCTAAATCACTTAGCCACGAGGCCCAGTCGTTTCTTGCGCGTCCTTTTGTGAAGTATGTCGAAACCAACCTGCCCCAAAAGGCACGAGATCATTTCGGCGGCTTGAGTGAAGCCAAAATTGATCTTGTGGGCATTGCCATCTTCGACCGCCTCGATAAGAAGCTTCAAGCTACGGACACACTCATCGAAATGATGTGGCGTCGTAGGGAAATAGAAAACTATTTCTGCAGGGAAGATGTGTTGCTTGCTTACGCCAGGCACGACCAACCTGATGATCTTTTCGGCAGAACCGAAGCTGAACGACGCGAACAAACTATGCGGGAGGCCATCGATGAAGTGACGAAACTTCTCGAAATAGATAATTTGGTCCCATGGTCCCCTGATGTCAAAGCAACCGATGAAGTGATTGATCGGGTTTTCAGACTTTTCTACAAGAAGTTGGGCCTTCCATTGCAATTGCGAAAATCTGAGTATCACGTCCTCGCGAGTCTGATGCCGAGAGAAGAGCTGGACGGAGAGATCATAGAGAAGCTCGATGCTATAGTAACAGTGGCAAAGAAAGCAAAGCCGAAGACGGATTAGCCAATGACCTTCGGGCGGCAAAATATTGATGTAATATAACCATCAATTGATGTATAAAAACCATCAACGGAGATGGCCATGCTGCATAAACTGTTTTCCTCGAAAGTCCGAATAGAGCTGCTGAACACCTTCTTCCTACACCCGGAAAAGTCGTTCTACCTCCGGGAATTAGAAAGGATCACCGGAGAGGACTATAAAAACGTCAGCACCGAACTGAAAAACCTTGAGGCCATCGGGTTCCTGACCAGTAGCAAATCCGGCAATCTCAAATACTTCCACGTCAATCCCGAATTCCTCATCTATCCGGAACTAAAATCCCTTTTCTTCAAGGTCAGGGGGGCGCCCGGCCTGCTCAAGCAGGTTTTATCGGAAAGAACGGATATCGAATACGCCTTCATCTACGGGTCGTTTGCCGCCGGTACGGAAAACGATAAGAGCGACATCGATTTGATGGTTGTCGGGCAGATACCACTCGAAGATCTCTTGAAGCGGTTGCGAGAACCGGAAAAGGCGCTTGGCCGTGAAATCAATCCCTCTCTCTTTCCCCTCGCGGAAATGAAGCAGCGCCTGAAAGACCAGGACCCTTTTATCGACAGGGTCATCGATGAACCAAAGATCATGCTGATCGGGAATGAAGATGGCTTACGAAGACTTGCTCAATAGAGGCCTGATCAAGCCCTTCGCTGCCGGGAGGGCGCAGTCCGCAAGCAGGCTTGCGCTGGCCAAACGTGATATCAAAGCGGCGGAAGCGATGCTGGCCATCGATCGCGATTGGGCCTTCAGTATGGCCTACAACGCTATCTTGCAGGCGACAAGGGCCTTGATGTTTGCCAACGGCTTCCGACCGGCGGCGGGAGAAGGGCAACACAAGACGGCCGTCGAGTTTTCCGAAATTGCCCTGGGCGAGAAATTCCAGGACGATATCTACATTTTCGACAAGATGAGGAGCAAAAGGCATCGCGTCATCTACGATGCCCTCGGCCTCGTTTCCCTGGAAGAAGCGAAACAGGCTTTTGCCTTTGCCGTAAGGTTCGTCAAGGAAGCGGAACAACTCCTGGAGCGCTGATAACCGATGATCCAACGCTACTCTTCACGCCGCAGCCCCTTGAAGGACTTCCTGACCGCCCAGTTGCAGGGCGCCCACCACTACGACCGGATTGCCGGCTTTTTTAGCTCCTCTCTGCTGGAGGTTGCGGGAGAGGCTCTGGAACAGATGACACGGGAAGACGGCAAGACCTGTGCCCGGATCATCTGCAACTCCTGCCTCAATCCCTTGGATGTCCAAACCGCCCGAGCTGCAAAATGGGGAATGCACCGCGAATGGTGCGCTTCGCTTCCCGCCGAGATCGGAGCGCCGATGAAGGCAAGGCTCCAGCGGCTCTATGATTTTATCGAGAGCGGCCTTCTCAAGGTAAAGGTCCTCCCCGATAAGGCCTTCGGCTTGATACACGGAAAGGCCGGTGTGATCACCCGAACGGATGGTTCGCAGGTCTGCTTTATCGGCAGTGCCAACGAGTCCCGGACCGCCTGGGTCAACAACTATGAACTGGTCTGGCTGGACGAGAGCAAGGAGGGCATCCGGTGGGTACAGGAGGAATTCGATGCCTTGTGGTCCTCCCCTCAGGCGGTGGACCTGGCTGAGGCGGTCGTGCAGGACGTGGCCCGGCTGATCCACCGCGTTGTCGTTCCCGATATCGACTCCTGGAAAAAGGAAGAGGCCAGGCCCGCCGAGCCGATTGTGGAGCTGCCCATCTATCGCAAGGAGAACGGCCTTTGGGCACACCAGAAATCCTTCATCAAGCTGGCCTTCGACGCCCATAAGAACGGCGGCGCGCGGTATCTCCTGGCTGATCAGGTAGGTCTGGGAAAAACCATTCAACTGGCCCTCGCCGCAAAGTTGATGGCCCTCTACGGTGACAAACCGATCCTCATTCTTGTCCCCAAGCCGCTTATGATCCAGTGGCAGGACGAACTCTGGAACCTCCTGGAGATGCCCTCGGCGCGGTGGAACGGACGGCAGTGGATCGATGAGCAAGGAGTGGCCTATCCCGAATTTGGCCCTCAGGGGATGAGAAAATGCCCCCGCCGGATCGGCATCATGTCCACGGGACTCATCGTCCGGGGATCGGAAACCGTCGATTGGATCAAGGAGCTCTCCTACGAATGCGTCATCCTCGATGAGGCGCACCGGGCCAGGCGGTCCAATCTCGGCCCCACGCACCGGGAAGAAAAGGCCGAGTCCAACAACCTGCTGCGCTTTTTGATGGATGTCGCCCCGCGCACCCGCAGTCTGCTCCTGGCCACCGCAACGCCGGTGCAGCTCGATCCGATTGAGGCATGGGATCTGCTGAACGCGCTGAACGAGGGGCAAAACGGCGTTCTGGGTTCCCTCTACAGCCGCTGGCGGACCCGGCCACGGGAAGGGATTGATCTTGTTCTCGAACAAACCGCACCCATCGAAGAGACGACCGATCTCTGGGAGTGGATGCGCGACCCCCTGCCGCCGCAGGAAGAGGGCATGGATTTTGAGTTGCTGCGCCGGAGCCTGAATATCGCACCTTCCGAATCCTGGGCTTCCCCGGAAGCGATCCATGGGCTTCGCAGACCCGATGTGCAGCGGATCAAACGATTATCTCGGCATTTCTTCCCAAAGCACAATCCCTTTATCCGCCACATCGTCCGGCGGACCCGGGATTTTCTGGAAAACCATATCGATCCGCATACCAACGAGCCCTATCTCCAGCGGATAGATGTTCGCCTTTTTGGTGAGAGTAGCACCGAATCCATTGGCCTGCCCCCCTTTCTTCGGGATGCCTATGATGCCGCGGAGGAGTTCTGCGCAATCTTGGCGCGTAGACCGGGACTCAACTCAGGCTTCATGAAGACGATTCTCCTGCGCCGGGTGGGTAGCACCATCGAGGCAGGACGCTTGACCGCACAACAGATGCTCGCCACCAATGCCGAAGGGGCCGAGGAGGAATGGGAAGACGAGGCACAGGAATCACCGTCCTCCATCTATCCCTTAACGGATGATGAAAAGGGGGCATTGAGTCGTTTTCTCAAGATTCTAGAAGAAAACCGTGACGAAGACCCGAAGCTCCGCCGGGTGGAGCGAGTTCTCACGACAAACGAGACCGTGGCAGGCGGCTGGCTCTCTCTGGGCTGCATCATCTTCAGCCAGTTCTACGATTCGGTCCTCTGGCTGGGCCTGCATCTATCGAAACGCATGCCCGCCGAAAAGATCGGCGTCTATGCCGGTGCAGCAAAATCGGGAATCATCGAAAATGGTGTCTTTGTCCGCATCAACCGGGATGAAGTTAAAAAAAGAATAACGGCCGGTGAATTGCGCTTGGTCATCGGAACGGATGCCGCTTCGGAAGGGCTCAATCTGCAGCGCTTGGGCTCTCTTATCAATCTGGACCTTCCCTGGAATCCCACACGACTGGAGCAGCGCAAGGGGAGAATCCAGCGGATCGGGCAGTTGCGGCCCGAGGTCCTGATCTACAACATGCGCTACATGGGTTCCGTGGAGGATCGCGTTCATGAGCTCCTCTCTGAGCGTCTTGAGAATATCCGGAACATGTTCGGCCAGATCCCTGACACCTTGGAAGATGCCTGGGTCGCTGCCGCCCTGAGAGATGAAGAGGAGGCCAAGCGGATCATCGATGCTGTCCCGAAACGCCACCCCTTTGAGATGCGCTACGACCGGATTGAAAGCGTGGATTGGGAGTCATGCAGCCGGGTGCTGGATTCGGCGAGCCAGCTGGAAGCGCTGCGGAAGGGGTGGTAAAGGGCCGGTATTGAACGAGTTCCAATAAGTATCGATAATGAAAGCAACTCGGTTCGCTTCATGATTAGCAGCGGACGGCAGGACGCACTCTGAAATTTTATTTAAAACGAGACGCTTTTTCCCAGCAAAGTGATTTATCGGCCACTCTTGCATCGTTATTAGACATTTTTAAATGCCGTATGTCCAATAAGACGATGTTTTAAAGCTAAGCGGCGGATCAGAACCTTGATCTTTTTATGAAGAGAGGATGCCATGTACAGAGAATCGGAAACCCTGGATAAGAAATCTTCCTTTGCCGCCTGGAAAGAGATCATCATTTCGTTGAGCGCTTTCGCCAATAAGAAAGGCGGGAAGGTAGTTGTCGGCCTGGATGATCAGGGGAATCCTTTGGGGTTGAAGATCGGCAAAGATACCCTGGAAGAGATGGCCAACAAGATCAAGATGCACACGGACCCGATCCTCTATCCCTCGATCAACGTCAAGACCTTTGGCCCTGCTGAAATCGTGGAGATGGAAATCCCCGAATCTGATAACAAACCGGTCTTTGCCTTTGAGAAAGCCTATGTCCGGGTAGGAAAAACCAACCAGAAGTTGTCGGCTACGGAGATTCGCGATCTGATCAAGCGATACACGCTGCCGGATTTTGATCAGCGAACGCTTGACCAGGATTTCAAAGCCATTGAGTTGGATTATGCAGCCATCCGGCGTCTGAATGTGACGTCATTTCATTTCGGGAAGATATCGGAAAGACGCATCCTTGAAAAGCTGTCGGTTTTAAAAAAAGGAAAGCTCACCATCGCCGGTTACCTTTGTTTCGTCAGGGAAAACGATTTGATTCCCAACGCCGTGATCAAGAGCGCCCGCTTCAAAGGAAAGACGATGGTCCATTTCCTGGATATGAAAGATTTCAAGGGAAACCTGATCGTGGCGGTTAACGAGGCTCTCGAATTTATCCAGAGGCATATCAGTATGGGTGTGGACATCGGCGCCAAAGCGGCCCGTGACGAGAAATGGGATTATCCACTGGAGGCGTTGCGCGAGGCCGTCGTGAACGCCATCGTCCATCGGGATTATACCGACCCCGGCAACATCCAGATCCGTATCTTTGACGACCGCCTGGAAATCTGGAGCCCCGGTCTTCTTCCCAAGGAGCTGAACATCAAAAGCCTTCTTGCGGAAAGTCGCTCCATCCCGCGCAACAGGGGGCTGGCAAAAATATTCCACGACATCGGTTTTATCGAAGGCTGGGGGACGGGATTTCAGCGGATGGTGGAGGCGTGCGCCGTAAATGGCAACCCCAAGCCGGAGTTGAAGGAAATGACCGGCGCTTTTGTCGTGAAGTTTTCCCGGCGTCCCGCCAGTGAGGGAATAAGTGGCGGAACAAATGGCGGTATAAGTGGCGCTACAGATGGCGGTATAATGGAAGGAATAGAGCGCGTTGCCGATTACATCAGAAATACCCCCGGCAGGAAAGTCACGGAAATAACGACGGCATTGAATATTCCCCAAAGAACCGTCGAGCGCTGGATAAAGAAATTGAGGGAGCAGGGAAAGATCGTCTTCGTCGGTCCCCGGAAGACAGGCGGGTATCACGCAAAATGATGCCGTTTTCAATGGGCGGTTTAATAGATGTGGTTCATTTTGACGGGGCT
>JAXDCM010000195.1:0-28178 GCA_034677965.1 Syntrophales bacterium
ATCGGTCCCGCAAAGCAGACGGGACATTTCCGCGTGGATCAGGCCGTTGGATGCAAGGATATTCGGCGAAGTCAGTGAAAAGGGGCCGCCCTGAAGGTCGGTCACGATGCCTCCCGCTTCCTGAACCAGGAGGCAACCGGCTGCCGTATCCCAGGGCATCAGTTTGAGCTCCCAGAAACCATCAAACCGGCCCGCCGCAAGACAGGCCAGATCGAAGGCGGCCGATCCCGCTCGGCGGAGCGCTTGAGCACTCATTACCATTGTCTCGAAGTAATTCATGTTGTTGTTCCGGTCTTCCCTGAGGTCATAGGGGAATCCGGTCGCCAACAGACTGCGGGACAG
This sequence comes from Syntrophales bacterium, assembly GCA_034677965.1. GTDB lineage: Bacteria > Desulfobacterota > Syntrophia > Syntrophales > UBA5619 > UBA5619. The sequence goes on from JAXDCM010000195.1 coordinate 343, forward strand.
ATCCGCTGTACGGGATACGGTCAGACGCCGACCGTTCAGAAAGGCGCCCTCTCCCTTCTCCGCAACGAACAGTTCATTCAACATCGGGTTGAACACAGCGCCAAGTCGAATCGATCCTTCGCACTCCAGGGCGATGGAGACGCTGAAGACCGGATAGGCATGGGCATAGTTCGTCGTCCCGTCAAGCGGATCGATGATCCAGCGAAAAGCGGATCCGTTTGCCGTCTCCGGAGATTCTTCCGCCAGGATGCCGTGTTCCGGGAAACGGCTCCGGATCCGACGAATGATCAGCTCCTCGGAAAGACGATCGGCCTCGGTGACCAGGTTGATGTTCCCCTTGTATTCGATCGTGTGACATTCATCAATCTTTTCCCGGAGGAGCCTACCCGCCTCTAAAACTATCTCCTCAATGAATTCCCGATACGGATGCATGCTTTCCGCCTTTCCTTCTGATTTTTGTGTGCCATAGCAACATAAAAAAATTTAAAAAACCAGTACAAATTTCCGTTCCCCCACCCGGCAACAGGCCCTCCGGCATGTTTCCGGCATCTTTCTGTTGCGCGACCTCGGAAATGATGCTAATTTTATACATGGGTAAGACAAGAAAGGGCGCCATGGAAGAGAAGAAAGATCATCCAACAGAAGAGCCGACTGCTCCACAACAGGCGATTCAGAATCTGACGGCCGAACGCGAGGCCCGCGGTCTCTCTCTCCATGACATTTTTGAAATGACGCGGGTCAGCCTCGTCAATCTTGAAGCGGTGGAACGGGAGGATTTTGATCGTCTTCCACCTCCCGTTTATGCGCGTAATTTCATCAGGAAATACGCCCACGCGGTTGGGATCGATGAAAAAACGATCCTCGATCGTTATGCAAGGCACCTGGACAGCCTCAAGGAACCGATTGATGAGAATAAAGTTCAAAAACCCTGGCCGGAAGCCAATCGGCGCTACACGTTTCTTTTCTTGAGCCTGGCGGCCGTGGTCCTCCTCGGGATCCTGGTATCCGTTATCTTCCTCTATGACCAGGCCGGGAGCCCGCCTTCGCCCGCTCCGGTCGCCCCCGTCGAATCTTCTCCGGAATCGACCGCACCAGCCCCGGAGATTACGGCGGCTGTTCCGTCCCCTTCCGCTCCGGAAACGAAACCGGGATCGGCTGTGTCCCCGGCCTCAATGGAAAAGGCAATCATTCCCCCCGTCTCACCGGCAGGCAAGATGTATCATCTCGTTTTCGACGCCCGCGAACTGACCTGGATTCGAATCACGGAAGACCGGAACCCTCCGTACCAAGTCCTCCTGAAACCGGGTGAGAGAATCGAGCGGATGGCATCCGAGTTCTTCCTGCTCGACATCGGAAATGCGGGGGGGATCAATCTGACCTTTCAGGGAAAGCCGTTGGGGACCCTTGGAAAACCGGGGCAGATCATCCATATCCGTTTGCCCGAGAAGGATTCGCAGAAAAAACAAGCTGAATAAGTTCCAGTTTGACAATACGCAAACGATCGTCTAAGATTGCCGGCACGAAACGAAAGCGATGAGGATGTGAAGATATGTTTGGAATAGGTATGCCCGAGCTGCTGATTATTCTGGTGATTATCCTGATCATCTTCGGCGCCGGCAAGCTTCCTGAAATCGGCGGCGCACTGGGTCGTGGAATCAAGAACTTCAAAAAAGCCACCCGAGAGCCTGACGAAATCGACGTCACGCCGAAAGTCGAGAAGAAAGCGGATGACGTGAAGAAGCCCTGATATTTTCAGAAGGGCACGTCGTCTTCAGGCAGAGGCCCATCCGCTCTGGACGGCAAAGGCGCGTCCTCAGGCACTGTATCCGCACCACGCTGGCCTTTCGAATCAAGCATCCGCATATCCGATGCAACGATCTCGGTCGTATACCTTTTAACCCCTTCCTTGTCGTCCCAACCCCTTGTCTGGATGCGCCCCTCCACAAAGACCAGTTTTCCCTTGACCAGGTACTTTCCGCAGATCTCGGCAAGTTTCCCGAAGGTAACGATCCGGTGCCACTCGGTCTTCTGCACCCTTTCTCCGTTCTTGTCTTTCCTCTGTTCGTCCGTCGCCAGAGTGAAGTTGGTCACCATCATCCCGTCCGGCGTGTATCTTACTTCCGGATCTTTCCCCAGTCTGCCCACCAGGATCGCCTTGTTGATCATGCTATCCCCCTTTCCTACGATAATGATGGTTATCTATACACAACTCGCCGGCAAGCTGCAACCCGAAAGGATGAATACGTCCGTCTCTTTTCCCGGCAGCCACGGCAAGATGCTCAGCCAGTTCAGCAGACATCTGGACGAACTCCCCATAGTCCGACTTCACCCCATCCACACTTGATGCAACATCCTTCAAAGGTCCCGCCGAAGCGAAATCATCCTCCGCGATATCAAGATCAAAGTGCCTTACGATGGATTCTTCCACAATGTCGTCGAGGGGCACGTCACGGCGCCGCCTGCCCTTTCCCGACAACAAATTTGCCTGTGAAGTATTTCTTTCGTATCTGTCCGGCTTCTTCCGTGATCCAGCGCTCAAGCCCAACCTTTTGAATACGGCAGAGATTGTAAAGTTTCATATTATGTGGGTACTGAGAGGCCCTGTCGGCTGTTGGTGCGAGAAAGGCGCATGGGAAATCGGCACAGTCGCAGCAGAACTCAACTTCCTTGGACTTGACACAATTCAGGGTTGCACACCCCTCCGGCGGCAAATGATAATGCTTTCCATCCTGCCGGCGACACCCCTTGCAGGCAATTTCCCCCTTTGTCACTCCCATTTTGGCATGAATCAATTCGGCAAGTTTATCCGTGAGGTTGTCTTCATAAAGCTCGCAATTGAAGCAATCCAGTCCACAGGGTGCCGTTAAGTCTTTTTTCTCTTCCATATTCAGAATCTCCACAGGTTTCACAGCATTTGCTTTTTCCTGCTGTACCCCCTGTCCAATCTTCCAGCAATCTGTCGCCAATCCAAATGCGATTTGACTGAAGTGGGTCCTGGTTGAATAAAGGGAAATCGATTTTCTTTTCCATGATCTCAACTTCAATGCCCAGTTCAAACAAAGCCTTTTTCAGCTTTTCAAATGCCTTTTTAACGGTTTCCCCTGTTTCTCGGCATCGGGGGCATGTCTGATCATTATCGTCAACGAGTCTTTGCCATCGAATTGTAACGGTTTTCACAGAATTCATTGTTTTTTCTCATTGAACGTTGCGGATCGGCGGCCTAGCGCTCGCGAGGTTCTTGGCACCGTCTCGTTGTCTGAACATTTCTCCATGTGTCGAACTTGCTCGGTTAGGCTGCTGACAAATGCGCTCGCCCGATTTGTTCGGTCGCGCGGAGTGCGACCGAACAAATAATATGCTGGCTTGGTTTTTTCTGATTTTCAGATTGAATATTACTCTTTTTTAAGAGCAATGCAAAGAAAAAATTCTTTGAAATCCAATAGAATAAGCTTTTTCTGCCTGATATTTGGCGGTAATGCCGCACTTCAGCCAACATCGTATAGATGGAAAATTTGTTTGACGGCAGGAACACCAATGTTCTTCCGGAATTTCAGCCCTTTCTTTTACATCAGAAAGCGATTTTAGAAGATCGTCCTTGACTATTTTGGGAATAAAATATAGTCAAACCGACCATATATCAAATCAAAGCGAGCAGGGGGTTATGTCGGACAAACAGGCATTCAAAGAAGAAAGCGAACTCATCAAAAAACGCATCGAGAAGATCGAGGCCCTGAAGGCCGACGGGGTCGATCTCTATCCCAACGACGCCCGGGTCGGGGATACGACCTCTTCGATCAGCGAACGTTTCGGGCGGATGACGCCCGAGGAACTGGAAAAGGTCACGGAGCGGTTCACGTTGGCGGGCCGCATGATGGCCGTGCGCGACTTCGGCAAGGGGGCCTTCATCAGCATCCAGGACCGCACGGGGCGCCTTCAGGCCTTTCTCCGCAAGAACCAGGTGGGCGAAAAGACCTTTGCGCTGTTCAAAAAACTCGATGTCGGCGACATCGCCTGGGTTGCCGGAAAGGTCTTCAAAACCCGGACCGGGGAATTGACGATCGATGTCGAGGAAAACGGCCTGCGCCTACTTTCCAAGGCCATCCGTGCGCTTCCGGAGAAGTGGCACGGCCTTACGGATATCGAGATCCGTTACCGCCAGCGGCATCTCGACCTGATCGTCAATCCGGAAGTCCGAAAGGTGTTTCAGCAGCGGAGCCGGATCATCAGCCTGATTCGCCGGTTCATGGAGGAACGGGACTTCCTGGAGGTGGAGACGCCGATGATGCAGCCCAGGGCCGGCGGCGCCGTGGCGCGCCCCTTCAAGACATACCACAACGCCCTCGGGATGAATCTTTTCCTGAGGATCGCCCCCGAGCTCTACCTCAAACGGCTCATCACGGGCGGCCTCGAACGGGTCTTCGAGATCAACCGCAACTTTCGGAACGAGGGGATATCCACCTTCCACAACCCCGAATTCACGATGCTTGAATTCTATCAGGCCTATGCGACCTATGAAGACCTGATGGTCATGACGGAGGAACTCTTCACCTTCGTGGCTCGGAATCTTCTGGGTTCCCTCAAATTCAGTTACCAGGGGAAGGAGATCGATCTGGCTCCCCCCTGGCCGCGGCTCACTGTCCGGGACGCCGTGGTGCAGATCGGGGGCCTGGACAGGGGTCTTCTCGATGAAGCGGCCGGATTGGCCCGTCATGCCCGGGAACTCGGGATCGAGGTGAAGGAGAGTGATCCCTCGGGCAAGGTTCTGATGGCGATCTTCGATGAAACGGTGGAAAAAAAGCTTGTTCAGCCCACTTTTGTCACCCACTATCCCGTGGATGTTTCGCCCCTCTCCCGCCGGAACGCCGAGGAACCCTCGTTGGTCGACCGCTTTGAGCTTTACATCTGCGGCAAGGAGATCGCGAACGCCTTTTCCGAACTGAACGACCCCGTGGATCAGCGCGGGAGGTTCGAGATGCAGCTCAAGGAAAGGGAGGCCGGCGATCTGGAGGCCCACGAGATGGACGAGGATTACATCGGCGCCCTCGAATGCGGGATGCCGCCGACGGCAGGCGAGGGCATCGGCATTGACAGGCTCGTCATGCTCCTCACGGACTCCGCATCGATCCGGGACGTCATCCTCTTCCCGCTGCTGCGGACCAGGGACGAATAGGAACGGCATCCGACGAATATTGCGAGAACGGTATCCATGTCTTATGAATTCTTCATCAGCCTGCGTTACCTTCGGGCGAGAAGAAAGCAGGTGTTCGTCTCCATCATCACCTTCATCTCGGTCGCGGGGATCTTCCTCGGCGTCGCGGCGCTGATCATCGTGCTGGCCGTGATGAACGGCTTCGAAACGGATCTGCGCAACAAGATCCTGGGGATCAATTCCCACGTCCTGGTCATGGAATACAGCGGCTCGATGCGGAACCATCCGAAGGTGATGCGGGAGGTCGCGCAGGTCCCCGGTGTGGTGGCCTCGACCCCCTTCATTTACAGCCAGGCCATGCTGAAAAGAGGCGGCAGCGTCACCGGGATCGTCCTGCGGGGCCTGTCGACGGAGGACGCCCTGAAGGTGATCCATCTGGGGAAGATCCGGGAGGGCAAGTTCGAAGACCTTGTAAGCGAAAAAAGGAACCTTCCCGCTTTGAAGCCGGAACTCGCCGATCTGCCCGGGATCCTCGTCGGCCGGGAGCTGGCGAAGAACCTCGGGGTTTTTCTCCATGAAACGGTCCATGTCGTCTCCCCCTCCGGCCTCGCGACCCCGATGGGCATGGTCCCGCGGATGAAACCCTTTCTGGTGGTCGGGATTTTTGAGTCCGGTTTTTTCGAGTACGACTCGACGCTCGCCTTCATCTCACTGAAAGACTGCCAGGAGTTCCTGGGCATGGGCGAGACGGTGACCGGCATCGAGATCCGGGTCGACGACATCTACAAGGCCGACCGGATCGCGAAGCAGATCGAACAGAAATTGGGATTCCCCTACTGGGGCCGCAACTGGATGGAGATGAACAAGAACCTCTTCGCGGCGCTGAAGCTGGAAAAAAGGGTCATGTTCATCATCCTTTCGCTGATCGTTCTTGTTGCGGCCTTCAACATCATCAGCGCGCTGATCATGATCGTCATGGAGAAGAACAAGGACATTGCCATCCTGAAGACGATGGGCGCCACCCGAACGGGAATCATGAAGATTTTCATCTTTCAGGGGCTGATCGTGGGGGCCATCGGCACGGTGCTCGGATGCATTGCCGGCCTCATCGTTGCCTTCAATCTGGAGGCCCTTTCGCGCTTTGTGGAAAACCTGTTCGGATTTAAAATCCTCCCGGGCGATGTTTATTATCTCAGTGAACTCCCCTCCCAGGTCAATTTCGGAGACGTGGGGATCATCATCCTCGGAACTCTTTTGATCAGTTTTCTTTCGACCATTTACCCCTCCTGGCGGGCCTCCCGACTGGACCCGGTGGAGGCTTTGCGGTACGAATGAGGGTGGGGCAGTCAGGGACCGGTATGATTCAAGTGCAGAAGCTCCAAAAAACCTTCGTCAAAGACGGACAGCGGATCGAAGCGATCAAGGGATTGGATTTCGAAATCGCCGAAGGGGGATCCCTCGCCATCGTGGGGGTTTCGGGCGCGGGAAAGAGCACGCTGATCCATATCATCGGAACGCTCGATCATCCGACATCCGGGACCGTGCTGTTCGGCGGCTTGGACGTCTTCCACTGGCCGGAGAAGAGGCTTGCCGCCTTCCGGAACCGGCAGATCGGCTTTGTTTTTCAGTTTCACAATCTGCTCCCGGAATTTACCGCACTGGAAAACACGATGATGCCGGCCCTCATCCAGCGGTTGCCGAGAAGCGAAGCGAAACAGCGGGCGGAGGCGATTTTAAAAGAGGTGGGGCTGGGCGACCGGATCACACACAAACCGGGGGAGCTCTCCGGAGGGGAACAGCAACGCGTGGCCCTTGCCCGCGCGCTCGTCCTCGAGCCGAAGATCCTTCTCGCGGACGAACCTACAGGAAATCTTGACACGGAAACCGGAAAGAAGATAGAAGATATGTTGCTTGTGTTAAACCGGACCAAGGGGATCACGCTGATCGTGGTCACGCACAATCCATCACTGGCCGACCGGATGTCCCACCGCATCGGCCTTCGCGACGGAAGGATTTATAACCGTGAATAAAAAACTTTTTCTTTCATGCGTCACGGCGTTTTGGATGATGATTCTTCTCGGACCGGTCCCGGGAATCTCCGCGGACAACCTCAAGAAAATCGCCGTCTTTCCGTTCGACGTCCACAGCACCTCACCGGGACAGGCGGCGAGTCTCCGGGAGACGGTCCATCGCGGAGTCTCCTCGGAATTGCTCAAATCGAAAGCCATCCGCCTGGTTCCGATGGCGGAGATCAGTGCCGGGATAAAAGGAAAAACGTTGAACGACGCCCTGGTGATCGCGGTCGGGAAAAAGGCCGGCGCCCTCTACACCGTTTCGGGGAGCGTTTCCGAATTCGGGGATCGGATCAGCGTGGATGCCCGATTGATCGATCTTCGCGAGGGAAAGGCGCTGCCGGGAGTCTTCGTCCAGGGCCGCGGACGGGAAAATCTGGGCGCCATCCTGGCCCAGCTCCGGACGGAGATCCTGACCAGGATCGCCTCCGAAGAACGGATTGTCCGCATCGAATTCAAGGGAAACCGCAAGATCGAGGCCAGCGCCATCCAGCAGGTCCTCAGGAGCAAGGCAGGAAACATCTTTTCAGACGCGGACCTTTCCGACGACATCAAGGCCGTTTATAAAATGGGCTATTTCGATGACGTCACCGCGGAGGTCTCGGACATCCCGGAAGGGAAGGTGATTGTCTTTGTCGTTGCCGAGAAGCCGATGATTACGGAGATCCGCATTCAGGGCAACAAAGCCGTGAAGAGGGACGACATCGAAGGCGTCATGAGCGTCCGTACCCGTCAGACCTTGAACCCCGAAAAGCTCAAGGCGGACATGGAAAAAATCAAGATCCTCTATGACAGCAAGGGCTTCTACAACGCAGAGATCGGCTATGCGACCGAAAGGCCGGGCGAACGGGATATTCATATCGTCGTCAGCATCGTCGAAAACGAAAAACTCTTCATCCGGGACATCAGCTTCGAGGGCAACCGGACCTTCACCACGAAGGAGCTGAAGAACATGATGACCACGAACGAATGGGGCATCTTCCACTTCTTCACCGACTCCGGCGTCCTGAAGAAGGACCAGTTAAAGCAGGATGTCGGAAAACTCAGCGCCTTCTATATGAACAACGGTTTCATCAACGTCCAGATCGGGGAGCCGATCATCACCTACGACCGCGACGGGATACGAATCAAAATCCCCGTCTCGGAGGGAAGACAATTCCGCGTCGGCAAGGTCGAGATCACCGGGGATGAGATCAAGATCCCGCGTGCGGAGCTGGCGGCAAAGCTGCTGATCCTGAAAAGGGACTTTTACGACCGGGAAGCCATCATGAAGGACATCGATTCCCTGACGCAGTCCTGCAACGACGAGGGATATGCCGGCGCCGACGTCATCCCCCGAACCGAACCGCGCGAAGCCACTCAGACCGTGGATGTGACCTACATCATCAACAAGGCAAACCTCGTCTATTTCAATCGGATCAACATCACCGGCAACACCAAAACGCGGGACAAGGTGATCCGCCGTCAGCTCTCCGTGGTCGAGGGAGACCTCTACAGCCGGACCAAACTGAAGGACAGCTACCTGGCCCTGAACAGACTTCGTTATTTCGAAGAGATCGATTTTCAGAGCGAGAAGGGTCCCGCCGAAAACCTGACGGACATCAACATCCGCGTCAAAGAGAAACAGACCGGCGTCTTCAGCATCGGCGCCGGCTATAGCGCCTCGGACCGCGCGATCGTCACGGCACAGGTCTCCCAGCAGAATCTTTTCGGCCGCGGTCAGACCCTGAGCCTCAAGGCAAACATCGGTTCCATATCCCAATATTACGACATATCTTTCATAGAACCCTGGCTTTTCGACATGCCCCTTTGGAGCAAATTGAACCTCTGGAACTACTACCACGAATATGATTCCTACAACCTCTACACCAAGGGATTCGGCGCCACCCTGGGGTATCCCATCTGGCGGCCGTATGTGACCGCTTATGTCGGATACCGCCTGTCGCTCGATGATGTCAGGGACGTTTTGGATACGGCCTCCTACTACATCAAGAAACAGGCAGGGGAAACGACGAGCAGCGGCGTGAGCCTGAATATCACGCGAGACTCGACGAACGATCCGATCTTCCCGTCCATCGGTTCGAAGAACAGCGCCTCCGTGGAATACACCGGCGGACCCCTCCAGGGCGATGTCAGCTATACCCGTTACGGTGCGAGCTCCGCCTGGTTTTTCCCGCTCCCGCTGGATACGGTCATCGGCCTCCGCGGACGGATCGGCTACATGCAAGCCAACGAAGGGAAAGAAATCCCCATCTATGAACGGTATGTGCTTGGAGGAATCAATTCCCTCCGCGGCCTTCGGGACGTGGGGCCGAAGGACCCCGAGACGGGAGATGTGATCGGCGGGCGGACGATGCTGAATTTCAATGTCGATTTCATCTTCCCGCTCATCAAGAACGCGGGGATGAAGGGGGTGCTCTTCTTCGACACCGGAAACACGTGGGAAAACGACTACGATCTCGGGGATATGCGAAGAACGGCGGGCGTCGGCATCCGCTGGTATTCGCCGATCGGTCCGCTGCGACTGGAGTGGGGCTATGTGCTGGACAGGAAGGATGATGAATCGCCCAGCCGCTGGGAATTCACAATCGGAATGTTCATGTAGAATAAACCGAAGGCGGAAACTGCCTTCCCAACGATCTTTGGCAGAGGAAAGGGGAATGGTTTCATGAAAAAATCGGGATGGATCATTGCGGGCATCTTAACGCTTGCCCTTGTATTCGCGGCCTTCCCCGCGGATGCAGCCGAAAAAATCGGGTTCGTCAATGTACAGGAAATCCTGGCCACTTCAAACGCGGGCAAAAAAGAGCTTGAGGATATCCGGAAAGGGATCGAAAAAACCAAGGCGATGTTGCAAGAGAAGGAGACCGAGCTGAAAAAACTCGATGAGGAGCTAAAAAAGCAGAAGCCGCTCCTCAAGGAAGAGGTCTTCAAAGAAAAGGAGCTCAGCTTTCAAAAAAAGGTCCGGGATTACCAGCTTCTGGTCAAGGATTCCAACGAGGAGCTCAATGTGAAGCAGCAGGAAGTCGCGAAGAAGATGCTTCCCGAGATCCAGAAACTGGTCCAGGCGATCGGCGAGAAGGAAAAATATACCATGATCATCGACAGCAATGCGTTCCTGCAAGCGTTCAATTTTGGCTATTTCGCGAAGGAAAACGACTTGACGAAGCGGGTCCTTGATGAATTCAACAAGACCTACAAGCCGAAGAAGTAACTTTTAAACGGGAAAAACGGATTTGAAGAAAACGGTAAGCGAGCTCGCATCATTTCTGAACGGCAGCATCTGCGGCGACGGCGGGGTGGTGATCGAGCGGATCCGACCGATCGACGAGGCCGGCCCGGGGGATCTCACGTTCGTCGCCAATCCGAAATATCGGAAACGGATGGCCTCCACGGGGGCCGGCGCCATTCTCGTCGCGCCGGGAACCGTCTGCCCGGGGAAAAATCTGCTGATCGTAGCGGATCCCTATATCGCGCTGGGGAAACTGCTTGCGCTGTTTTATCCGGAGGAGGAAGAGACCGGCGGGATCAGCCCGCAGGCAACCGTCGAAGCGGGGGCCGTTGTTTCGCCCGATGCCGTGATCTACCCCGGCGTTCATATCAGCCGCGGTGCGCAGATCGGCCGAAAAGCCGTTCTCCATCCGGGGGTTTTCATCGGCCGGGACGCCGTGGTGGGCGATTCTTCCATCCTTCACCCGAATGTTACCGTTTACCGGCGTTGCCTGATCGGGCAGCGGGTCATTCTGCATGCCGGCGTCGTCGTCGGCAGCGATGGCTTCGGATTTGCGCTGCCGGGACGGGAAAACCGGAAGATACCCCAGGTCGGCTACGTCCAGATCGACGACGATGTCGAGATCGGGGCGAACACCGCCATCGATCGGGGCGCCCTTGGACGGACCTGGATTCAAAAGGGGGTTAAAATCGACAACCTCGTCCAGATCGCTCACAATGTGGTGATCGGGGAGTATTCAGTGATTGTCGCCCAGGTCGGCATCTCGGGTAGCGCGAAACTCGGCAAGGGGGTTCTCGTCGGCGGCCAGGCCGGGATCGTCGGCCACATCCGTATCGGGGACGGTGTCATGGCGGCCGCCCGGGCAGCCGTTCACAGGGACGTTCCGCCGGGCCGGGTCGTCGCCGGCTCCCCTCACATGCCGCATCGGGATTGGCTGAAGATGGAGGCGTGCCTTCCGAAACTCCCCGAGATGCGCGGAACTCTCACCGATCTGCGACGGCGGGTTGCGGCCCTGGAAAAAAAAGAGTGAAGGAAACTTTATGAAGATCCACCCCACAGCGATCATCTCTTCCGACGCTACGCTAGCGGAAGGGGTTGAAATCGGGCCGTACAGCATCATCGGCCCCGACGTCCATATCGGAAGGAACACGATCATCGGTCCCCATGTGGTCATCGAAACCCGCGCCGACATCGGTGAAGAAAACCGAATCTCCCAGTTCGCCTCCATCGGCGGCGACCCCCAGGATCTGAAATACCGCGGGGAACCGACGCGGGTCGTCATCGGCAATCGCAACACGATCCGGGAATATGTCACGATCAGCCGGGCCACCATCCAGGATATCGGCGTCACGATGATCGGAGACGACAACCTGCTGATGGCTTATGTTCATGTCGCCCACAACTGCAAATTGGAAAACCACATCGTCATGGCCAATTCGGCGAATCTGGCCGGCCACATCCATGTCGAGGATTACGCCATCATCGGCGGCCTCACCGGAATCCGACAGTTCACACGGATCGGCGCCCATTGCATCGTGGGCGGCGCTTCGGCGGTGGCCAAGGACATCCCCCCCTACGTGATGGCTTCCGGCAATTTCGCCAGACTTTTCGGCCTGAACATCGTCGGCCTGAAACGGCGGGCGTTTGCCGCGGAGACGATCGCGGCCCTCAAAGAGGCCTACCGAATCGTTTTCCGTTCCAAGCTGCTCCTCTCCACGGCCCTCCGAAAGGCCGAAGAGGAGGTGGAAGACCTGCCCGAGGTCAGACGATTCCTCGATTTCATCCGAAAATCCGAAAGGGGAATCTGCCGGTAGACAGGTTATGAAACAGATCCGAATCGGCGTCGTGGGAACCGGCCATCTGGGTAGCTACCATATCCAGAAGTACCTGAAAATGCCGGAATGTCGGGTGGTCGGCGTCGCCGACCTCTCGGAGGAGAACGCCCGGAAGGCCGCCGCCGGCCGCAATTTCGAGATTCTGACGGACTGCCGAGGACTTCTGGGAAAGGTGGACGCCGTCTCGATTGCCGTGCCGACCGGTGCGCACCACGAGGTGGCCGCAATCTTTCTAAAAGCGGGAATCGATGTCCTGCTGGAAAAACCGATTGCAACGACGCTCGCCGAGGCGGAAGAACTGATCGAGTTGGCCGACGCGAAAAAGCTGGTTTTTCAGATCGGCTTCGTCGAACGGTTCAATCCGGCCGTCACGGCGCTCCGGTCCGTCATGGCGCGTCCGCTGTTCATTGAATCACACCGCCTTCACCCCTTTTTCGAACGCGGGACCGATGTGGATGTCATCCTCGATCTGATGGTTCATGACCTCGATATTATCCTGCATTTTGTTAAATCGCCTGTGGAGAACGTGGATGCCGTCGGCGTCTCGGTTCTCTCGGACAAGGTGGATATCGCCAATGCGCGGCTGACCTTCGCGGGCGGGTGCGTGGCGAACATTACGGCAAGCCGGGTCACGGGAAAGGTCATGCAAAAGATCCGGTTCTTCGGCGTTGACGGGTATCATGCGGTGGATTTCAAAAAACGGGCGCTCGTCTCGTTGAATCGGCGAAACGGCGCCGGCGGACAGATCGAGATCGCAGAGAATCCCGTCGAAGTCATACCAGCGGACCCGCTCGAGGAGGAGATCCGGTCGTTTATCCGGGCCGTGGCCGACCGGACGCCGCCGGCGGTGCCGGGTCGGGACGGCCGGGACGCGCTGGAGCTGGCCCTCCGCATCAACGACGCGATCCTTCGAAACCGAGAACGGGCCCCCTTCCTGACCGATGCAATCCCCTGCGGGACGGTCGGCAAAGGACGGAGCCAGCCGTGACGGCGCGCAGAGTCATGATTGTGGCGGGAGAGGCCTCCGGCGACCTTCATGGCGGGAACCTCGTCCGGGCGATGCACCGGATCGATCCGGACATCCGCTTCACCGGCGTCGGCGGCAAACAGATGCAGCGGGCGGGGGTCGAACTCCTCGCCGACGTTGCCGACATGGCCGTCGTGGGTCTCACGGAAGTGGTTTTCAGGCTCAGGATGATCCTCGGGGTATTGCGCCGCCTGAAGGCCTTGCTGAAGAGGGATCCGCCTGATCTCGTCATCCTGATCGACTACCCGGATTTCAACCTCCCGCTGGCCCGCACAGCCAAGAAATGCGGCGTCAAGGTGCTCTATTACATCAGCCCCCAGGTTTGGGCCTGGCGGAAGGGCAGGGTAAAAACGATTCGGGAGACCGTGGATCGGATGGTGGTGATCCTTCCGTTCGAGGAAAAATTCTACCGGGAGGCCGGGATCGATGTAACCTTTGTCGGCCATCCGCTGCTGGATGAGGTGCGGAAGAAATATGAGCGGCCGGAGGCGCTGAAGCGTTTCGGCCTTCGGGAAGAGGCCGTCACGATCGCCGTTCTCCCGGGAAGCCGCCGGAACGAGGTGGCCTCCCTGCTGCCGGAAATGCTCCGGGCCTGCCGGATCCTGACGGAGCGGATTTCCCCGATCCAGTTCATCCTGCCGATCGCGGGAACGCTCGATCCCGCCTTCGTCCGGGATATCCTGCAGCCGTTTCCGATCCGGATCAACGTTGTTCCCGATGAAATTTACGACGTCATCGCCGTGGCGGACGCGGCGATGGTTGCCTCGGGGACGGCCACGCTGGAAACGGCGCTTCTGGAAACGCCGATGGTTGTGCTGTACAAGATCTCCGGCATCTCTTACGCCGTCGGCCGGCGGGTGATCCGTGTGGATCACATCAGTCTGGTGAATCTCATCGCCGGACGAACCGTCGTTCCGGAGCTGATCCAGGCGGAGGCCAACCCGGAGCGGATCGCGGCGGAAGTGGGTCAGATCGTCACCCGGAGAGAAAAGGCCCGTGAAATGAGGGCCGCCCTCGCCGAAATCCGGGAGAAATTGGGGACGCCGGGGGCATCGCAACGGACGGCGCAGATTGCCTGCGGCATGCTGTAACGGAGAATCCGGTGGATATTTTTAAAAGACTGCTTCATTTGGCAAAACCGCATACGCTCCGATTTTTAGCCGCCATGGCCTGCATGCTCGTCGTCGGCGTGACGACCTCCGCGCTTGCCTTCCTGGTCAAACCGGCCCTCGACGAGATTTTTCTGAAGCGCAACGCCGACATGCTGAAGCTGATCCCGCTTGCCGTGATCGGGATCTACCTCGTGAAGGGGACATGCAACTACTTCCAGACGGTTCTGATGAACTTTATCGGCCAGAGGATCGTCGCCGACCTGCGGGCGGAACTCTACCGAAAAATCCAGCTCCAGTCCCTCGCCTTTTTCACCAAACATCCGACCGGCGTCCTGATGTCCCGAATCACCAACGACGTCGGGTACATCCAGGGCGCCGTTTCGGAAGCGGTCACCGCGCTGCTGAAGGATTCCTTCACATTGCTGTGCCTGGTCGTTGTCATCTTCTACCGGGACTGGCAGCTGGCCATCGTTGCGATGTTCGTCTTCCCGCTGGCCGTCTACCCCATCGCCAAGTTCGGCCAGAAAATGAGGCAGATCGCCACCCGGGCGCAGGTCACACTGGGAAGCCTCACCTCGCTGCTCCAGGAGACCATCTCCGGAACGCGAATCGTCAAGGCGTTCGGCATGGAGGCGCATGAAAACAAACGGTTCAGTATCGAGAATGAGCGTCTTTTCCGCCTCTCCCTGAAATCGATCTCGATCAACGCCGTTTCCAGCCCCTTCATGGAATTTCTCGGAGGTCTTGGCATCTCGGCGATCATCTTCTATGGCGGCTATCAGGTCATCCACGGCCAGTCGACGCCGGGAACTTTTTTCTCCTTTCTGACGGCTCTCATCATGCTCTACGAACCGGTGAAACGCCTGACGAATGTGAACAACACGATTCAGCAGGGCATTGCCGGCGCCGAACGGGTCTTCAGCATCATGGACCTGGTGCCGGAGATCCGGAACCGGCCCGACGCCGTTCCCCTCCCCCGGATCTCCCGGGAAATCGAAATCCGAAATGTGACCTTCCGCTATGAAGAGGCGCCCGTGCTGAAGAACATCAACCTCCGGATCCGGACCGGCGAGGCGGTCGCCTTTGTCGGGATGAGCGGCGGCGGGAAAACAACGCTCGTGAACCTCATCCCGCGGTTCTACGATGTGACGGACGGAATGATCCTGATCGACGGGCAGGACATCCGCAACGTCACCGTCGAGTCGCTCCGCGGACAGATCGCGATCGTGACCCAGCAAACCATCCTCTTTAACGACACGGTCCGAAACAATATCGCCTACGGCGACATCTCGAAAACGGAGGATCAGATCGTCGAGGCCGCAAAGGCGGCCCACGCCCACGACTTCATCCTGCGGCTGCCGAAGGGCTATGAAACCGTCATCGGAGAGCAGGGAACGAAGCTCTCCGGAGGCGAGCGCCAGCGAATTTCGATCGCCCGCGCCCTGCTCAAGAACGCGCCGATCCTGATCCTTGACGAAGCCACCTCTTCTCTCGACTCGGAGGCGGAGATCGAGGTCCAGGATGCGCTGGAAAACCTCATGAAGGGCCGCACCACGCTGGTGATCGCCCACCGGCTTTCGACCATCCGGAACGCGGACCGGATCATCGTCCTGGTCAACGGAGAGATCCGGGAAGAGGGAACGCATGAAACGCTGCTTTCCAGACATGGGGAGTATTCCCGCCTCTACAACATGCAGTTCATGGAAAACGGTCGCAACGCAGAAAAGGGAGGGAACGGCAACGGGTAACTTTCAAGATACCGGGGAAGGCTTGTCCCCGTGCGTCACGGATTGAAGGATGGACTCCCTTGAAATCGCTTGCGGCCGGGATTCAGGAGATTTGGAACGAAGAAAGACCCGGGAACCGGACCACCGTTTCGCGTGCCCTGCTGCGCGCGTTCTCCATCCCGTACGGCAACGTCGTCCTTTTGAGAAACCGTCTCTATGACCTGGGAATTCTCCGGCAGCGGAAGCTCGCATGTCCCGTGGTCAGCGTAGGAAACCTCACCGTAGGCGGAACCGGGAAGACCCCCACCGTCGTTCTGATCGCCTCTCTGCTGAAGAGACATGGCCGTCGGCCGGCCGTCTTGAGCCGAGGTTACGGCGGCC
Source organism: Syntrophales bacterium (assembly GCA_034677965.1). Taxonomy (GTDB): domain Bacteria; phylum Desulfobacterota; class Syntrophia; order Syntrophales; family UBA5619; genus UBA5619. The sequence goes on from JAXDCM010000195.1 coordinate 16,878, forward strand.
GTGCCAAGGCCTCCGTGAATGTCGTCTCCGACGGGAACCGTCTGCTGCTGGGATGGCAAGAGGCGGGAGATGAACCGGTCCTGATCGCCGGCGCCCTTCCGGGAATCCCCGTTCTGACGGGACCGAAACGGTTTCTCGCCGGGAAGACCGCCGTCGAGCGTTTCGGCGCCGACAGCCTGATCCTCGATGACGGCTATCAGCACCGGTCGCTTTTCCGAAACCTCGATATCCTGCTGATCGATGCGGCACGCCCTTTCGGGAACGGCTGTCTCCTTCCCCGGGGGCCCCTTCGGGAACCGCCGGCGGAACTGCGGCGCGCCCACATCCTTTTGCGGACGGGTAATACGGACGAGGTAACGCCGCTGCCGGAAACGGCTTCGCTACCCGCCTTCCGTGGAATCCGCCGACCGCTGGAACTTGTCCAAGCGGGAACCGGAAGAGCCGATTCCCTCTCAACGCTCCGGGGCCGGAAGGTATGCGCCTTCGCAGGGATCGGCTCCCCGGAAGGGTTCCGACAGGACCTGACGGCGCTCGGCGCCGATATCGTCTCTTTCCGGGCCTTTCCCGACCATCATCCCTACAGCCTGCCGGATATGGAAGCCCTCCGGCGCAACGCGGAGCAGAGCGGCGCCTCGCTGATCGTCACCACCGAGAAGGACAGCGTCCGTCTTGAGGGGTTTCCCGATTTCAGGGCAGGGATTTCCATGCTTCGGATCGGGATGGAGATCACACCTGCCGAACCGTTCGAGAAATGGCTTTTTTCGAGGATCGATGCTTAGAAAACGGGGGAAAAGCGGAAGAAAGTTTCGATGGGAGAAAGGATGCGGCTAAAGGTGAGAGGGGGGAAAAGACTCCCCGGGCGGGGGATTGAACGGTTGCTGATCCGGGGAACGAACTGGATCGGAGATGTCGTCATGACGCTCCCTGCCGTCGGCGCGATCCGGAAGACCTGGCCCCGGGCGCGGATCTCCGTTCTCGCGAAGCCCTGGGTGGCCGAACTCTATCGTCTTTGTCCGGATGTGGACGAGGTCGTTCCTTTTCAGGAACCGGGACGTCATGCAGGCGTCGCCGGAAAGATCCGGCTGGCCGGAGAGCTGCGGGATCTTGAATTCGATTGCGCGATTCTGCTCCAGAACGCCATCGAGGCGGCGATCCTTGCGAAAATGGCGGGCATTCCGCTCCGCGCCGGGTACAACTCCGACGGCCGGGGTTGGCTGCTGACCCATTCGGTCCGACGGACGAAAGAGATCCGCCAGGTTCACCAGATCGACTATTACGCCGAAATGGTCCGGGCCCTCGGCTGCGAGCCCTCGGGACGCGAGGTGTGCCTCCGCCCCGGCAGGGAGTATGACGATCTGGCGGAAAGACTGTTCACCGATTTTGGCATCTCTCGAAACCGGCCGTTGATCGGGATTGCCCCGGGTGCCGCGTACGGACCGGCAAAGAGATGGTTCCCGGATCGGTTCGCTGCGGTCGCCGACCGACTGAAGGTCGAATTCGAGGCGCAGGTGATTCTGCTCGGAAGCGAGGGCGACCGGAAGAGTGCAACCGAAGTCCAAAAAAACGCGACGGAACGGCTCGTCGATGTTGCCGGGCAAACGGATCTGAGAGAGGCGATCGCATTGATCTCCCGCTGCTCGCTCTTTCTTTCGAACGATTCCGGCCTGATGCACATTGCCGGGGCGCTGGGGGTCCCGACGATCGCCGTTTTCGGCTCAACCAACCCCTTGACGACATCGCCCGTGGGGAAAAAGAGCGTCCTGATCCGTCATCCGGTCCCTTGCGCCCCCTGCCTGAAACCGGTGTGCCCGACGGATTTTCGCTGCATGGAGCTGATCGGCGCAGAGGAGGTGTACGAGGCCGCAAAAAGGCTTTTGCAGGAAGGGCGGCAGACGCAAAAGAATGCATTGCAGACGGCGGTTTTTATCGACCGCGACGGGACCCTTAACGAGGAGGTGGCGTATCTCAACCGGCTGGATCAGGTACGTTTGCTCCCCGGCGCCGCCGGGGCGATCCGTCGGATCAACGAAAGCGGCATGAAGGCCGTTGTGATCACGAATCAATCCGGGGTTGCCCGCGGTTTTTTTGACGAGACCTTTGTCGAGAAAACCCATGCCTATTTACGGAATATCCTTCGTGTGGAAGGGGCGACCATCGATGCGTTCTATTTCTGCCCCCACCACCCGACGGAAGGGAAAGGGATATACCTGCAAGCCTGCGGGTGCCGGAAGCCGGCGCCGGGAATGCTTTTGAAGGCGGCGGAAGAGCTCGGGATCGATCTTGGACGCTCCTATCTGATCGGGGATGCGCTGACGGATATCGAGGCGGGCCACAGGGCGGGGGTCAAGGGGATCCTCGTCCGGACGGGCTGCGGGGAAGAATCCGTCGCGGCGCTTGCCGCCGATCCGGAACCGGGAGTCGGCGCAACCTCCCGGCCCCTTTATATCGCGGCAGACCTGCGGGAAGCCGTGGCCTGGATCATGGAAGACCGGGAGGAAAAGGGACGGTGAACATTCTGATCGTCAAACTGAGCGCGATCGGCGACGTCATCCATACCCTGCCCTCTCTCTCCGCCCTCCGGAGCTGCTTCCCCGGGGCAAACATCACCTGGGTCGTTGAGGAGGCGGCCTCCGACATCCTGTTGGATCATCCGGATCTGGACCGAGTGATCGTTTCCGGACGGAAGCGCTGGCTTACCGAAATTAGGCGCGGGAGAATTGGCGGTCCCCTCCGGGAGATCCGATCCTTCCTCGGCGACCTCCGGGACCGGAGGTACGACCTCGTCATCGATTTTCACGGCTTGCTGAAAAGCGCGCTGATCGTTCTGATCAGCGGCGGAAAGCGGAAGCTCGGATATGACAGCCTCCAGGAACTCAGCGGCCTTTTCTACAACGAAAAAATCCCCGAAGAGATGGGAAAGCACGCCGTGGAACGCTACCTCGATTTTGTCCGCCACGTAGCCGAGGGAAAGGGGCAGGCCTGCATTCCAAAAACACCGACATTCACGGTCGCGATCGGGGAACGGGAAGAGCGGCGTGTGGCAGAGCTGCTGAAAGAGGCCTCTGCGATTCCGACAACTTCCACGAAGGATGATTGGAAAACGGATTCAGGCGGGATGAAAAAGGGGGGCGGGCGTTTTGTGGCCGTCAATCCGGTCGCCCTGTGGGAGACCAAGCTTTGGGAGGACGAAAAGCTTGCGGAACTCTGCGACCGGATACGGGAGGAACTTCTGATCGGTGTGGTTTTCACCGGGAAGGAATCCGCTCCGCTCGAACGGATTTGCAGCAAGATGCAAACCTGGGCCGTCAATCTCGGCGGCCGGACGACACTCCGGGAGCTTGCCTGCCTTTACCGGCATGCGGCATTGCTGGTTACGACGGATTCCGGCCCGATGCACCTCGCGGCTGCGGTGAACACCCCGGTTGTTTCGCTGTTCGGGCCGACCGATCCCCTTCGAACGGGGCCCTACGGGCCCGGCCACCGGGTCGTCCGGAAAGATCTCTCCTGCATGCCCTGTTTCCGGAAACGATGTGAAACCAAAAGGTGCATGAAGGAAATCGGCGTGGATGAGGTTTTGATGCATGTCAGGGAACTGTTGAGCCCTGCCGGAAATCCAAAAGGAGCAATTCATGGGAATACGTAAGGAGCTGCTGGAGATCTTGGTCTGCCCCCAGTGCAAAGGGGAACTGAGACTGACCCCGACCGAAGACGGCCTGATCTGCGATAAGTGTCGTCTGCTTTATGAAATTCGCGACGAAATCCCGATCATGCTGATCGATGAGGCGAAGCCGCTCGAGAGGTGAGAAGGCGGATCGTCAATCGGCAAGAGCCTCCCGCAGGACCGCCTGCACTTTTTCAACGGTCAGATCATCCATGCAGCGGCTCACCCCGCTTGCGTCACATCCTTTTAGACCGCAGGGTGCGCAAGCCATGCCGCAAACGGCAACGCGATGATCCTTCCCCGGGGGGGCCCAGTATCGCCAGTTGGAGGGACCGTAAAGGGTGACCGTCGGTGTTCCGACGGCGGCGGCAATGTGAGGCGCAGCGCTGTCGACGCCGATGTGAAGGCGGCCTTTCTCCAGAACCCCGGCGAGCTCGGCAAGGGTGGTCCTGCCCGCCAGATTGAACACCTTTCCGCCGCAGCCCTCCGTTAATTCACCGGACCTGACCCTTTCCGGCGGGGAACCGACGATGACGGCTGCAATCCCGAATTCTCGCCAAAGCCAGTCGATGACCCGAACCCATTTCTCCGGACTCCACTCCTTGTAGGACCAGCGGGAAAATGGGTTCACCGTAACCCATGGGAATCGAGACCTCGCCGGGAAAGGGGCAACTCCCTGCCCCGCCGCCTTTTCCACTGCCGGATGGACACCGGCCTCGCGTAAAATCTTCGCGGCGCGCAGACGAGCCTGCTCCGATAAATGAAGCTCCGGCACGGTCGATCCGGTTTCGATCGCGAAGGCCCTCAGCATGGACATGGAAGGACCGGCAGCCCGCTCCCCGGGCTCGCCGTCGGATAAAGGCGTCAGGTGCGTGAACATGCGGTTCCGTATCCGGGAAAGGCCGGGATAATATTGGGCGACCCGGATCGGCGCTCCCGTCAGGCGGGCCGTGTATCCGCCCCGTTCGTCTCCCCTCAGATCGAAGACGAGATCGAACCGTTTGCGACGGAGCTCCCGTATGAGGACCAGCGAGACTGAAAGAGTTCTGAAACTCCCCTTCTCTCCATTCTTGACCTCGAAGATCTCCGGCGGCAAGATGTCCGCGGCAAGAAGTTCCCCGTTTCCCTCACGGAGCAGCATGGAGACGGCCGCATCCGGATAGGCTTCCCGGACAGCCCGGAGGGCGGGAAGCGACCAGACGACATCGCCGATGTCCCCCAGTTGAATGATCAGGATCCTCTCGATCCGGGAGGGTTTATCGAAATGTTCGGCGATCCTCATGGAATCCTTTCAAAATCAGCCCTTCCGGAACCGCCGGGAATCGTAAGCGGGGAGTTCAAAACAGGCGTCGGCGTCGGGAACGCGTCTCATCGGCCCCGTCGGTCTGCGATCTTGCGCACATGGACCGTCAGCATCGCAAAGCCGATGAAACAAACCGTCAAGAGGATCAGGACGGCCGGAAGTCCGAAGAAACGCGCAATCAGAACGCCCACCCCAATGGCCAACTGCGCGGTCGCGTAAGCCGCAGAGATCTTCCAGTGGGCAATGCCGAACTCATTGGCCAGCAACTGGTACAGGTGGCGGCGGTGGGACTGGGTCAGATTCTCGTGATCCCGCAAACGGACCGCCATGGTGGTCAATTCGTCCGCATAAAACGGGAACAACAGCGCGGCAAAGCAGACCATCTCGAGATAATCGCGGGAAAGCGACACGACCAGGCAGGCGAAGACGAACCCCAGCAGAATGCTGCCGACATCCCCCATGAAAACCCTGGCCCGGGGCATATTGAAGGGAAGATAGCCGAGGCAAGCCAGCGATATGCAGATCGCAAGCAGCGACAGGGGGGTTTGAAAGGAATCAGGAGCCGCACGATACAGAGAACATACACCCAGCAGGCCGAAGCCGATCACGCCGCTGAGACCGGCGATGCCGTCGATCCCATCCATGAAATTGTAGAAATTGGCCGTCCCGATGATGAAGAGGAAGATCGCCGCCAGCACCAGCAGGAACAAAAACGGGTATCCGCCGAGCGCAGACTGGGAAAAATGAGCGCTCAGACGGGGCAACAGCGGGAAAATCAGGATGAGGGTCGAGAGGACCTGGACGACGAGCCGGAATCTGACCGAGACCCGGAAATAATCGGAATAACCGCTGATTCCGGAGATCAGGATCGCGGCAAACAGAAAGGTGGTCGGAATTCTCAACGTCAGGCCCGCGAAGACAAATGCCGCCAGAACACCGACGCCGGCGCCGCGGGGAGTCGGAACACTGTGGGAGCTGCGTTGATTCGGGACATCCAGCAGCCGTTCGCGGAAGGCCGTGCCGGCGACAAGCCAGGCGCCCAGCGCTCCCAGAGACGGGCACACCAGGAAAAGCAGGATTGTCCGGTAGTGGGCAACCAGCTCCACCGGTCGAATAAAGAATGCCGTCAGGTTCTCGATCATATCTCCCCGGAACTCCGCATTTCATCCACGGTTTCGCGCCATCCCGCAATCAGATCATACCGCGGAACGAAACCGATCCTGGACTGAAAGCAACTGCCGTCCACGGCCATATCCTCCGTGTACTTATCGATCGTCGCCCGGGTGATGGGCGGATGGAAACCGAAAAGCCGGACGCCGTCCTCCAGCAGGCCCGCCAGAAAACGGACGGATCCCGCCGGCAGCGTCCGCCGCGGAGGTTTGCGCCCGAGGGCTCCACAGATCGCTTCAAGAACGGCGCCCAGGGTATGGAACTGTCCGTCCGTCACGTTGAAAATCCGGCCGGCCGCCTCCGGATGGACGGCGGCCAACACAGCCGCGCGCGCCGCATCCCGGTCGTAAATCAGCGTGCGACGGTTGGAGCCTGCCCCGATCGGCACGAAACGGCCGCTCGCAAGCGCACGCACGAGACGGCGGTAATTTCCCTTGACCCTTCTTCCATACACCGAGCCCAACCGCAATACAACCCCGATTCCGGCGCCGTCCGCGCCCCTGGCTCCCAGCACGCTCTTTTCCGCCTCCAGCTTGGTCCGGGCATAGAAGGTGTCGGGGCACGGCGGCGAATCCTCCGTCAAGATCCGCCCGCCCGAAGTACCGTACACGGCGATCGTGCTGAAGAGGACCAGCCTTCCGACACCGGCGCGAACCGCCGCCGCAGCCACATTCGCCGTTCCCCCGACATTGATCCGCTCATATCGCTCCCGCAGGGTCGGGGACGGATCCGCGATATGCAGCAGCGCCGCCAGATGGACCACCGCTTCGGCGCCCCGCAAAGCGGCGTCCACGGCCGATCGATCGGTGACATCCCCCAAGACGGTTTCCACATCGTCCGGCCAGTCGCTCCCGGGCGGGGGATCGAGGGACAGGGTTCGAATCGAATATCCCTCGTCGTGGAAGGCCTGAACGACCAGCGGCCCGACCGCACCGGTGGCGCCGGTCACCACAACGAGCGGACGGCTTTTCGCTACCGCCACTTCCACCCCCACTTGCCGAAATACCGGCACATGCTGACGATGAACCTCCAGGTCATCTTCACGTTCCGGTGCGAATCCCGCGTCCAGTAATGGGTCACGGAGGCCTCGGGACAATAAACGGTCCTCCATCCCTGACATTGAAACGTCCGGCTCAAGTCGAAGTCTTCCAGGTACATAAAATAACGCGGGTCGAAGCCGGCCACCGCTTTGAGGACATCGGTGCGGCACAACATGAACGCGCCGGTCATCGCCTCCACATCGCACATTTGATCATACCCGACATCCCTCATCTCGTAGCGATCCAGACGTTCCCGGAACCAATGCTGGAACGGTCGGGGGACAAAACGCCGGATGAAGAAATCCGTGACGCTGGGGTAGCGTTTGTTCAGATATTGGTCCGTTCCGTCCTCGTTGAGAATCCGCGGGCAAACCATTCCCGCATCCGGATGATTGTCCATGAATGCAATCAGCGACCGGATCGTGCCCGGGGAAATGACGATATCGGGATTGAGTACCAGATGGTATCTGGACGGTTCGGCATGGAAGATCGCCCAGTTGTGCGCCCTGCCGTAGCCGAGGTTTTTGCCGGCGAAATGGTACGACACGGGAAGGTCCTCGAATACGGAACGTAAATCGGCCGTAGGAGAATTATCGACGACCGTGAGCTGAATGGAACATTCGGAGTCCAACAACCCCTCCGCGGCTTTTCGAACCATGTCCGGCGCGTTTTGAAAGAGGACCATGGATGAGGTGCAGTCGCACAAATTGCTTCCGCTACCGGTTTGCATCACGGGCATTCCTGCTTTTTCGGTCCTTCAAGCGGCGCAACAGCTCCGGTCGGTCCAACAATCCCAAGATGTATTCATCATCCACTGCTCTTCCGCCCTGGATCTGACGCCGTTTTTTCAAAACCCGCTTCAAATCCTTGATGGCATCCTTCTTCGCCCTGAGATAATCCATTCCCCGTCCATGCGTAGCAAAGTAGCAAAACGCAGCCATGTTGAAGATGATATGGAGAAAGATCGTACGAAGAATCAGCCGAGCCGGCATATTCTGAACATAGACCCACTCCAGATTACGATGGCTGTAATAGACTGACATGGGAGAGTCATGGACAATGCTGTGGCTTCCCTGATGATAAACCACAGCCTCGGGGACGAACAGGCATCGATACCCTTTTAACTGAGCGCGAAAACTCAGATCGACATCCTCATACAACAGGAAAAAATCTTCATCAAACAACCCGATATCCTCAAGCATGGAATTCCGGTACAACGCGGCCCCCGCGCAGGCGCCAAAAACCCAGTCTTGATTGTTGTACCGATCCGCTTTTGCTCCTCTTCCCCTCAACAGTGCGGTCCCCGCCCTGGTATAGGCATCCCCTGCCCGATCCACGACATCCGGCTGATGATAGAAAAGCATCTTGGAAGCGGCAAATCCCGCCTCCGGATGCGTTTTCAATGCAGTGACCAAACTTTCGAGCCAATGTTCATCCGGCACGGTATCATTGTTCAGCAGGGCGACATAATCGGTTTGAACGTCCCTCAGAACCAGGTTATTGGCCGCGGCAAATCCCAGATTTTGGCTCAAAGCAATCATTTTAACTTCGGGATAATTTTTTTTTACAAAACCAGCGGAACCATCCTGGGAGCCGTTATCGACAAGAACGGTGGCAAATCTTGTATAGGCCTGACGGCGAAGACTTTCCAAACATTCGGATAACAGGTCTTTCCCGTTCCAATTAACGATGACAACGGTAACTCGCTCTTTATCGTTCAATACGCGCGACCCTTCCCCGCCCCAAATCATTTGAGACCTTGAAAATCGTCATCCATTCACAGGAATAGCTCACAATACCTTGAATGTTTTTTGTTTTTGCGTGCGTTTGTTGTCCAACGGCAGGTTGGGATTGTAGAAGGGATCGCCCTCTTTAATGATCTTTTGCCATCGGTCGATGAACAACTTCGAATCTTCCGGATGGGGATCGCCCTTGAAGGTCTGGCCCCGGGTGGCCGATTCATGATGATAAAGCTCGGCATAGGGAGTGAAAACATTGACATACCCCTTGCCCTGCACCCTCAAGCAAAAATCCGTATCGTTGAATCCGACCTTGATCCGTTCATCAAATCCGCTTACCTCATGAAACACCTCTTTTTTCACCATCATGCAGGCCGCCGTCAGAGCACTGTAATTTCTGATGGATATGAAATGACCCATATAACCGATGTCGCGCGAATCATACCACTTGTAGATATGCTCCGCACTGCCACCCCATCCCACCACAACACCCACATGTTGTATCTTTTCGTCGGGATAAAGCAGTTTGGCCCCCACACATCCCACCTCTTTTCGTTGGGAGTGCTCCAGCATCGCCTCGAGCCATTCCGGGGCAATGACTTCAATATCATTGTTTAGAAAAAGAAAATGATCTCCTGCCGCATATTGAGCGGCGAAATTGTTCAACCGTGAGTAGTTGAACTCCTCTTTGAACGGTAAAACCCGGTAGACACCCCGGCTATTCCGCAGATCATTCAAATATTCCAACGTATCGGTCTCCCGGCTCAGATGATCAACGATGATCACCTCATAATTCTTAAAATTCGTCTTTTCTTCGATGCTCTTTATGCATCTCTTCAACATATCGGCTCGGTCTTTCGTTGGAATAATGATCGTGATTTTTGGATTTCCAGCAATTTTCCTTTTTACCCTGAAAAAATTAAAATGCCCCGTATTCAAGACATCTCCGTCAATTCCCTCCCTGTCCAAATAATCCCGAATCGCCTTTCTGCTGAAATCCATGACCTTCGACATCAGCACATGCCCCGTGCCTGAACCATGCTGCCTCCAAAAGTACAGGACCTTGGGTATATGGCTTACGTTTCCGGTTTCCGAAATCACCCTCAGAAAAAGATCGTAATCCTGCGAAATGGAAAAATCTCTTTTAAATCCGCCTATTTTTCGAGCAAGACTTGTTCGAATCACTGAAAAATGAACAATATAGCAATGGGAAAGCATATAATCCCGCGAGAAGTCCGGCCTGTAATAAGCATAAATCGGTGTACCGGATTTATTCAGCAGGATTTCGTCGCTGTAGATGAAATCCGCATCACGCGTCCGGTTCAGAAGACGCACCACTTCGTACAACGCCGAAGGCAGCAGCTCGTCGTCATGGTCCAAGAGTCCGATGAATTCGCCGGTAGCCAACGCGATTGCCTCATTGGACGCCCCGGAAACACCGAGATTTTCCTGCAAGAATTTAACCCGGACTCGATCATCCTTCCTCGCATAACGGTTCAGAATTTTCGCAACACTCGGTTCGGTAGACCGATCGTCGGCGATGCACAACTCCCAGTTGTCGTAAACTTGATTCCGAACGGATTCGATGCAAGAGCGGAGCCATCGCGAATCCGTGTTCCAGACCGGAAGAATGATGCTGATTTTAGGTCGGTATTCAAATAAACGACATTCCTCCCGAAATCTTTCCAGTTCTTCAGGTGACGGCTTGAAATCGGCCGCTACGACTTTCAGCGCCTTTTTTCTCGATAGGTATTTCCACGATTTGACCAATAACCCGCCGATCCCCTGGCTTCTGAATACCCTGCGGGCTTTCCATGCCAGTTCATACACCTGTCGACGTCTCGTTCCGGGAGGCAATACGCGCTCATTTGCGTCGGCATATCCGCTCGGCAATTCCGAACCATGCATATTATGGCCCTTATGATTCATTTTGTTTTTCTCAGATACGAGATTTGTTCATACCATTTGGCATTTTTCGAAAGCCGAGATCATTCTTCCAACAGCAACTGCAGCCAGGGAAGACCGGCCATTCTCTTTTGCGTCACAGTGAATGTCTTTCCGGCAACCGTGATCGTTCCCGTCCGGTATTGATTTGTTTTGTTGGCATACACAAGGTAATCCACCATGCCGTCGCCTACTTCGGAGTTTCCTGCGGTGACCGAAATCCAATCGACATTGCTGACCGCCTTCCACGGGCAGGCCGTTCCGGCAACAACCCCGACGGCGATGCTGCCCTCTCCTCCGGATGCCGGGTAAAGAACGCTCGCGGGATCGATGGTATAGGTGCAACCGGCTATCATGGCTTGATAAAAAGTGTTGGCTATGATTGAATGAGCGGTAAGGTTAGGGTGAAATGCATCATACAGATAACCGCAATTCCAGCCTAAT
>JAXDCM010000196.1:0-12806 GCA_034677965.1 Syntrophales bacterium
AACGAAAACAAGGCCCCTTCGGTCAAATCAAATCGTTGGAAAACGACCTAAAAAGCGGTGTAATCAACACGGCTGAAAGGTAAAATCGAACTCGTCGATGCCCTTGATAAAGGGAAGTCCAGATATCTTCAATGATGTTTCTATCCGGCGCTGTTCCCGGCAGCCAACCTCTTCTTCCAGGAGATCATCGAGAATGGACAGGTAGCTCTTCCCCCCTTCCAGAGCCGCCTGCATCACGCTTTCAAGGATCTCTCCCATCCGGGGAAGTCTCAGGCGCGTCAGGCTGGTCTGGATGCGATCAAGAACCAGGGTATCACTCATATCCGCACCTCCCCGATCAGTTGGTCATAAATATGTGAAGAGCGGATCTCGACATCCATGTCATAGAGCGGCTTCAGCGGACTGATCGTCAATTTGGCGCGGCCTTTGACGCGTCTGCCCTGGCCGTATTTGCGTCGATTCATCTCGCGATCTTTTTTCAGTGCTTCATAGAATCTCTTGTCCTGTACCAGATGTCCTTTGCCTTTAGGAATCTCATAGGTCACAATCAGACGATCATCCGCAAAGATCCGCATGGATCTGTCCTTAACACGCAGGACAAGATCCTTACCCACCAGGGTGTGGGGGACCACATAGCTGTTGCCTTCAAAACGGACGGTGCAGTCTTTGTTGACCTTGCGGTAAACCCGCCAGGAGGTGTCGAATGACTGCGGCGGCAATGACTGTAAATGGGGCCGTTCACGATCGAACCGCTCCGCCACCACTTCGTGGGTTGTCCCATGAATCCTTTGGTCTTTGAGTTGGAGCCATTGCAGAAGATCCCTGTTGGCCGATTCCCGACAGATAAATCCGTAACCCCGCCAGAACCCCTCCCGTATAAAGTGATAGGGTCGCTCCACCTTCCCCTTCACCCAGGCAGCATAAGGCGGGGCAACCTGCGGCTTGAAACCATAGTGCAATGCAAATCCTGTCAGGGTGTCGTTGAACTTGTTCTTGCCCGCTAACTTTCTGACGAAAACGTTCCTCATCCGGTCGTAGAGTATCTCTTCGGTTACGCCACCGAAATGGTCAAAGGCATGAATATGACAATCCAAAAAGGTCGGCAAATCGCACCGATCGACAAACTCGGAATACAGCCTTCGCGAAAAGCCGAGAATCATCGAAAAGAGATAAATCTCCCCGATCGTGCCGTCGGGCCTCTCAAACTGAAACTCCCCAAAATCCACCTGGGATTGGTAGCCCGGCTCCGTCTCAAAGCGCATGTAGGCGATCCGCTGACGTTCCTCCTTGATCTCATGTACAGCTCTTTTGACGATCTCATAGCTCCCGGAAAAACCCATCGGCCGAAGGTGATCGTATATCCACGTGGCCTTATACTCCATATCTTCTTCGAGCCATGCAGCAATGTTCCCCTGAAACGGATCCAGCAAGCTCTTGCGCTGTATCTCCCGCCGAGCTCGCGCCATTTCTCCCGGATCATCGATATACTTCTTCACTGTCTTCCGGCTGATACCCAGTCTCCTCGAAATATGCCGCTGGCTCAACCCTTTTCGCTGTAACACCAGTATGTCCAAAACGGTCTCCTTTTTTTCAATGCACCACCTCGCTCATGCTGAGATAAAAAATCCACCATACCCTTTTCTCTCAGCAACACCATCCCAAAGTGGTATACTTTCTGACGACCATTTTTGGCTCCATTTATCACGACCGGAAACAGAGGTTTCTTATCTTCCACCAAGGCTTTTGCAAAGAATGCCCTGATCGTTCTGGATCACTTCCATGTGAAGAAGTACCTCAACGATGCGTTGGATACGGTCCGTAAGGAAGAACTCCACAAGGCCCGAAAAGAGAACAACGATGAACTCTGCAAAATCCTTCATTGCAACCAGCGGTTCATTCTGATGAAGAGTGCAAAGGGCAAGAAAAAACAGGATCTTCTCGGGAAATTGGCAACCCTGAACGAACGCGTCTACCAGGCGATGCTTTTGAAAGAGCAGTTTCTGTCCGTCTATGCAGCCAAGGATCGGCAGACAGCCCAAACCACCTTGAAGGATTGGATTGTCGCTGCCATGAAATCAAAAATATCTGCCTTCGTAGAGTTGGGAAACAAATTCTTCCGGAAACGCCACTTCATCCTCAACTACTTCATCTGCAACATCTCCACGGCTATTTCCGAAGGCATCAACAACAAAATCAAACGGCTATCCCGCATGGCGTACGGCTTCAAGGACGTCTACTACTTCTTGCTCAAGATCCATCAGCATTGCGGAATGCTTAACCCAAGAATTTCAACTTAAACACGAAAGATGGAAAAATCATGAAAAGGATTTTTTTGTTTATCCTGACCAACCTGGCCGTCATCCTGATCCTGAGCATTGTCCTCAACCTGCTGGGAATCGATCGTGTCCTCGACGCCCAGGGAATCGATCTGGACTTGCGGAGCCTGCTGGCCTTCGCCGCCGTTTTCGGCTTCGGCGGCTCCCTGATCTCGTTGGCCATGTCGAAATGGACGGCCAAGCGGATGACGGGCGCCGAGGTCATCAGCTCTCCGCGCAATCCTGATGAGGCCTGGCTCTTCCAGACGGTGAAGCATCTGGCGGAGCAGGCGGGCATCGGCATGCCCGAGGTGGCGGTTTACGAAGCGCCGGACCCCAACGCCTTTGCCACCGGCATGCGGCGAAACAGCGCGCTGGTGGCCGTGAGCACGGGGCTGCTTCGGGCCATGAACCATGACGAGGTGGAGGGTGTTCTGGGGCATGAGATCAGCCATGTGGCCAACGGCGACATGGTGACCCTGACGCTGATCCAGGGGGTGGTCAACACATTCGTCATCTTTTTCTCCCGTGTCGTCGGCCATTTCGTCGACCGCGTCGTTTTCAGGACCGAGCGGGGCCATGGACCGGCCTTCATGATCACCACCATCATTGCCCAGGTGGTCTTCGGCATCCTGGCCAGTGTGATTGTCATGTGGTTCAGTCGGCAGAGGGAGTTCCGGGCCGATGCGGGCAGCGCCTCGCTGGCCGGCCGGGACAAGATGATCGCCGCGCTCCGTCGGCTCCAGAAGTCGGTGCAGCTTCCGCATTTGCCCGACCAGATGGCCGCTTTCGGCATCTCGGGGCCCCGCGGTTCCGGACTGCGGCGGCTCTTCATGACACACCCCCCGCTGGAGGAGCGAATCGAGGCCTTGACCCGTCTCCAGGTATCGTAAGCCTTGGTTCTGCCCCGGAAGTTACCGGGCAAAAGGGAAGAAGGTTGGCGGCGTGCAAGCCCACAGAACGGTCATGCCGAGCCCCGTCCTGTTCGGCTCAGCCCCGGCCGATAAAAGGCATCTTTGTGGCCATGATCGTCATGAACTGGATGTTGACATCGAGCGGCAGGCTTGCCATGTAGACGACGGCATCGCCGACATGCCTGACATCCATCATCGGTTCGGGAGATATCTCACCTCCAGCCTGCTTCACGCCGGAGATCATACGTGCCGAAAGTTCGGTCAACGCGTTGCCGATGTCGATCTGGCCGCAGGCGATGTCGTATTTCCGGCCGTCGAGCGAAATGCTCCTGGTCAGTCCGGTCACGCCATGTTTGGTTGCCGTGTAAGGCGCGGAATCTGGTCGCGGCACATGGGCCGAGATCGAGCCGTTGTTGATGATCCGCCCGCCCCGCGGCTTCTGGCTTTTCATGAGCCGGAACGCCTCCCGTGCACAGAGAAACATGCCCGTGAGATTGGTGTCCACGACCGGTTTCCATTGGCTGTAAGCAAGATCCTCGAAAGGGATTCCGGGTGCGTTGACACCGGCGTTGTTGAACAGCAGATCGACGCGACCGAACACCTCTTTCACTTTTTGAAACAGCATCTGCACGGCATCCGGATCGCGGATATCGGCAGAAATGGGCATCGCACGCGGGCCTGCCCCTGATTCCGCGGCTGTTTTTTCCAGCATGTCCGGGCGGCGTCCGACCAGCACGACGCAGTAGCCCGCCCTCAGTAAAGCGAGCGCAGCGGCCTTGCCGATGCCCGTTCCCGCGCCGGTGACGACGGCAATCCTCCGTTGTGATTCCATGATGTCTCCTTATGACGCCGGGCTATGCCCCGCGGATGGTTGCGGGGGGGCATTTCGGGTTTTCAAGGATACGCCGCACATCCTCGCCCGCAGGTCGACTTCCTTTTTTCGTTGCAAGTGAGTATTATCATATTCGGTTGTCGGCGACAACCGCATTCCTTTCCTGGATCGACCGAGTTGTCCGATCGACCCGCTTGTCCTTGCTTTTTGGCCGGTTGTTGCTACAATTGACTGTAGCCATCCTAACGTGATCAGGAATCGGATGTCTCCTTCAGCGAAAGGGGGTTTGTTTTTTTACAAACATAAGGAGGTATGGGCATGATTGACTATCCAAAATACAAAAAAGTGCTCTTCTGTACGGACTTTTCGAAAAATTCGGATTGCGCCTTCGACTATGCCTTCGGCATCGCGAAGAGAGATGATGGAGTCCTGTACATTCTCCACATCATACCGCAGATTCCCCAACTCTATCATCTGGAAGACACCTACCTGACGAAAGAGCAGTTGAACGAGATCCGGGAGAACCTCTGGAAGGATCGGGAGAAGATGTTCGATGAGAAATACTTGAGCCATATCAAGGATAAAACGAAAGTGAGGGCCATTACCGAATCCGGTCGCGAGGATGAAAAGATCATCGAATTCGCCCGGAAGGAGAAAGTCGACATCCTGGTCATCGGTACTCATGGGAGAACAGGAATCGAGCATGTCTTCCTGGGCAGCGTGGCCGAAAAAGTCATCCGGCGAAGCCCGGTCCCGGTCTTTGTGATTCCTTACCAAGACAAGACGAATCCGGGGTGATCCGTTTGGCCGAAATGCTGCGACGAGACCGGATCCCAGATTAACCGTCTGAATTCCTCAAAAACGGAATTCACGACCCATCAACCCTGTGAAAGGAAGTTTAGCCCATGACGGAGACAGATCCTTCTCATCCCTCTGATTTCATCCGGGACATCATCGATGACGACAGGAAGGCGGGTAGGCTTCGGGGGCCTGTGGCCACCCGTTTTCCGCCGGAACCAAACGGCTATCCCCACATCGGACACGCCAAATCCATCTGCCTCAATTTCGGAATTGCCGAACAGTATGGCGGAACATGCAACCTTCGCATGGACGACACCGATCCCAGCGGGGAGAGCATGGAATACGTGAAGTCGATCATCCGGGATGTGAAATGGCTGGGATTTGACTGGCAGGATCGCCTCTTTTACGCGTCCGACTACTATGAGAAATTATACCGGTATGCGCTGGCGCTGATCCGGAAGGGGAAAGCCTATGTCTGCGACCTCAACCCGGACGAGATCCGGCAGTACCGGGGCACGCTGAGCGAGCCGGGCCGGGAAAGCCCCTACCGCAACCGAACGGTGGAGGAAAACCTCGATCTGTTTGAACGGATGCGGGCCGGGGAGTTCCCGGACGGGAGCCGCGTTCTGAGGGCCAAGATCGACATGGGTTCCCCGAACGTGACGATGCGGGACCCGATCATGTACCGGATCAAGAAGGAGAACCACTACCGGACCGGCGACGCATGGTGTATCTACCCGATGTACGACTTCGCCCATTGTCTGTCGGATTATATCGAGGGGATCACCCACTCGATCTGCACGCTGGAGTTCGAGAACAACCGGCCGCTGTACGACTGGTTTCTGGACGAACTGGTCGAAAGGCCCCGCCCCCGGCAGATCGAGTTTGCCAGATTGAACCTGAGTTATACGGTGATGAGCAAGCGTAAGCTGCTGGAGCTGGTCGAAACGGGGGTAGTCGGCGGTTGGGACGATCCGCAGATGCCGACGCTGTCGGGGATGCGCCGTCGCGGGTTCACCCCGGAGGCGATCCGGAAATTCTGCGAGAAGATCGGGGTATCCAAAAACGACAGTCTGATCGACATGGCGCTTTTAGAGAACTGCGTCCGGGACGACCTGAACGAAAAGGCGCTGCGTGTTCTGGCGGTTCTCAGGCCGCTTCGCGTCGTGATCGACAACTATCCGGAGGGGCAGGTCGAGATGTTCGATTGTCCCTATCACCCGAAAAATCCCGATGCGGGCTCCCGGAAGGTCCCCTTCTCCCGGAACCTGTTCATCGAGCGGGAGGATTTCATGGAGGAGCCGCCGAAGAAGTTCTTCCGGCTCTCCCCGGGCAGGGAGGTGCGACTCCGATACGGCTATTTCATTCGCTGTGTCGGATTTGAAAAAGATCCGGCCACCGGCGAGGTTGCGGAGATTCACTGCACATATGACCCGCAGACGCGGAGTGGATTTGCTCCGGACGGCCGGAAGGTCGATGCAACCATCCACTGGGTCTCGGCGCCGCACGCCGTTCCGGCTGAGGTTCGGCTTTACGATCGTCTCTTCCGCGTTCCGGACGCGCTGTCGGAACCGGGTGAATTCAAGGAATACCTGAATCCGAAATCGCTGGAGGTTCTCCAAGATTGCCGCCTGGAGCCCAGTTTGGCGGCCGCCGCGTCGGAGCAGCGCTTCCAGTTCGAGCGGCTGGGCTATTTCTGCCGGGATGCGGGGAATGCCACGGAGAAGGCGATTGTCTTCAACCGGACCGTGACGCTTCGGGACACCTGGGCGAAGATCGCCGGAAAGGGGAGATAAAAGGATCGGGGACGGCTACCCGAGGATCCGGTCCAGCTCCCGGTTAAAAAGGTCGTAATCGCTCAGGTTGTTGTGCCCTCCCCCCTCGATCCGGATGAGCCGGTGCGGGGAACGGACCAGCTTCTCCAGCCGGACGCTGTGGTCGAAGGGGACGACCCCATCTTTTGTCCCGTGGAGCAGGTAAACGGGGCAGACGACCTCTCCGATGATGCGGTCCGTTCGGAGCGGGTATCTGAGGTAGAGCGAAAGGATCGGACGGGGGACGAGCGGGTAGTGGAAGGTCGCCAGGTCGACCAGGTTCAGAAAGGGGGTTTCGAGCAGAAGCATCCGGGGTTTCGCCAGGCGGGCGACGGGGACGGCGACACCCGTTCCGATCGAACGCCCGTAAACGACGATCCGCTCCTCCGGCGTTGTTTTGGCCAGCAGGCGGTACGCGGCCATTCCGTCGGTCAGCAGTTGTTTTTCATTCGTGATCCGGCCGGTGCTCTTGCCGAAACCGCGGTAGTCGGGGATCAGGATGTCATATCCCCGGGAGGTAAAGTCCAGAGCCACTTCACCCCAGCTCCGCAAGCTTCCGGCGTTGCCGTGGAAATAGACGACTCCCCCTTTCGGGTTCGGAACCTTGAACAGCAGCGCATTCAGAGTTGCCCCCTCGACGGGGATGTTCAGCTCTTCAAAGGGCTGGGAGAAAGTATAGCGAAAGTCCTGCGGAAGGGTTTCGGGATAAAAGATGAGGCTTTCCTGGCTGCAGCCCATGAAAATGGAGCACAGGCAAAAGAGGCTTATGGAGGTCAGCAGATCATTCATCTTCGGCTCGGGGAACAACCGGTCCTATTTTACCGCGGATCGGTGAATTTTGTTACCCTTTTTTACGGATCATCGAGAATCGGCATCCCATCGTTTCTGCAGTCACGTTCATTGGCAGGGAAAAGGGGCAAGGGATGAAAGACCGGGTCATCGTCGTGACGGGCGCCGCCAGCGGCATCGGGGCGGCCGTCTGTGAAAGGTTCGGCAGGGAACATGCGAGGGTCGCCTTGCTGGACATGAACGAGGATGCATTGCATAAACAGACGGAAAAGCTTCGGTCTCGGGGGATCGACGCATTCCCGGTCGTCTGTGACGTAACGCAAGAGGCTTCCTGCACACGGGCCATGGAGGCTGCGATCGGGCGTTATGGCGGCATCGATGTCCTTGTGAACTGTGCGGGCACGACACTGCGGGCGAATTTCACCGACTGTACGGTAGCGGTGTTGCGAAAAGTGATGGATGTGAATTTTTTTGGATATGTGAACTGCACCAAGGCGGCATTGCCGAACCTGGTGCGGAGAAAAGGATCGATTGTCGCGATCTCCAGCGCCGCGGGATTCGCCCCCGTTTTGGGGAGAACAGGGTACTGCGCCAGCAAACATGCCATCCACGGTTTCTTCAACACGCTGCGGGCGGAGCTCAAACCGGCGGGCGTCCACGTCATGATCGTCTGTCCGGGCTTTACAAAAACCAATCTCCAGACCCGGGCGCTGGCCGGAGATGGAGGGCCGGCCACCGATCCCAGGACAACGTGCGGGAAAGAGGCTTCGCCGGATCTTGTGGCAGAGGCTCTGTACAATGGGGTTATCCGCAGGAAAAGATTCCTCGTTCTTTCCTTCGTAGGCAGGCTGTCCTATCTGCTGTGTAGGGTATCTCCCTCCCTGTATGACTGGTTGATGGCGAGAAATTTAAAGGCATCGGGACAGGAAATGTAGATAAACGAACTTTCGAGGAGAAAGGAGGTGCCGGTATGTATCCGAAAATTCTGGTTCCATTGGATGGTTCGGAGGTGGCCGAGAGTGCACTGAAGGAGGTCGAAAGGCTGGTCAAAGGAGGCATGGTTCGGGAGATCACCCTTCTTTCGGTCGTGGCCATCTCGACACTGGCTGCGTCGGAAGGACTCGACTTGCCGGTTTACAGAAAATCCCGGTATGAAATGTACGAAAAGTATCTTGAGGAGGTGAGGTCCCGGATTGCGTCAGAGGGGATCGTGGTGAACACGGTCATCAGGGAAGGGGATGCCGCGAGCATCATCAACGAGCATGTGAGGAACAAGGGAATCGATCTGATCGTGATCGCCACCCACGGGTACAGTGGAATGAAGAAGCTGATGTTCGGCAGCGTCGCGCTTCGGGTGATGCATGACTCGGATGTTCCCGTCCTGCTGATCCGGCCGAAGCCGGTAAAAGAATAGGACTGACCGGCAAAGGCAGAGGATGAGGGTGTGAAACCCATCCTCTGCCTTGAACGGCCCTCCAGATTTATCCTATCCCTTCTTGAGGATTTTGGCCGCTTTCGCAGCGTCTTCGGCATTGTCCAGACTGATGTAAATGATGAACTTGGTTCCGATCACGGCCGCCGAGAGCCCGTGAAGATTGATCCCGGCATCGGCGAGCCTGGTGGTCAGCGCCGCGGCGATGCCCGGCTTGTTTTCTCCCTCGATCCGCAGGGATTTGAGACTGCTGGTCACGTTGAAACCCAGTGTCGATGCCGCGGCGACCTCTCTGTCGCCCCGCAACGGGGTGACGAATACAACCCCTGTGCCCGGTTTTTCCGGCGCCCGCCTCGCGATGACAAAATCGAGATCCGCACCCGCGTCTTTCAATCCGGTGAGTATCTTTGCCAGACCTCCGGGTTTATCTTGAATCGTGGCCGCCCATACGTCCACACGTTCGACAATCAGATTTTTCATGCGACTCTCCCTCCTTTGCACACCGGTGCATTAGCAGTCCTGCAATCTCATTCATTCGTTTCCCGGCTACAGGTACTCGTACGCCTCGTATTTTGTGGGCACACCCAGCAGGGCGTCGATCTTCTTCTGAATTTCGGTCCGTTTTCGGTTTGTCTGCCAGCTTTTCCAGGCATCCATATTCTGCCAGGTGCTGATCACCAGGTAATCCTGAGGGCGGCCTACCCGCTTCAGCGTTTCCCCGGAGATGTAGCCCTGGTGAGCGATGGCCAGCGA
Organism: Syntrophales bacterium; assembly: GCA_034677965.1. Lineage (GTDB taxonomy): Bacteria > Desulfobacterota > Syntrophia > Syntrophales > UBA5619 > UBA5619. Next base: position 9,651 of record JAXDCM010000196.1, read on the forward strand.
CCGGAGCTGACGGATCAGCTTGTTAAACTTCGGATCATCGAGGTTTTTCGGAATCTTTCTCTTGATCAAGATCTTGACGGCCATAATGTCCTCCTTTCATTTCAGGGTTGATGGGTGCTTTAACGGGTCGGCGCCGGTCCAGCGCGCCGCAGTAGAGGGGAAATTTCAGGTGAGGTCAGCGATCAGCGGAACGACGCTGAACACGCTCATTTGCGACTTCACTGTAAGAGCTGGATGAATGCTTGTCAAGAGGAAACAAAAAACAGGGGAAACAAACAAACCGGATCGGGGTAAAATATGATGGGGACATCAAAATGCTTGTGCACATCAAAAGCATGGGATATATTTCTGTAAACAACTTACAGAAAGGTTCGATCGATGAATAAAACCCTTCGTGTTTTGGCGGTATTGTGCATATTTTGGCTCACGGGCGGATGCGGTGATGTAAAGGATGCCTTGGATGTGGAGTTCGATATTCAATATAATCATACCTTCACCGTTCGGGGCGATGCGGCAACGCTTTCTTATGACATCAACCTGGAAGATCATGAAGACTACCGGAAGTACAAAGACAAAATCAGAAGCACCCAGATAGAGTACATCCGCTACTCCATCACCTCAAACACGGGCGGTGCGGGGACGTGCGATTTTTTTGCCGGCAACTACGGCAGCGCATTTCCTGACGCGACGAAAGTGGCCCAGACCATCCGTTTTGAAGCAGGCGAGACCCGCGGAGAAACAGATGTGGAATGGATAAACAAGGCGTTTCTCGAGAGTCTCTTGGCTGCCGGAAAATTAAGTCTCTGGGCAGTGGGAACCGGCTCAGGCATTGATGTGATCGTGCCGGTGGTCGTCAAGGTAAAGGTGATCGCGAACCCTCTCGAATGAAATACACTCCTCATCAATCCGGCGACACGGCCCACAGCATATACCCGGCCGTGTGTGTGCTAAACCCGCGGGCTGCCAGAAAAGAGGACAGAGCCGTGATATTGTGATCCGGCTCTTGCCCGGCGTGAACTTCTATCGCCATTTTCCCGATCCGTTTCAGATATTCAGCCGTGCATCGGTACAGGATCGAATACTCGGATCCCTCGCAATCCAGCTTCAAAAGATCGACTCGGTCGAGGCCGTGGCGGTCGAGAAGATCCTGCAGGTTCACACACGGCACTTCCATCGGGATCCTCCCGCCGACGGGCAGAATGGTCGCGGCGGTCGACAATGCATCTTCCCATTCCACCAGCAGCTGCATGCTGCCGGTGTGGCCGTAGACGGCGACCTGCCGGGCCGTTATATCCAGATTCGGATTGATGGCCGCATTGCGTGACAACTGCTTAAAGTTGACCGGGATCGGTTCGCAGCAGAGGATACGGGCCTTCGGCCGATGGCTTGCGATTTGGAGGCAGAAAAAACCCGCGTTTGCGCCAATGTCGACGACGATAGGGGAGTCCGGGAGGGGTTTTTCAAAACCCTGCAGGTAGCAATCTTCGAGGAAGATTTCCTTGAATTCGTGGTAGAGGATCAGCGGAACTTCCATCGTCACCCCGTTTCGCAGATGGAACACAACCGGATCTTCCCGATGGATCCCCGCTTTGACTGCGAGGTGTTTCCACCAGTCAGCGACGTTTCCGAACAGTCTGAGATAGCGCTTCATCCTGCCATTCCCCGGCACATTATTTTGCGAGGGCCATCAGGCCACCACTGCCGCCAACGCGCTGAGCCCCATGAAAAAACAGGGAAAAGGATAACATCAATGGATTTTACCGCCCTCCCTCTTCAATTGAAGCATCTCCTCCAGCAGCGCATCCTCGCTTTCATCTGGGTTCCGGATAGCCTTTTCACCGGAGGCGGCATCGAATATTTTTTCCAGGTTCCTGAGTTGGGCCAAAGCCTTGGGATTTTTGCCGAAGGCGCTGTCGATCAGCTTCATCTGTTCCTCACCGGCCTGCTTCAGATCGTTCAGATCGATGCGAAAACCCGTCATGGCGAAGAAGTTGCTCAGAAGGTCGTAGCAAGCCATGGAGTTCAGATCGTGGATATAGAGAGGCGTTCGGGCGTGAAGGCTTGCAAACTCGATTGACTGATCACGGGCCAGGGTGAGCAACATGGTCGTGAAGCTGCAGGGGCCCTCATAATCGGTGAAACGAGCAAAGGCCTTGAGTTCATCCTTCAGCCGCGAGTGGCTGACCGTGGCCTGGATGGCCGTTTTTCTGGTGTGAGGCACCTGATCAAAGACCCCTCCCAGGAAATAGATCCTCAACGCCTGATGGTGGCGTGCTGTGTCAAGGATGGCCTGTGCGTATAACGGCCAATCCAGGTTCGGTTCAACGCCCTGAAAAAGAATGAGGTCGTTGTCGGTGTCGCTTTTCCAGAAGAAAAAAAAATTTTGCGGACTATCGAGCCTCTTGACCAATCCCTCCTTAATGCGGGTATGGGGCCGCAGGGTCAGTTCCGCGGTCGAGCTCGGCATCTGGTAGATGTAGAATCCCTGTGACTCGATATGAGCGAACTTGCGGGCATCAAGCTTTCGCAGCAAATAATCGATGCAGCCCGTGGAAACTTCACCGGCATTGAGCCATCCCTTCTGTCCAATCAACAGATAGGGAGATCTGAGCTTAGGTTGCTCCTCCATGATGAGACGACCGGCCATGTTGTCCCCTTCCGTCGGTAAGATCCGGCCTGAACCGTTGCCGTAGTTGTTATTTTAGATGATTCTTGTGCAAGAACTCAATTAAAAATCTCTTCCTTGACGTAAGGGACGTCGCCCCGTATACTCAAGCTGTCCAAAGCAAGTCAACTCAATTCAATGTGCAGAGTGGGGAGTGGAACATGCCGAACGGATATACAGGCGGGATCCCCTGGATCGACAGGATCGGTGCCGCGATCGGCAAAAACGGTCGGATGATCGCTTTAACTACGAGTATGCCGAGCCTTCAAATTTGAAGACAAATACGTGAGAAGGAAATATGTCATGAGCAGCAGGACGATTTACATTACAAAACCGGATATGCAAAAGCTCAGGGCCTTAATTGCGGGTGTCCAGGCAGGCAGCCCCAAGCCGAAAACGAATTTGGAAAGGCTGGAAAAAGAACTGGACAGGGCGAAATTGGTCAGTCCCCAAAAAATCCCGAAGGATGTCATCACCATGAATTCTCGGGT
>JAXDCM010000197.1:0-3872 GCA_034677965.1 Syntrophales bacterium
TCCGGAATGGCCGCGGTGAAGGTTTACCCGGAGACCGGCATGGCCGTGAAGAAGGGGGTGGGAATCTTCGCCGGAGCGTTCATGAGACGTTTCCCCCTGCTTCCCGTCGAGGAGGACGGCCGCCTGAACGACCCGGCTCTCCGGGAGAACTTCATCGAACGGATCTTCGTCTACCGGCGGTGGCGGGAACTGGAACGGAGGAACGGCGGCATGAAGGAGCTCGTGATGTTTCACGCGGAACACAAGCTTCTGATCCTCTCGCACAGCCCGAAACATCTGACCATCCTCGGACGCCTCGTCGCCAACCCGGACCGGATGAAACTGGCGGCACTTCGCGAAGAATACTTCCTAAACCTGATGGAAGGGCTCCGCTTGACTGCGACGGTCCGGAAACAGACCAACGTCCTCGAGCACATGGCGGGCTACTTCAAAAAAAAGCTGACCCCGGACGAAAAGAAGGAGCTGGGGGAAGTGATCGGAAACTACCATCGGGGCCTCCTACCGCTGATCGTCCCGGTCACGCTGATTGCACACTACGTCCGCCTCTATGGCGAACCCTATCTGCAAAAGCAGATCTACCTCCATCCCCATCCGATCGAGTTGATGCTCCGCAACCATGGATAACCGTTGTTTTATTGCGGGGTGTATTCGGGCACGATATCTTTCAGGCAGGACTTGATCCGTGCGGTGTCGTAACGGAGGGCCGCCCGGACCAGCGCTTCAATCTTTTCGTTCAGCGGCACAAACTCGCAATGTCGGCCGCGCAGCACGCGGATTTTTTCATGGGCTGTCGGAACGATCCCTTCCCCTTCGGTGATCAGCTCTTCATAAAGCTTTTCACCGGGCCGCAGCCCGATGATCCGGAGCGGAATGTCCGTTTCCGGTTCCAGCCCGTGCAGGCGGATCAGGTCCCGGGCCATGTCCGCGATCTTCACCGGCCGACCCATGTCGAGGATGAAGATCTCGCCCCCTTCGCCCATCGAACCCGCCTGCAGGATCAATTGCGCCGCTTCGACCGTGCTCATGAAGAAGCGCGTCACCTCCGGGTGGGTCAACGTCACCGGCATCCGGGCCGTGATCTGTTCCTCGAAGATGGGAATCACGGAGCCCGAACTGCCCAGCACGTTGCCGAACCGCACCGCCACAAACCGGCAGCCGTTTCCCCCGTTTACGCACTCCACGAACATCTCCGCGACACGCTTTGTGGCTCCCATGATGTTCGTCGGCCGCACGGCCTTGTCCGTCGAAACGAGAACAAACCGCTCCACCCCGGTTTCCTGCGCGATCGTCACCAGATGCTGTGTCCCCCGGATATTGTTCAGGACCGCCTCCCAGGGATTGAGCTCCTGCATCGGCACATGCTTGTAGGCCGCCGCATGAAACACCACCTCCGGCTTGAACCCTGTAAAAACCCGGCGAAGATTCTCTTCGCTGCGGATGTCCACCAGGTAGGCCTCCACGGGAATGGCTTCGAACTGCCGACGGGCCGCCATTTCAATCTGAAACAGGTTGTATTCGGAAAAATCGAGCAACGCCAGTTCACTGGGGCGATAACGCCCCAATTGACGGATCAGCTCGCTGCCGATCGACCCGCCCGCCCCGGTCACAAGGATCCGTTTACCGCGATACGTCCGGTTGAGCAGTTCCGTGTCCAGCCGGACCTCTTCCCGCCCCAGCAGATCTTCGAATTTTACATCCCTCATGGCCTTGACGGAGATCCGTCCGTCAATCAGTTCCATGAGGCTGGGCGTGATCCGGAACCGCTTTCCGGTCTTTTCACAGGCGGAGATGATTCTGCGCATCTGCTCCCCCTTCACGGAGGGAACCGCAATCAGAATTTCATCAAACTCATCTTCGAATTTATCGATCTCCCCGATGCCGCCCTTGACCGGCACCCCGTGAATCGATTTTCCTTGCTTGCTCCGGTCGTCGTCCAGAAAGGCCACCGGTTTCATTTCCATGGCCGGGCTGTCGAGAATCTCCCGCACGACCTTTTCCCCGGTGAAACCCGCCCCGAGAATGATGACCCTTTTTCGGTTTTTGCCGTTTCCGAGGAACCCTTCGCTCATGACCGAACCGGGGTTCAGTACCATCCGCACCCCCACCCGGATGCCGCCGATGAAAAGCAAGGTCAACACAAAATCAATGAGAAAAGCGGATCGTGGAAAGCCCTGGAATTGATAGAGGAATGCAACAAAAGTGGTCACGAACAGAGAAGAGGTGACCGCCGCGACAAAAACTTTTTTCAAATCCACCAGGCTGGTATAGCGCCACATCCCGCGGTAGAGCCCGAAAAAATAAAAACAGACCAGCTTGATCAGGATGATCCAATACCAGGCGGACCAGAACTGGGCCCATTGCGGTGGGTCCAGCGAGAATTCAAACCGCAGCAGATAGGCCGAAAAATGGGCCAGCAACAGCAGAACCGCGTCGAGCAGCAGCATGAGATACAGGTAGGGATTTTTCAGTTGTCGCATTTCCATGGGGCAATGGCTGTCGATCAGCGATCCTGCTTTTTCAAATCGTTATCCTTCATGAGACGACCCCCTACCTGCTGCCAGGACCAAGCGGTTTTGATGATGTCTTCAAGGCTCCGATAATCCACCCGCCAGCGTAAAATCTTCTTCGCCTTCTCCGAGCTTCCGACCAGGATAGGGGGGTCGCCGGCACGCCTTGCCGCATCAACCACCTTGATGGAGCGGCCGGTTACCCGCTCAGCCGTAACGATCACCTCTTTAACCGAAAAACCGCTCCCGTTGCAAAGATTAAACGCATCCGACGGGGCACCTTGTTGCAGGTATTCGAGGGCCAAAAGATGACCAGTTGCCAAATCATTGATGTGAACGTAGTCACGGATGCAGGTCCCATCGGGGGTGTCGTAATCCGTTCCATAGATCTTCACACAATCTCGCTTCCCGGAGGCCACCTGAAGAGCCAAAGGAATCAAATGCGTTTCCGGTTCATGCCATTCCCCAATTTCGCCTTCCGGGTCCGACCCGGCTGCGTTGAAATAGCGCAGGCAGGCATGGCGGATTCCGTAAGCCTCATCATAATCCTTGAGAATTTGCTCGACCATCAGTTTGGACTTGCCATAGGGGTTGATCGGTTGCTGAGGATGATCCTCTGTCATGGGAAGTTGAACTGGATGGCCGTACGTGGAACAGGTGGACGAAAAGATGAAATATTTTACGCCATGTTCCACCATGGCATCCAAAAGATTGATCGTGTTTGCCACATTGTTCCGATAATACTCCGCGGGATGATCGACGGATTCACCCACGTAACAGAAGGCACAATAGTGCATGACCGCCTTGATCGGATAGGTCTTGAAGCAGAAGCGCAATCGTTCCCTGTCCGCCAGGTCCCCGAAAACGAAATGGCCCCATTGGGCCAATTCCCTGTGACCGCGGCTCAGATTGTCAAAGACAATCGTTTCTTGCCCCCGTTTATGGAGGTATTTATTCGCATGAGAACCGATGTAACCCGCACCACCGGCAATCAGAATCATATTTCTTCACCTTTTCCGGGAATCAATCCCCCGACCTGATCTTTGATGCGCTTGACGTGGCCGCGGCCGAGACCCTTCACCTCGCAGCCCAGCTCAAAGTAGCGGCGGATGGCGGCGTCGTCAAGGAGGCCAAAGCAGTCAATCACGGCAACGGGACGGCCGGTCATGGCCGTCACCCTATCGGGATCGAGCTTCCGGTAGGCCTCATGGCGCACCGCCAGCACCAACGCGTCGGCTCCCTTCAGGGCCTTGGCCAGATCCGGTTCGATCCTGAGTTCCGTCAGATGCTCCTGATTCCGGAAGAACCGCGCCCAGGAGTGACCGGGGGAAGGATAGGTGTCCTGCTTCTCGAGCTCCCACCAGT
>JAXDCM010000198.1:0-3243 GCA_034677965.1 Syntrophales bacterium
ATCAAGCCCTCTCCGGAAGGCGCCGCCTGTCGTGAAAGGGAAGCGTAAATACGGAGGGTCTCCCGCTGAAAGGCCGGATTCCACTTGATGCTCTGATCGATATTTCCCTGAATGAGGCTGACAGGCAGGATGGCGGCCGTCTCCATGGCTTTTCTGACCTGATCGCTTCTCATCATGCCGTACCCGTATAGAGCGGCCAGCAGGACAAAACCCGCAAGGACTTCGGCGGAAATCTTCCAGACCGGCATCCGCCTGCGGTCTTCGGACCGCCGGATCTTCAGAATATCGAAGACCACGACATTGATGAATACAATTACAAAGGACAGGCCGAAGACGCCGGTCACGTCAGCGATCTGGATCATGGGACCGTACAGATACTGGGTGTGACCGAGGTTTGCCCAGGGAAAGCCGGTGAGGACATGGGACTTCACATACTCCAGGCATGTCCACAACAGCGGCCCCGAAAAAATCAGAGGGATTTCACTTCGGCTGAAGTAAACAACCCCGGCCGAAAAAACCGCCATGTAGAGGGCCAGATAGGCGGAAAGGAGCAGCATGACGGCAATGCCCACGAAGACCGGCAGGTAGCCGTAATGAACGACAACGAAGGCGATCCAGTAAAAGATCCCGATACATGCGGAAAACCCGGCGATGAAACCCACCGCCATCCCCTGCATGACCCGTTTTCCCTGGAGTGCATAAAAAAGGGGGACAAAGGCCACCCAGGCGGGGATTCCCGCACCGAACTTGGGAAAGGAAAGAAAAATCAGCGCGCCGGAAAGCAGCGCACTGAACAATGTCCTGATGTCAATCCCCAAAACGATTGCCTTTATTCACATCCCCGGGCCGTTCTGATTGTCGGACAACCGTTTGATCCGGACTTTCTTGATGCTTCGTTCGTCGGCGGATTCAACGACCATGTCCAAGTTCTCAATCCGAACCGTTTCGCCGGTAACGGGGATTTTCCGAATTTCGTGCAGAATCAGGCCGCCCAGGGTTTCGAACTCCCCCTCCGGAAAGCGGACGGCAAAATGGTCTTCGATCTTTTCGATTTCCGTCCGGCCGTCCGCGAGGATATCCCCGTCCGGCAGTTCGAGGAACCCTTTCTCCCCCGCGTCGTGCTCGTCGTGGATCTCACCGACGATTTCCTCGATCAGATCCTCCAGGGTGACCAGTCCCGACGTGCCGCCGTATTCGTCGATCACAATGGCCATGTGATATTTCCGCTGCTTCAATTCATGCAGCAGGAGATGGGTGTTCTTCGTTTCCGGAATATAGTAGGGCTTTCGGAGTATCGAGAGAATGTCGTTCTCGCTGACCGGCTTCGACCAGAACTTGAGAAGGTCCTTGACGTTCAGAATGCCGACGATATTGTCGACGCTGCCGCTGTACAGGGGCATCCGCGTATGACCGTAGCGTGTGATCAGACCGATAATTTCCTCGATCGGCGTATCGCTCTGGATAGCCACCATTTCCGTTCTCGGGATCATCACTTCCCGGACGATGGTGTCCCTGAACTCCAGGATGCTCTGGATCATCTCCCCGGACTGCGGATCGATGAGTCCGTCTTCCTCGCCGGCGTCGATGATGGACTGGATTTCCTTCTCCAGATGGGACGAATCCTTGGCGGAAAACATCCCCTTGATCCTGGATGCGATCGTTTTCATTGAAATCGGCTGCTCCTCATAAACCGCGCATGTACTCCGGGCGCAACCGCCGGTTGTCCCCGGATTGGACGACATGACGGATCATGCGGACGGTCTCATCCTTATTCTCGGGCATCCTCGCCCGAACGGGCAGATAGTTCGAGGCATGGTTCGAGGTGAAAAAGCAGTCCGAGAAATCAGCATGGGCGATCATGATCTCCAACTCCCTGAGGAAACCGAAGGTGTCGGGCAGCACGAACCGGCCGCCGATATAATCTTCGTACAGGGGCGTTCCCGGTACGACCATGACCGTCAGGGCGCCCACGTAATCCGGATCGATCTCCGTCAGAATGCTGGCCGTATCGAAAGCGTGGGCAAGGCTTTTCTCGATTCCGCCGATGCCTAAAAGGACGGTTACGGACAGGCCGATCCCCGCCTTTTTGACTCGCCGTCCGGCTTCAATCATCTGCTCGCGGGTTGCACCCTTCTCGATCCGCTTCAGCAGCTCCTCGTTGCCCGTCTCCACACCCAGATAGACGATCTTCAATCCGGCCGCATGCAATCGGGCCAAGTCTTCAGGAGATTTTCTCAGGATGCTCTTGGCGTTGGCATAGCAGCCCACCCGCTTGACTCCCCGGATATGACACCGAACGGCTTCAAGGATCTGCACCAAACGGGCCTGGGGAATGATGAGCGCGTCTCCATCACAGAGGAAGACCTTTTCCACGGAACGGTACCGGCCGGCCTCCAGGATGTCTTCCTCGATCTCGGCAAACGACTTGATCCGGAATTTTTCGCCCTTATAGGTCGGGCAGAACGTGCACCGGTTATGGGAGCACCCCACGGTCACCTGCAGCAGCAAGCTGCCGGCTTCACTGGGAGGTCTGATGATCATTCCTTCATATTTCACAATGACGCACCCTTAACATCCCCCGTCCGCAACGGGAGTTTTTCTTAAAGCTTTGATCATATATCTGTTAATTTATTACATAGCCGGGGAAAAGGCAAGGATGGACGGATCAAATCCCGCTGACATACCTGCCCACGATCTTGAAGTCGCCGGACGCTACATTCTTCAGAACAATCGTTTTGTATTCGGGATTTTCCGGTTCCATCCGCAGTTCACGATAACGGAATGTTTTTCCGGTTTCGGTGCGTCCGGAAAAGTGGCAGCGCCGAATGGTGATGCCGTCCGGATCGTCGATCTTGCCGCTCCGTACCATCAGGATCAAGCCGTCCGCAGTGTCGGGAACGCTGGAATCGAATACGCCCAGACTGTCCTCTTCCAGGATGGGTTCCATGGACCGGTCCATGATCCGGACGACAAACATCGTTTTTTTCGGCTTGTGGTCAGGGGTTGCCTCGATCCACCCCTCTTCCTTGGCGTCTCCGCCGCCAAATTTTTCCGCTGCCGCCGTTAGCGTGTAAAAGGGTAGATACCGGGTAAAACGCTCTTTCTTCGAGGGGGCAATCGCCAGCATGAGAGGCTGTTTATCTCTCTGGGATCTTTTATAAAACAGTTTTGCCTCAACGGTTGGAGCGCCGGCATCTTCGGTCGTCTTGCCTTTCAGCTCTGCCATGGTTCGAAGCAGGTCAT
>JAXDCM010000199.1:0-3194 GCA_034677965.1 Syntrophales bacterium
GAGGGGGCGGGGGTGAGGATCTACAATCGGCTGCAGCCTGGGCGTGTGACCATCGATTCAAGGCGCCTGCAGAAAGAGCAGCCTGAGGTATGGGCGAGGTATGCGAAGACCGGAGCGCCCTTCCGGAGCTTCCGACTCTACTCGCTATGGGGGGAATCATGAACCCGGCAGGCAACCGAAGACGCGGGAAGCACACCGAGCGGCAGATTGCAAAGCGCCTGGGCGGGACACGCCGGGGGATCCTGGGCGGGCATGACATCGATGCCGGTCCCTGGGCCGTGGAGGTCAAGGACCGTGTCTCTTTCGTTGGCAGCACGTTCATGGCGCAGGCCGAGAGGAACTGCCCGCCTGGGAAGACGCCCCTGGTCGTGGTGCATCAAACGGGCCGGCGGCATGCAGATGATCTTGTGATGCTTCGTCTCACCGATTGGCTTGACCTGTTCGGCCCGCTTGTCCGGGGCAAGGAATAATCAACATAGAAAGGAGGAGTCACAGATGGACGACCAGGCAGAGGAAAGCAAAAAGCCCTATTCCTTCGGCGGGAAATTTAGAGCCCCGAAACCGGAGCCGGGTGAGGGCTGCCCGTGGCGGCAGCGGGGAAGTGAGAGAGGATTTCGGGTCTCATTTGAGCACCCGAATGGTAGTTTCAAAAATCTAAATGAAGACAAGGAGGAAGGAAAAATGGATTCAGATCAGGTTATGGCACACATCCAGGGGCGCGATTTTGAGTATCGAGTGGCGGCGCTGCGCAAGGAGGGATTGACGCTCACAGAGAGCATCGCCAGGATCTCAACCGAATTTCCGGAGGTTTATCAAGATTATCTCCGGAGGGCACAGGTCGGGGAAGCGCATCCGCTCGATATGGAGGTGAAAAAGTGAAGAAACTTATCATCGATAATCTTCCGGAGAATTTCAAGGCACTCCAGCAGGAGCGCCAGGCAGCCGGGGAGAAGGTCGCCGCTTTGACTTCCCGCCTGCAAGAGCATCATAGGCGGATCGAGGACCAGCAGGCAAACATCAAGCGGCTGGAAAGCGAGATCAGCGAGACCGTCAGCGCCGGTGGAGATCCGTCAGCGCTTCTCCGGAAGCTGCGGTCTTCTCGTGACGCTCTGCAGGATCTCCGCTCCGTCGTTGATCTTGCGGAACGTGCGGTGGGATTGGCGAAGGCCGAGGAAGATCAGTTTGCCAAGAACATGGGCCAGCTCTACCAGGCAGCGGTGATCTCAGCGCGGAACGTAGTATCTGAGCAGTTGCAGGAAGCACTGCAAGACATCATTAATCGAATTTCCGAATGGAGGGACGTCACCTTCCAGACTGCCGATGAGCTGGGCCTGGAGGCACCGGCGGCCGGATCGGAAATCATTCTTGATGGACTTCGGTAATAAGATAGCGCCCGCGCCGCTACGGTCATGTTCCCGGCGTGGGGGCGGTCCCTCACCCCTCCTCCAGGGTCACGGGATCACGGGGCCGTCTCGCTACAGGGCGGGGCGGTCCCTTCTTAACACTTGCGGCGCGGGTCCTGGGTTTGGGGGGGGTTAATACGGGTCGCTGAGCGACAAAAAACTGCCAGGGCCAGACTTTAAAAATTAAGTCAATCTTATTAAGGATTTGCGATGCCTAAACTCTCAGTCAAGGATTATGCCCTACACCGGGGGATCACATGGCGGTCTGTTTACCGTCAAATCAACGAAAAGTTGATCCCGAAGTCCGCCCTCAGCCGGGAAGGGAAAGGGAAGAAGATTCTCGTTGACCGGGCTAAGGCGGACAAGGCGCTTGACCGGCACGCCATGACACGGCGGGATCTGTTGACGGACGATCCGCCGCCGGACAAGACGACGGAAGAAAAGATTAAGACTGCCCGGAAAGCAGGGACAGCGAGTTTAACCTTTCACGAGGCCAGGACGCTCGCACAGAGATTTAAGGCCGCCCATTTGAAACTGGATTTGGACGAACGGACCGGCAAGCTCGTGGAGGCCGAAGCGGTCAAGAAGGCAGCATTCGACCAGGCGCGGATGTTGCGGGATACCCTTCTGAATATTCCTGACAGGATCTCTCCGGTCCTGGCGGCTGAATCGGATCAAGGGAAGATTACCAGCCTGCTCACAACGGAAATTCGGCAGGCATTGGAGGGTTTGAGCAATGACGGCAAGGACAATTTTGGGCATTTTCGGCAGCAGGTCTCTCAATGACGAACGGGTCAAGATCCTCATCCTGGACGCGATTGCACAGTGGCAACCGGCCTATTTGGTGACGACTCAGGAGCCGCAAGGCGTGTGTGAGGTCGCACAGCGGGTTGCGAAAGAAACTGCAATCCCGCTGATCCTGCATTTTCTCAATTTCCGATATCTTCGCGGCGCATTTGAGCACCGCTCCAAAGAGGTCGTGAAAGAATGCAGTCATTTTCTCCTCATTCATGACGGGGTGTCAAAGGGGACCGCCAATGAGCTTAAACTTGTGAAGAAATCCGGGAAGCCGTACCTTTATGAGATTTTAGAAGTGACACCATATCAACGGTCCGTTGGATTCAACATCAAGCAAGATTGGGGAACAGATGAGAACGAGTCGGAGAGTGGGGAAGTAAAGCCAAACCTTGAAAATTTAAGCATCGATGACATCATAGGGGCTTCGTAAGGAGAAAACAGGCCATGAACATTCCCGAACATTGGAAAAACCTGAGTCCCCGGCAGCAACTCCGGGACGCCGTTCAGACTTACGCCAGGTTGAACGGCGGTGACATGAAAGCGGCATGGTTCAAGCTGGAAAGACTGTATTCCCGCCGGTACGGAATTGATCTGACGGCAGAACGTAAACGGTACGCAGCTAAACATGGTACCCTGCCCACCATCCCATTGTGGTTCGAGATGCAGGGAATCATGGAACGCGCCCTGGCCCTTGCTACGACCATGAGGCCGTCGTGTTAAACGGTGCGGAGGTCTATTTCTCCGCGTTTGCCGAAGGTCTCCGCCCGGATCCGGATCTCACCGTCACTGAATGGAGCGATCTTCATCGCATGCTGCCGAAGAAAAGCAGCAGCGAGCCGGGCAAGTACCGCAGCAGCCGCACCCCCTATCTCAGGGACGTAATGAATGACCTGTCTCCGGCGAGCGGGGTATCCGAAATCGTTGTGATGAAGGCGACGCAGCTCGGGTTCACTGAGTGCGGCAACAACTGGTTTGGCTTCGTGGCCGATGCTT